>JAFMHC010000273.1 GCA_017854775.1 Gammaproteobacteria bacterium | reverse complement strand
AGACCTGATTGAGGCAGCAGAATTAAGTGACATAAAGAAAGCCTCTGACTGATCATGGGGCTAAATGTGACTTGAAATAGGGCATTTCCAATGGCTCGGTGCTAGCAGGTAACTTTGTCTATATAATTTACAGCGATTGCTGTAAAACGCTTTGATAATCCCTAGGTGTGCTTTAGCATTCCGACACTTATCATTTCTTCTGATTTATCATTAACGCTGATGACAATTACCCTCTTAACCAATGCCAATGTTTATGCCCCTGAGTTCCTCGGGTTACAGAACATCGTCTTGGCCGGCGGTAAAATCGTTTACCTTGGGGAAAAGTTACCGCTGCTTGATGAGGCACTTGATGCGCAAGTAGTTGACCTCGACGGGCGAGCTGTTGTGCCAGGTTTTATCGATAGCCATACACATATTACTGGTGGTGGCGGTGAAGCCGGTTTCTCAACCCGCGTTCCGCCAGTGCCGTTGAGTCAGTTTACTCGAGCGGGTGTTACCACGGTTGTTGGCCTACTTGGTACCGATGATATAACTCGCAGCACAGAATCTATGATTGCCCAAGTCTACGCACTACGCGAAGAGGGTCTATCAGCCTATTGTTACACCGGTGGCTACCATTTGCCACCGACCACCTTAACCGGCTCAGTGAGGTCGGACATCGTTTTCATTGAGCCCATTATTGGCGTTGGTGAATTAGCTATAAGCGATCATCGCTCAAGCCAGCCGACATTAAACGAGCTACTAAAAATAGCCTCTGAAGCACACGTTGCGCGACTGATGACTGGCAAAGCCGGGATCTTACACTTGCATCTTGGTGATGGTGAGCGAGGTTTATCACTGGTACGAGAAGCGTTAGAGCAGGCAGAGATTCCTGCGCGCACTTACAATCCAACTCATATTAATCGCCAAAGAGCGTTATTTGAAGAGGCTTGTCAGTTGAGCAAGCAGGGCTGCTGGATCGATATCACCGCTTTTGAAACAGGGCCGGAGGGTTTTGAGCCAGAGGAAGCCGTATTACGCTTCTTCGAGCAAGACTTTCCAAGGGACAAACTGACCATGAGTTCTGATGGTGGCGGTTGTCTGCCATTTTTTGACAAAAAAGGTCATCTAATCAAGATGGACTTTGCTAGCTCTGAGTCTATGACTCAAGTTTTCTATAATCTACTTGATAGTGGTCAAAAACTAGAAGAAATTTTACCGATATTCACGAGTAATGTAGCCAGTCTGATGAACTTTTCTGATAAAGGGCGTTTATCAATAAACGCTGATGCTGATTTACTCGTACTCGATCAGAAAAACCGAATTGAGCATGTTATGGCCCAAGGCTGTTGGCATGTCTTTAATAAACAAATAATAAAAAAAGGCTCATTCGAGAAATAATTATGCCGTCACCTAGTATTGTTGGCCAAGAACGTGGCTATGTGATCCCCATAGGGGGCGCAGAGAATAAGTTAAATAACCCTGAAATTTTAAGCCGATTCGTGGAGCTTGCTGGTGGTAAGAATGCCACGATAGGCATTATTCCAACCGCTTCGAAACTTGCCGATACGGGCGCCAGGTACCAAGCAATTTTTGAATCACTTGGTGCTGGTAAAACACACTCGTTGCCAATTTCAAACCGTTCACACGCGAATGATGAAAGCTACGTTGAAATTCTAAAGTCTTGTACCGGTATTTTTATTACTGGCGGCAATCAATTGAGATTATCTACAATTCTTGGCGGCACGCCGATTGCTCAAACAATTCGCCGACTAATTGCCTCCGGTGTTCACTACGCGGGCACTTCGGCGGGAGCTGCGATCGTGTCGCAACACATGATTGCCGGTGGTAAAGCAGGCGCTGTTCCAACTGAAGGCGGCGTTAGTTTGGTGCCTGGAATGGGCTTGATCAATACAGTGGTTGTCGACCAACATTTTAATCAGCGCAATCGTTTTGCCCGCTTGTTTAGTGCAGTTTCTTATAATCCGTCATTACTAGGCATTGGTATTGATGAGAACACCGCCGCCTTCATCGATGGAGAAAACACTTTTACCGTAGTCGGCAGTGGCTCAATTACTGTTGTAGACCCGTCAAATATAGAATATTCATCGGCAGCCGAAGCAAGAGAGGGCGATGCGTTAACACTGCTTAATCTTAAGGTTCATATTTTAGCGGCGGGAGCGCGTTTTAGTATTAATGATCGACAAGCTTTTAAGAAGTAGCGCTGGATTTTAAAATATAACATCACCTTACTTGATCAAAGATAAAAAATGGTGGCGTTCGCCGCCATTTTTTTATACCTTTAGTGAGAGCAATATCAGGATCAATTATAATTCTACTAACCGACATAATTTTGATCATTGAGTTACTTTTTCTCTGTTTTTAACCTCAAGGTTACGTTTGAGTTAATACTGCAAGCGATAATCTGACATCGATATTGGTGAGGAAAGTAAACCCAATGAGTTTTAAATACTGGCGAAAAGTCGTTACAACTAGTTAAAAGGAAAAACGTTTTTATGAAGATTTTAGCCACCAATGTCTATGTAGGGCCTAACGTATACGCTAACTTTCCAGTTATCCGGCACACCTTAGACCTAGCAGAGCTTGAGGACTGGCCGTCAGTAAAGCTGGGTGAAGACTTCATTAATGGCTTAATCAACGCCTTACCGACACTGCAAACGCATGGCTGCTCCTATGGAGAAGAGGGCGGGTTAATCAGGCGTTTACGTGACGACCAAGGAACCTGGGTTGGTCATATTTGGGAGCATGTTGCGATCGAATTGCAAAATTTGGCAGGCTCTCCGGTCACCTTTGGCAAAACTCGTGGCACCGGTGAACTCGGGTGCTACACCGTGGTCTATCAATATCAGCAGCGTGAAGTCGGTCTTGATGCTGGCGAACTTGGCCTGAAACTTTTGACTCATTTAATGCCAGCAAAGGTGCAACAGCTAATTGATGCAGAGATTGACCCAGAGTTCGACTTTTCCGAGGAGCTGCATAGCTTTGTTAGGTCGGCACAGCGTAAGGAGCTGGGCCCGAGCACCGCGTCGCTGGTGCAGGCTGCTGAGAACCGCGGCATTCCTTGGTTACGGCTCAACGACTACAGCCTAGTGCAATTTGGGCATGGAAAATATCAGCAGCGAATACAAGCAACCATCACTAGTCAAACTAAGCATATAGCGGTAGAGATTTCTTGCGACAAACAAGAGACGCACGATTTACTAAACGATCTGGGTTTACCTGTACCGCAACAGATAATGGTCTATAGCGAACGAGAAGCAATACGCTATGCAAAGCGTATTGGCTACCCGATTGTGGTAAAACCGCTGAATGCCAATCATGGTCGAGGTGTGTCTATTAACTTGTCGAGCGACGAGGAAGTCGCTCTTGCCTTTGCCCAAGCGCAAGAGGTCGGTACTAGCCGAGCGGTTCTACTTGAAAGTTATATTACTGGTTTTGATCACCGTATGTTGGTGGTTAACAACGAGTTAGTCGCCGTGGCGAAACGCGTTCCGGGTCACGTTGTTGGCGATGGTAAGTCATCCATCGAGCAGTTGATTGACAAGGTTAACGAAGACCCTAGAAGAGGAATTGGCCACGAGAAAGTACTGACTCGTTTAGAAATGGATTCTCAAGCCTTGCGGCTGATAGAAGATGCTGGCCACACACCAGCAACGGTGCTCGAGTCTGGAGTGCAATTTTTTCTGCGTTCAACAGCGAATCTATCGACCGGCGGAACGGCGATTGATGTCACTGATATCGTTCATCCTGATAATCGAGATATGGCGATTCGAGCCATCCGTGCTATTGGCTTAGATATTGGCGGCGTTGATTTTCTGACCGACGATATCGGCAAATCATATAAAGATATTGGTGGCGGTATTTGTGAGTGTAACGCCGCACCCGGTTTTCGCATGCATGTGGCACCGAGTGAAGGCGAGTCTCGTGACGTTGCCGGCAAAGTGATCGACATGCTTTTCCCAATCGGGTCAAACGCTAAGATCCCTGTTGCCGCAATTACCGGTACCAACGGTAAAACCACCACTTCAAGAATGCTTGCTAGTATTATGGGCAGCGCGGGATTCACCACCGGCATGACCTCTACCGATGGCGTCTACATCGACGGACACTTGACGGTTAAAGGCGACATGACTGGTCCAACATCGGCGCAAATTGTGCTGCGTGACCCAAGCGTCGATTTTGCCATAATGGAAACCGCTCGAGGTGGTATTGCAAAACGTGGGTTGGGCTACAATGAGTGCAATGTTGGTGCTTGCTTAAACGTCTCAGGTGATCACTTAGGGCTCGATGGTGTCGACACCTTAGAACAACTTGCTGCGGTCAAACGTGTGGTGGTTGAAGTTGCTAAAGATTGTGTTGTGCTCAATGCCGACGACAATTTGTGTTTAGCAATGGCTGATTTCTGCGATGCCAAAAAGATCTGTTATGTCACCACTAACTCGGGCCACGGCTTAGTGCGTGAGCATATTCGTAGCGGTGGTTTGGCCGTTGTATTAGAGCAGGGTATCAATGGTGAAATGATAACTATTTACGACAACGGCGCTCATATGCCTTTGTTGTGGACGCATTTAATTCCGGCGACTATTGAAGGCAAGGCGATGCATAATGTGCAAAATGCGATGTTCGCAGCGGCCATGGCCTATAGTTTTGATACCTCACTGGAAAACATTCGCCAAGGGCTGCGTATATTTGATACTTCCTTTTATCAAGCGCCTGGCCGCTTGAATATATACGATCAGCATCCTTTCAAAGTCATCTTAGATTATGCCCATAACCCTGCGGCGTTCGCGATGATTACAGACCTCGCCGGACGCCTCGATGTGGCTGGCAAACGTCGGATAGTAATATCGGTTCCGGGTGATCGTCGCGATGAAGATATCACTGAAGCCGCAAAAATCATCGCTCATGGATTCGATTCATTTGTCTGCAAAGCGGATGATAATCGACGTGGACGTGGGCATGATGAGATTCCGCAACTTCTCAAAGCTGCGCTAATTGAGCAGGGCGTTGCTGAATCGGCAATTGAGGTTGTCGCGTCAGAAGAAGATGCGGTAAACCATGGTTTGGACCAATGCGGCCCAGGCGATCTATTGGTGGTGCTTGGTGATGCAATAACCCGTTGCTGGAAACAAATTATTGGCTTTAATTCTGGCGCTTTGGTTGAGTCTGCGGCGCTGTCCGCACCGCAAACGTCGGCGGAAAAGTTATATCAGCCGGTGGAACAAATATTCGAATTGGAAGAAGGGCAGAAATTGGTTAAAGATAATCGTGGTGTTAGAATCGTAGTCGAGCACGACGAAGCGTCGGACTAGGTGAGTCGGTCTTTAGCAAACATTAGCTCTTTAGGTAATATTGCGTGAAACTTGTACTAGATGAAGTCCGCCGACTAACTGGGCCAAACCTTCTTTGGGATAAGCCCGGTGCGATTCTTGATATCGAATTCGAAGGCATAAACGTGTCGAATTTGGTCGAGAGCTGGCAGCGTTGGTCGTCAAAATGTTTGCTCGAAATTGATTGGAGTAATGAGCAAAGTACTTATCGATTACACGCTCATGGTGCTAACTTAGCGATCAGCGCACCCTTAGACTCTCTTTATATTGCTTGTGATCTAGCTGAACTAATATTGAGCTGCTGCGAATCTGAGTTGCAGAGTAC
>JAFMHC010000043.1 GCA_017854775.1 Gammaproteobacteria bacterium | reverse complement strand
CCATCATTTACTATTATATCATCGGCTAGTAGCTTGCGCCGTTGGTCACTAAGCTGCGTCTCCATTATGCGCTCAATTTCATCAGGCCGAAGAGCGCTGCGCTTTTCTACCCGTTCTATCTTGAGTTGACGGTTAGCGGTCACGACTAATACTCGTTTCATTGTCGATAGAAACGGTGAATTTTCATCTAATAACGGAACGACAACTATGCAATATGGGTAGTTCACAGCTTGAATCTGATTTAGTGTCTCTTGTCTGATTGCAGGATGGGTAATAGCGTCTAACTTTGCCTTACTTACATCATCGGCGAAAGCCAATTTTCGAAGCTGTGCTCGATCTAAATGACCAGACTTCAAAAGTATGCACTTGCCGAATGACTCCACTAACTTACGCAATGCAGGCTGTTCAGGTTCTACAACTATTCGTGCAATGATATCAGTATCAATTATTGGCACTCCGAGCGATGCGAAATGGTCAGAAACCACTGTTTTTCCGCTCCCAATGCCTCCTGTAAGGCCAATTATGTAGGTCATGGTCTTTCGCTTTTATTACTTTTTGAGAATAGCAGTTAGAATTGAATGTTCATGTAGCCCAAGTAGGCTCGGTTAATCTCATCGCCATAGACCAGAGCTAACCAACCGGCTAAAGCGATGTATGGGCCAAACGGTATTGCAAGTTCCCTCGATGCTTTTTTAGTCACCATCAAGGTTATCCCGACAATGCTGCCTAAGATGGTCGAGACCAGTATGATTTGAGGAAGGTAGGGCCAGCCCAACCAAGCCCCCAGGAGAGCCATAAGCTTGAAGTCGCCGTAGCCCATACCCTCTTTGCCTGTCAGCCTAAGAAATATCTGGAACACTACCCAGAAAACTAGGTAGCCAAAAATTGCACCAACTATCGCGTCGCTTGAGTTTGCAAAAACGGGAAGTAAGCTTAAGGCAAGACCAAGCCATAGCGTTGGAATCACAATGTCATCAGGCAGCAGCTTGTGATCGAAATCAATAAATGACAATGCGACTAACACCCAAGTTAGAATCAAGCCAAATCCAGATTGTAGCGAGAAGCCAAATTTGTAAACAACAACGGCACTTAGTATACCTGTCAATAGCTCAACAAACGGGTAGCGAATGCTGATAGTGGCTCTACAACTAGCGCATTTACCACGTAACATCAGCCAACTGATGAGCGGAATGTTTTGCCATGCCCGTATCGGCGCTTTGCAGTGGCCACAATGAGAGGCTGGTTTAGATAATGAGGGTGGATGCAGGTCGGTTAGTGGCTCTAGCTCAAGCCAATCTCTTGATTGCTCGGTCCACTGGTGTTTCATCATTACGGGGTAACGAAAAATCACTACATTTAAAAAACTGCCTACCAAAAGGCCGAATATGCCCCCGAGAGAACTCAACCAAGAGCTGGGTAGTGCCGCAATAGTATCGAGCATAAGTGGTTCGCGCTTTAAATAACTGAGGCCATTTTAAATATTGGCAGATACATAGCAATCACCATGGTGCCGATAATTGTTCCAAGCAGAACTATCATCAGTGGCTCAATGATACTCGCTAACGCCGCTACGGCATCGTCAACCTCACGCTCATAGAATTCGGCGACTTTGTCCAGCATAATCTCTAACTCACCTGATTCTTCGCCACTGGCCACCATTTGTAGCATCATATTTGGGAACACTCCGGTGGCATTCATTGAGTTTTCTAATCCTCGTCCAGTGCTGAGGTCATTTTTCACATCCATTACCGCTTTTTGATAAACGCGATTGCCTGTCGCCGCACCAACTGTATCCATACCGTCGACCAGTGGGACGCCAGCGCCAAACATTATCGATAAAGTGCGTGAAAATCGTGCAAAAGCTGATTTCTTTAGAATGACTCCAAATAAAGGCATTCGAATAAGTAAGCGGTCTACTCCAAACTTGACTTTCTCCGAGCGTTTATAAACAGCTGAAAAAGCAAAGATCACAGCAATAGCGGCTAGTAAGTATTTCCACCAGTGTTTTTGCATAGACTCAGACATGTCGACGATCACCCTAGTTAAGGTTGGCAAATCGGCACCAAAATCGCTGAACAAGGATTCAAACTGAGGGATTACGAATAGCAATAGTAGCACCGTTACCAGCCCCGCTACGAAGAGCACAATTATGGGGTACATCAGCGCGGATTTGACTTTACTCTTTACCGCTTCTAATTTTTCAGTATAAGTGGCTACTCGATCAAGCATGGTGTCTAGCTTGCCCGACTCTTCACCAGCTTCAGTTAAGCTGGTGAACAAACGATTAAAGTGTAACGGATACTTCTTTAGTGCGACACTAAGTGCCGAACCCGACTCGACTTCGCGAGCCAAGTCGAGCATTAGCTTCTCCATTGATGCGCTGTCGTGCCCTTTGCCAACGGCGCGAAGCGTTTGAGCAACGGGTATGCCGGCGCCGATCATGGTCGCCATTTGTCTCGAGGCGAAGCTAATATCGACGGCTTTTATCGATTTGCCTTGCGAGAACAAACTCTTAGTTCTGCGTTTTATCTTGGTAACGCGTATCCCTCGCTGCCTTAATAAGGCACGTGCTTGTGAAAGCGTGGGGGCTTCTATCTCGCCTTTTATTTCTTGGCGTTTTTGGTTAACACCCGTCCATTCAAATTCGGTAGTCTTACTTTTTTTTGCTGTAGCCATAAGGTTCTTCTATTGCGGTGCTCAGATCTTGTTATTCGGCATTTGATGTACTTACAAAGCAGTACATTATTTCAGTAGGGTTTCGTGAACTTGATGTTTCCACAAATTTGAAATAAAAAGCCTTTATTTTTCAACAGTGTATTACACGTTGGTCACACGTTCAATTTCTTCTAAAGAAGTAACTCCTTCTTTTACTTTTAATAAGCCGGAAGCGCGAAGATCGAGAACGCCCTCTTCATTAGCGGCTTTTTCAATATCATTTTCAGTGCCGCCTTCCATAATTATGGCTTTGACCACGTCGCTGATGGGCATTACCTGAAAAATACCCGCTCGACCTTTATAGCCGTTAGTGCAGCTCGAGCAGCCCTTTTCATAAGGCTGGTACATAGTGAAAGTACCAATATCCTCAGGTTTAAACCCAGATTCGTGCATCACTTTGTCTGGTAGCTCCTGGACTATCTTACAATTAGTACATAGTTTTCTAGCAAGGCGTTGAGCCACGATTAGGTGCACGGCCGAGGCCACATTGAACGCAGGAACGCCCATGTTTAATAGGCGAGTCAAGGTCGATGGTGCATCATTGGTGTGCAAGGTCGATAGCACCATATGGCCGGTTTGAGCGGCCTTGATCGCTATCTCGGCTGTTTCAAGGTCACGAATCTCGCCAAGCATGATGATGTCCGGATCTTGTCGCAGAAACGCGCGCAGGGTGCCTGCGAAATCCATACCTGCCCGTTCGTTGATATTGACTTGGGTGATGCCAGGTAGCTGAATTTCGACCGGGTCTTCAACTGATGAAATATTCTTCGCCGGAGTGTTGAGTGTGTTGAGAGCCGAATACAGCGTTACTGTTTTACCACTACCTGTCGGGCCGGTGATGAGTACCATGCCATAAGGCCGGTGAACCACTTGCTTGTAAAGCGTTAGTTGCTCTTCTGTGAAGCCTAAGGTCGTTAAATCTAGTTTAGCTGCACTTGAATCCAATATCCTCAACACAACCTTCTCACCATGTACCGTCGGCAGTGTGTTTACACGAAAATCGAACACTTTCGTTTTCGATATTTTCAATCTTACACGACCATCTTGAGGGGCTCTGCGTTCTGCAATGTCGAGTCTGGCTAGAATTTTTATACGGGCGACAATTCGAGGCGCAAATGACATTGGCTGGCTAGTTATTTTGTATAACACACCATCAACACGAAAACGTATGCGCAGTTCCTTTTCAAACGGTTCAATGTGTATGTCTGAAGCGCCTTGATTGATTGCGTCTATCAGAATTTTATTAACGTATTTAACGATTGGGGCTTCGTTAGGGTCGAAAGCGTTATCGGCTTGTTTTTCAGTGTCATCGGAATCGGCTATATCAAGCTCTAAGTCATCGTCGCCAAGAAAATCCTCAAGTGAGTCTTCCTGCTGATTCTCTAACTGTTGAATTAACGCTATTAATGCCGTTAACTCAGTCTGCACCGGGATCACCTGTAAGCCGGTATAAAATTTAATCTCGTCTAGCGCATTTTTATTGGTTGGGTCAATAGTCGCGACATACAGATTTTTGCCATGCTTATATATTGGCAAAGTGCCATGACGCTCAACGATCTTATAATCGATTAACTCAATCGGAATAATGTTTTTGTCAAGAGTTGAAACATCGAGTAATGGGATACCAAACCGAGAGGACATCTCTTGGCTGTAGATCTCGCTTGTAATGATCGATGATCCGAAAAGAGTAGCAAGGGACTCGGTCGATGATTTCCCAGAAAGCGGGAGTGAAGCAATATCGGGCTCATTGATTAACTCGAGGTTAATTAATGTCTTAACGATGGGTGATATGTTTTCGAGCATAGTGATATTCTCTTCTTATCGTAGGCATTTATATATCCAGTAATATCATTGTAACTGGATTTTCATTAAAGACTACTTTTATCAAATTGGGCTGGTGTCGGTTTTGTAGCGTTGAAGCTTGATGCCTTGATTGCCGAAACATCAATTTGCCTCCAGTCCGGTGTCGCGCAAGTAACGCTCTAAACGTCGGCTTAGTTGGGTGCTGGCTTTATCGAGGTAATCAGGCGTTGAGTCTCTTATCATTCGAGAGTACCACATGATACTCGAATCGGGCTAGGTTGGTTTCTGCCTACCCCAGTCATTCTTATTGCTGAGCAAACAATCTGATATTACTGGGGTAGGCTAAAGATTCACACTCAATTTAGATTAGAAAAAACTCACCTTATAAAGTACATCAATGCCCTGCTTAAACACCATCACAGCTGTTCTTAACATTGCCGATATTCAGAATAGTTAGTGACAGCAAATGCTGTCTTGAATATATCCGCTTTTATCAATAGCCATAAATCCGTTCGAAAAGCTGCCATCAATTGGAATTACAAACCAATTTTTTTGCTTCATTCTTTGAAGCTGTTTTTCACTATAGAGGTGGCTTTCCTCTATGTTCTTTAAAGATCGCGTTGTGATTTTTTTTAATTCGTCTAAACGATTCTCAATTTTATCGAACATATCAGGAATAGCGTGCAGCGGTACGCCGTACTTTAGGCTGAAGTCCAGCATATTTTGAGCTTTCGCTCTTAATTCTGGTTTAAAGACATCGTAGCGAGACGCGTCTTCGCTATAAAGCAAGGGTGGTTTTTGTTTGTAGCTGGAAAAAATTGTTTTATCAGGCAGGTTTTTAATATCATCTTGTACAATGGTGTAAATCGAACCATTGTGAATAGATAAAGCAATTGGTTTGTTATTAAAAACCAGAGTTACTCCATACGTTAGTGCGCAAATTTGTATAGCAGCGCAAAAGAAAAGGTCTCTTATCAGTACTTTTTTATTTTTATTAGGGCTGGCTAAAATCAGCGTGAGTAGCGGGCCTAGCACCATATCAACGAAAAACACTATCTTGGTGCCGTGCCAGCCTCCCGAGGTATAAAATAAGCTATTGGGGTACCAGATGTAGAGTATTTGATACATCAATACTAAAAATATTATGAAACTTATGGCTAAGTGCGCGCCAAAAAAATAAAGTCGTTTTCGATTTATATTCATATCTGGGGTATGTTTTTACTAAGACAGAAAGTGTGGCGGGCGCTAAGTAGCGACCCTGTAACTCTTGTTTGTTAAGTTTATTATAAAAAGAAAATTGAAGTCAATAAGCGGTGTGAAAGGAACATAGCTCTATGTCGTATAGTGCAATTCAGCGCAAAAAAAAGCCAGCACTGCAATTATCTGCAGTACTGACTTTGGATGATTACTTTAGACTAAGTATTGAACTTAGTTGCCAGAACAATCGATACCTCTGTTTTCTATTCCACCGGCTTGAATTTTGCAGCCTGTACCAGCTAAATTCCAATCGATAACACCGTTGGTGTTTGCGGCAGGAACAGCAGGTGTGAATGTTATACCCATTAGCGCTGCAGGAACAGCGCTGCTATTAGCTGTCGATACCATGGTGATAACACCATCAGCTACTGAAACCGCATCAACATAAGCAATTGTAACGCCATCATCGGTAGGGTCGACAGTTAACGGAATATCAGCCGTATCTGGGTTAGCAATTACAGCAGCGGCATTTGCTTGGCTATCACACTGAGTAAGATCGCCGGTAGACGCGAAACATAAAGCAACGCCTGTTTTATAGGCGGTCATAGCAATTGCGGCGCCACTTACTTTAGTACGCTGTACGTAGTCTTGGTAAGCAGGCAGTGCGATTGCGGCTAAAATACCGATAATTGCTACAACAATCATCAATTCGATTAGGGTGAAACCCTTTGCATTTGAATGCATTTTTTGAATGTTTTTCATTTCAATGTTTCCTATTATTTATTAATAAACTAGATAAAAATAAAAGATTCGAAACTTATCGATGCACTAGCAACGCGGTTACCGAACTCATATTTTGGGGTGAATCAATTAAACTATTATCCGACTTTGAATCCGATCGATGTAAAAAATATCGTCGTGATCTTGTGTCGATGACTATATTTATACCCTAAACGATGAAAGTTTCCAGAACTTTATTGATAACAATTGTTAAACGGCGGTGCTGTTGTAAGTTGATGATAATTATCGATTATTTTTTTTCGTGTGCAGTGATTTTCACGTGACAATTATTGTCAGCCTAGGTCATATTTGGTCAGTTTATAGCGAAAAGACCTAAACGTCATTCCTAATAGCTTTGCGGCTTCTGTTTTGTTGCCATTGGTGCTATCCAATGCTGTCTTCAATGCTACTTTCTCTTCTCGAACTAAATAATCCTCGATAGATTCGTTGCCAGGCACAAACGACTTCAATTCGGCATGGCGCAATCGACTGGCTATATATGATATACCCCAGGCAGCGAACATTAGAGTTATTGAGTAGAGAGCCAAGGTGTCGAATTTAGACTCAATGACCGCGTTATCTTTTAATGAGGAGTAGAGGTGCTCGTACAACATAATGATTGTCGCTCCAGAGGCTAGCGCCAGCGCTGGCTTTCGTCTGAGTACAACGCTTCCGGTCGTTACTACAACAAAAAACAACAAAATAAAGTTGCTTGAAATACTGCCGGCCGAATGTGTTAACAAGCCGGCAAGAACAATATCGACACTGAATTGGCCGATTAAAACGTGCCTTAATTCGAATACGCGTTTGCTGGTGAAGACAGTAAAGCCAACCGCTGAGATCAGCATCACGATGGCGCTGAACTTGAATAAACTAGGGTGAATCAGGTGGTCGCTGGCATGAAATTCGTCGAATATACTAGGCAATGAACTCATTGCTAACAAAAATAGCGCTAAGCCGTACCTGAAAATATTAAGCGTTAAGACAGCTCGCCAACGATCTTGGTCAAACGTGACTAATTGAGTTGTTTTCGTAGGTGCAGCTTTTTCAGCGGTCTTATTTTTTGAAGACTCGTTGTCATCATTTAGTTTTTTTGCGAGCGCTGGGTTTGCGATAGCTATAAGCCCAGCTGGATTCGGTTTTTTTGATGGTGTTGCCATGTTGGCGGATTCCTTCAGGTTCGTTAAGTCACTGTTTCATAATGATATTAATGCGCAGATTTAAACTAATTCAAATCACCATTAAGCGATTATAGCGTGTGAGCTATTCCCCATACCTGCACATAGTCTACACCGTTTATTTTCAAAATTTTAGCAATTTCTTCGGCAGTAGAGCCTGTTGTTACAACATCATCAATGATGGCAACGTTCTTTGCATATATGTTTTTCTTGATACTAAAGCTACCAGCTAAGTTTTTTTTCCGTTGTTTTAAGCTTTGCTGAGCTTGCGGTGGAGTTGCTTTAGATTTGCCTATGCTGCCAGTCAGCAAAGGGATCTTGAGTGTTTTGCTGAGATGTTGGGCTATCAGTGTCGAGTGGTTATAGCCTCGCTCTCGTAAGCGGCTGATATGCATTGGCACGGCTATTAGCGCATCAGGCCGCTCAAAACTTGATTCAATCAACTCACCCATCAGTAGTGATGCCGCTGCTTTAGCCAGCTCTGGGCGCTGCCTATATTTGAGCTTGCAAATGAGGTCTTTTATACTGGATTGATACTTGAATGGGCAAAAACAGTGATCGAAAGTTGGTTGCGAGATCAAGCAGTGCCCGCAGTAGTCTGTCTTTGCCGAATAGTTTTGGCCGCATCGGCTACAGTAACGGTACTGGAACGGGAGATCGAGGTAACAAGGTTTGCAAACTGAGCCTTCGTGATCGCCCAGAATGCTTTGACACTGAAGGCATCGTTTCGGTAATAGCCAATTTACCGCTTGGCGCGCGTAGTTGTAAAGTGTAAAATTCATTTTGGTTTACAAGTCCTTTTGGAATCGATCACGCAACCGCTAATCGCTTAATTACTAAGGCTGCGTTAAATTAAATTAAGTATGTCGGTGACAATTCCTTTGCTGCCGATCAATTATGAGTAATGTTATGTCAAGCAATCAAGTAACTCAAGCCAGCAATGCAAAAGTGCGAAAGTCTGCGAGCGAGCAAGCGACACCATTAATAGTGGTCGAAAGCAGTGCTAAGCGCTGGCCGTTAGAGCAAGTTGAAGCGTTGTTTGACCTGCCATTTAATGACCTGTTGTTTCGCGCGCAACAGCTTCACCGTGCAAATTTTGATGCTAATGAACTGCAGCTAAGCAGCTTACTGAGTATCAAAACCGGTGCCTGTCCAGAAGATTGTAAGTATTGCCCGCAAAGTGCTCGCTACGATACTGGCCTACAGGCCGAGCGTTTGCTGCGAGTCGAGGCGATAGTCAGTGCCGCTGTAAAAGCCAAAGACAATGGCGCCAGCCGTTTTTGCATGGGGGCAGCGTGGAGAAGCCCGAAAGATAAAGACTTGGCCGTTGTCGAGCAAGCGGTAAGAGAGGTGAGTGCCTTAGGCTTAGAGACCTGCGCCACGTTAGGCATGCTAAGTGGCGAGCAGGCGGCAAGCTTGAAGGCTGCTGGCCTTGATTATTACAATCATAATCTTGATACTTCTGAAGACTACTATAAGGAAATAATAACCACCCGCACCTATCAAGACCGTTTAGATACACTTGAACATGTGCGCGATGCAGGCATGAACGTCTGCAGTGGTGGTATTGTCGGCATGGGTGAAACGCGTACCGATCGAGCTGGTTTAATTGCTAACTTAGCCAACCTGCCAACTCCTCCTCAAAGTGTGCCTATTAATAACCTAATTCAAGTGCCGGGTACGCCGATGGACGATGTTGAGCCGATTGATGAGTTTGAATTCATTCGCACCATCGCGGTCGCCAGAATTACCATGCCAACCTCCTATGTTCGCTTATCAGCGGGTCGCGAGTCGATGAATGATCAGATGCAAGCTTTGTGCTTTATGGCGGGTGCTAACTCAGTGTTCTACGGAGAAGAATTACTTACTACTAATAATGCCTCTGTTGAGCATGATCGAGCGCTGATGAATAAATTGGGAATTAAGCCTCAAACTTTAGTGGCGCAGGCGTGAATCAAGCTAACTAATACTAGATCCATTTATCTCATGCTCAGATCAAAATGAAGCAGAGCTGGCGAGAATTAGTTGCAGGTCGACATCAGGCTACGCTCGATGCGGGTCTTTGGCGTACGCGTAAGACACTCTCGAGTCAGCAAGGAGTGGAGGCTATAATCGATGGTCGTCCAGTGATTAATTTCTCGAGCAATGATTATCTCGGCCTTGCCTGTCATGAGTCCCTTGGACAAAGTGCAGAAAGGGCCTGTCGAGATTTCGGTGTTGGCAGTGGGGCATCGCATTTGGTCTGTGGGCATCATCAACTGCATCATCAACTTGAGTTAGAACTGGCCGCATTTGTCGGGGCCGAGCGGGCGATATTATTTTCTAGTGGCTACATGGCCAACCTAGCGATGGCGGCAACCTTTTTAAGCAAGGGTGATCTTTTACTGCAAGACAAGCTTAATCATGCTTCTCTTATAGACAGTGCAAAACTTAGCGCGTCTAACTTTAAGCGCTATGCTCATGGTGATGTCGAGCATGCGGCAAAATTGGCAAGTTCGATTAAGTTTAATCATTGCATGATCGCAACCGACGGTGTTTTTAGTATGGACGGCGACATAGCACCTTTGCGGCAGTTGCAGTCATTGGCATCTAATCATCAAGCATTGCTGTTGGTTGACGATGCGCACGGCTTCGGTCTATTGGGAGCAACTGGGCAGGGCGCATTGAGTCATCACGGCTTGAAGCCAGCTGCCGAGGTGTTGATGATGGCAACGCTGGGTAAGGCCTTGGGCTGTTACGGCGCTTTTGTCGCGGGTGATGCCCTATACATTGAACACCTGACTCAATTTGCCAGGCCATATATTTACACAACTGCGTTACCCCCGTCAGTACCAGCATCAGTGCTGGCCGCTTTGGCCGTGTTGGCAGAAGAGGGTGATCTGCTGCGCACTAGACTGAACGACAATATTGGTTATTTTAAGCGAGCCGCGGTTAAACACGCTCTGACCTTGCGACCTTCGTCAACAGCGATCCAAGTGATTGTTGTTGGAGATTCGAATCAAGCGATGAATATTAGTAGCGCTCTTTTCAATCAGGGAATCAACTTAACTGCAATTCGGCCCCCTACGGTTGCAAGAGGGTCGGCAAGGTTACGTGTCGCTTTGTCAGCTGCGCATACGTTTGCTCAAATAGATCTGCTTATAGAGTTGTTGGCAGAGTTGTTGGCAGAGTTGCTTAGTCAGCAATTGAAGCAAGATAGTGCCGAGTTAAGCGATTGTGGCTAGCAACAAGACTAAAATCATATTTATTCATGGTTGGGCGCTTAATGGCGGCGTGTGGGCTGATTTTGTTGGTCAGCTACTTGCCCTTCGGCCTAGCTTAGATGTTCAGTGCATAGATTTGCCTGGATACGGGTATTCAGTTAGCGCGCAGGGGGCTGATAGCATTGACGCTATGGCTCAATATTGCCTCGACGAGGTTATAGCACCGGCGATTTGGGTCGGCTGGTCGCTTGGTGGCATGGTCGCAATGAAGGCCGCACTGCTAGAGCCGTCGAAAGTCCTAGCCATGCAACTAATCAGCAGCTCGCCAAAATTTGTTGCAAGCGATGATTGGCCTGAGGGTGTCGATTTAGCTACCTTCGAATTATTCTCGCATCGGTTGGCCAACGATTACCGACGTACCTTAACTATGTTTTTATTAATGCAGGCAGGCAATAGCACGGGCGCTCGAGCCTTAGCGAGGGCCGCACATGAATCGATATGCCAGCGACCAAACCCGAGTTTAGAAACCTTAAGTGCCGGCATCCGTTGTTTGGCTGAAACCGACTTGAGGAGCGATTTATTCAAGCTAAAAATGCCGATACACGTTATCAGTGGGTTAAGAGACAGGGTCTCTAAACCAGTTAGTAGTGTTCGTTTGGCGGCGATATTGAAGGCTGACTTAGCCGAGATCAATTCCGGTCATGCTCCATTTATGACCGACGCTGATGCGGTGATTGCCAACCTAGTACAGCTTATAAAAAGAGTTTCGGATGAGCATTGATAAATACCAAGTGCAACGGCAATTTAATCGTTCAGCGTCGCAGTATGACGAGCTAGCGATGATGCAGCGACAGATTGTTGATACTCTGATGGCTGAGCTGCCGAAGTCACTAAGCGCTGGCATCATAGATTCCAGCGTGGACTATGGTATTGCTGGCAATAATGATCGTGAAAACTCCGGCAGGCTGGCTATTTGCGACGCGGGTTGCGGCACCGGCTACGCTTTAATGCAGTTATCGAATATTTACCGCAGTGCAAATCTTACGGGGCTGGACATAGCGCCAGCCATGTTGCAGGCCGCTGAACAACGCTTGAAAGCCGATGAGAATAGGGCTCCGCGAGTTGATTTGTTGCAAGGCGATATTGAATCACTGCCATTCAGTCCGGATAGTTTGAATTTATGTTTTAGCAGCTCGGCGATCCAGTGGTGCGATACGGCGGTTGCTGCCAAGCAAATGTATGCGGCATTGAAGCCGAGCGGTAGCGTGTTGATTAGCTCGTTTCTGAGTGGCACATTACAGAGCTGGCGGCAGCTTTGGGGTAAAAATGACCAGCGTTTCCTTACCTTAGACGAATTCGGTCGTGCTATTTCAGACTCAGGATTGGTGCTCGATCGTTTGTGGACAGAGTCTTTTGTTCAGTCGTTTGACACCTTTCATGGCGCGCTGAAGAGTGTTCGCAATTTGGGGGCAGGTAATGCCAGCGCCGCGCGTCCCAAAGGGCTGATGAGCCGAGCTCGGTTTAACGACATTCGCGCCCAGGCCGACGCAATTATCCAGCGAAATGGAGCGATTGAGCTCAGCTATCAAGTGGTCTACGCCAAAGCATTCAAACCTAAGGGGTTTAAAACTGGGGTATCTAAGGCTGGAGTGTCGAAATCCAGTGCGTTTAAACTCAGGAGTGCGAATGAGTAATAACAAGCCCGTATTTTTTGTTACTGGTACCGATACTGATTGTGGAAAAACCCATGTTTGCGCTGCGCTGATACGCCACCTACAGCTTCGGTGTCCGCGTGTTGCCGGTCTAAAACCTATTGCCAGCGGCTTCGAGTTGATCGACCAGCGACTGCAAAACAGTGATGTCGAGGCGCTTACGCTGGCGAGCAACGTTAAGCTTAGGCCCGAACTCATTAATCGATACTCGTATCAGCCAGCAATCGCGCCGCATATTGCCGCAGGGCAGGTTGGCGATACTATTAGCGCTGAGTTGATTGAGCTTGATGTGGCAATCGCGCTTGAGCAGGTTGACGCATTGGTCGTTGAAGGTGTTGGGGGGTGGTTAGTTCCGCTATCTGAGAGCGGCTCACTGAGTATCGAGGTTTTGGCACAAAGGCTTAAGATGCCAGTAATATTAGTTATCGGTATGAAACTTGGTTGCCTCAGCCATGCTCTATTGGCGGCTAGAGCAATTATGCAGTCAGGTGTTCCATTTGCTGGTTGGGTTGCAAACCATATTGACCCAAAATTTGATTTTCTAAGAGAAAATATGGCTACCTTAGAGAATCAAATGCCGGTGCCTAAGTTGTTTGAGTTGCCTTATCACTATAATGGCGGCAACTATGCGCAAGTCGACGCATGCAGTGAGCATTGGTTGGCGTTATTTGAGTAAGGCGTTAATTGAGTAAAAGGTGGCTTGCGATCGATTTTCGCTTTGGGTAAACTTTTATTAACAAACCGGGCCTTAAATCTTGAAGCCCGGGGGCCCCTGTGATACCTTTCGTGCGCCTTAACTTGGGTAGCCTATTTGACGTGATGAATACCGCTTGAGCCCTTCACAATGGTGAATCTCTAAGTGAACGAAGATGTTAATATTGGATAACAAAATCGGAATTTCAAAAAGTCTTTTGACTATGTCACAAGTGTTTGAAAATAAAGGTTTTTCTACGAATCGAAATTTTAATTGGAGTACCTCTAATTATGGTGTTATCTCAACACATAAAGTCTTTCGCTAAAATATCTGCGTTTGGCACATTCCTAATGACCACTTTATTTAGTGGTTTAGCTCAGGCCGAATACCGGCTGAACTTTCAGGATCCTGTAACTGAAGTCGCTCGCGATATATTCGGCTTGCACATGCTCATCTTCTGGATTTGCGTGGCAATTTTCGTTGCCGTATTCAGTGTCATGTTTTATTCAATTTTTGCTCACCGAAAAAGCAAGAATTACGAGCCGGCGCAATTTAGCCACAGCACAACAGTCGAAATTGTTTGGACAATCGTTCCATTTATAATTTTGGTTATTATGGCGATCCCGGCGACCAAAGTATTGATCAAAATGGAAGACACGACCAAGTCGGAGTTGACCATTAAGATTACTGGATATCAATGGAAATGGGGCTATGACTACTTGGGTCTAGATCAAGACATCAGTTTTTATGCCACGTTGGCTACCCCACGTAATCAAATCGATCAATTCGATAAAGAAAACGCTGAGCCTCAAGGCGAAAATTACTTGCTAGAGACCGATAACGTGTTGGTTGTTCCGTCTGGACGAAAAATACGTGCCCTTATTACCGCCAATGACGTTATTCATGCATGGTGGATTCCAGCATTCGGTACTAAGAAAGACGCGATTCCTGGCTATATCAATGAGCTATGGTTCAACGTAGATGTTGGTAAGGAAGGTATTTACCGAGGCCAATGTGCCGAGCTATGTGGTAAAGATCACGCTTTTATGCCAATTGTAGTACAAGTAGTAACGGGCGCGGAGTTCGATGGATGGGTGGCCGCTGGCGGTTCATTCGACGGTGTTGAGTCTATTGCTCAAGAGCCACCGTTAGAAACTCCTGAAGTGAAAGTTGACGCAGCAACTAGCTCTGTTATAGATGCGATTGTTCCTGCAGCACAGGCGTCTGATCAGCCATCGTCGAAAAC
The DNA here is from genome assembly GCA_017854775.1 of Gammaproteobacteria bacterium. Lineage (GTDB taxonomy): Bacteria > Pseudomonadota > Gammaproteobacteria > Arenicellales > Arenicellaceae > Arenicella. Next base: position 11,345 of record JAFMHC010000043.1, on the reverse strand, counting down.
TTGGACTAAAGAAGAGCTAATGACCAAAGGAGAGTCTGTTGGCGCAAACTGTTTGGCTTGCCACGGTAGCGACGGCAAGGGCATTCCTGGAGTATTCCCGGCGATTGCTGGTAGCGCGATAGCCACAGGCCCAATCGATGACCACATTAAGATTGTCATGTTTGGTAAGCCTGGTACAGCCATGGCCGCATTTGCAGGTCAACTGAATGACGAGCAAATCGCCGCAGTTGTAACCTATCAACGTAATTCTTTCGGTAACGAGACTGGTGATGTTGTTTTGCCAGCCGATGTTAAAGCGAAACGTAACTAGTAGATCAGGAGTTTATTCATGTCACACGCAGCGACCGCTGGCGATCACGGCCACGACGATCACGACCATAAGCCTCCGTTTTTCCAACGCTGGTTTATGTCTACCAACCATAAAGACATTGGTACTTTATACCTTATCTTTTCACTAACTATGTTGTTTGTAGGCGGAGCGATGGCTCTGGTAATCCGTGCCGAGCTATTTCAGCCAGGACTACAATTTATAGATCCTCACTTCTTCAACCAGATGACCACCATGCATGCACTTATAATGGTGTTTGGTGCGGTAATGCCCGGCTTTGTCGGCTTCGCCAATTGGATGGTGCCATTAATGATTGGCGCGCCAGATATGGCTTTGCCTCGCATGAATAACTGGAGCTTCTGGATTTTGCCATTTGCCTTTACTATTCTGCTAAGTAGCTTTTTCGTGCCTGGCGGTGCCCCCGCCTCTGGCTGGACCCTTTACGCGCCATTAACAATCCAAGGCGGCATGAGTGTCGACATGGCTATTGTCGCGATTCATATGATGGGTATCTCTTCGATCATGGGTGCGATCAACGTGATCGTAACTGTTTTGAACATGCGAGCTCCTGGCATGACATTGATGAAAATGCCAATGTTTGTTTGGACTTGGTTGATCACAGCGTTCTTGCTCATAGCGGTTATGCCAGTATTTGCTGGTGCAGTAACCATGTTGTTGACTGACCGTCACTTTGGCACGGCATTCTTCAACCCAGCTGGTGGTGGTGACCCAGTATTGTATCAACACATTTTCTGGTTCTTTGGTCATCCTGAAGTGTACATAATGATTCTGCCAGCATTTGGCATCATCTCGCATATCATACCGACCTTTGCGCGTAAGCCTTTATTTGGTTACAGCTCGATGGTATTTGCCACGGCTGCGATTGCATTCTTATCGTTCATTGTCTGGGCCCATCATATGTTTACTGTTGGAATGCCGCTGCAAGGCGAATTATTCTTCATGTATGCAACCATGTTGATTTCGGTTCCGACAGGTGTCAAAGTATTCAACTGGGTTACCACAATGTGGCGCGGTTCAATGACCTTTGAAACGCCAATGTTGTATGCAATTGGTGTCGTTTTCTTGTTCACCCTGGGTGGATTGTCAGGCTTAATGCTTGCCATCACTCCGGCTGATTTCCAGTACCACGACACTTACTTCGTGGTAGCTCATTTTCATTATGTGCTGTTCTCAGGTGCGGTAATGGCGATGATGGGTGGTGCGTTCTTCTGGCTACCTAAATGGACCGGTCACATGTATAACGAGACTTTGGGCAAGATCCATTTCTGGTTAACAGCGATCTTCTTTAATATTACCTTCTTCCCGCAGCACTTCTTGGGTCTTGCCGGTATGCCGCGTCGTTATGCTGATTACCCAGTTCAGTTTACTGAGTTTAACCAATGGTCGTCATTTGGTGCATTTGGTTTAGGGATATCGCAACTTCTGTTTGTATATATTATTGTCGCGACGGTTCGTGGCGGTAAGAAAGCAACGGCAGAAGTGTGGGATAACCCAGAAGGTCTAGAGTGGACTGTCCCATCTCCTGCGCCATTCCATACCTTTGATGAGCCGCCTGTCATACGATAGGCAGCTCAAGGTTAACCAAGCTCTAGTTGAGTTAAGAGGGGATTAATAGAAAATGACTGAAGAACATAACGACAACGACAAGAAGATGAGCAATGCTAAAGTGGCATTGATCATCGCCCTGATTCCTGTAGCGTTATTTATTGCATCATTTTTTATCCAAAATGGTTAGGCGTTAATTCTATTAGCCCCAAATTGATAGACTTTTAATGTTGTAATGGTACTTGTAGGTTTCTAATGAATAGTAGTCTTGTTAGTAAATTAGTTATAATCACCGTCATCATGTTTGGTTTTGGCTATGCATTGGTGCCGCTATATGAAGCCTTTTGTAAAGTCACAGGCTTTGGTGGTAAGACCGATATTATTCAAGAGGCAGTTGCAGGTTCAGTTGAGATTAGTGATAGAGACGTGGCGGTTACTTTCACGTCTCATACCAACACTAACCTTCCGTGGGAATTTAAGCCGATTACGCGGGCGCTAGATGTAAAGATTGGTGAAGTACAAGAAGCATTGTTTTATGTGAAAAATTATTCAGATCGCCCAATTACCGGCATGGCCACATTTAATGTGACGCCGCCGAGAGCGGGCTTTCATTTTAAAAAGACTGAATGTTTTTGTTTTTCTAAGCAGGTTCTACAACCTGGTGAAGAACAAGAAATGGCAGTCAGGTTTATGCTCGACTCTGAAATGCCAGAAGACGTGCATGAGCTAACATTGTCCTACACATTTTTCGATAACGAAAAATACGCAGGCCAATAAACAAAATTATAAAGACGGTTTATCAACGAGGAAACCAATATGTCTGCACATTCTAAAGACCATTATTTCGTTCCAGACGCGAGTGCATACCCGTTTCTGTGCTCAATTGCCTTATTCTGCATTGCAATGGGTGGCGCGAGTTACTTAAACGGTTATACCTTCGCACCTACTTTGATGAGCGCTGGCTTCCTCGGTATGGCTGTATTGCTTTTCATTTGGTTTCGTAAAGTAATCATCGAAAGCCCCGACTACAATATGGACGTCGATAAGTCCTTTCGTATGGGCATGTCGTGGTTTATATTTTCGGAAGTAATGTTTTTCGCGGCCTTCTTTGGTGCCTTGTATTATATTCGAACATTGGCAATTCCTTGGCTGGCAGATACTGAACTACTATGGCCTGGATTCGAAGCAACCTGGCCGTCTACAGGCCCCTTGGGTGCTGAATTGCTGGCCGGTGTTCATCCTGATGCTAGTTCAATCGCCGAAGGTACAAAATTTGCCTTAGTCGACCCTTGGCATTTGCCGTTGTACAACACGCTTCTGTTGCTGGCTTCAAGTGTTACTCTGACGATAGGGCATCATACTTTACGTGCAAGTAAACGTCGTCAGACTGTCTTTTGGTTGGCTCTTACGGTTGTTCTAGGCGCTTTCTTCTTGTTCCTTCAAGTAGAAGAGTATATTGAAGCTTACACTCAGCTAGGCCTCACATTGGGTACGGGTGTTTATGGTTCAACCTTCTTCTTGTTGACCGGTTTTCACGGTTTTCATGTGACCCTCGGCGCGTTCATTTTGTTAGTGGTTTTGATCCGCTATATGAAGGGTCACTTTACCGCTGAAAAACACTTCGCATTTGAAGGCGGTGCATGGTATTGGCACTTTGTTGATACTGTTTGGGTGGGCTTGTTTATCTTCGTTTATATTCTTTAAACGCGGTTCCCTAAATAGATTAAAAAAAGGCGTCCACTGGACGCCTTTTTTGATTCTTCTTTACTAGCCACTAAAGCGCTCTTAGAGTTTGCTTTAATCGCGCTGCTTAATTTTATTGTTGATCGATGCGTTCCTGCTGTTCTTGGTTGAATTTTTGCGGGTGGACCGAATTACTCGGTTTTATCCAACCCATTTTCACTGATAGGGCTATGAAAACGAATAAGACTACCCATATGCCTATACGCCAAGTTAGGGCTTTAACAAGGTTATCACCCTTATCGTTTTCGTCTGGCGATTTCAAAAGGTGAAATAAGCCAACGCCCAAACTGACCAACATGGCCAGAAGTAATACAATAATTACAATAGTGCTCATATAAATGCCCGCGCATATCTAGAATTTACAGCGTCTGTGCTATGGTTCGCGCAGTTTACCTTATTTTAGTCAAAGAGTTGCGAATGAGCGATCAATCACCTATTACTGCCCCCGCGTGGAGGACGCCGTTATTGTGTGTTGTCGCAATCTTGATGGTGTTAGGCATGCTACGTCTAGGTGTTTGGCAATTGGACCGAGCTGATCAAAAACGTGATATTGCCGATCAGCTTGAGGCTCGTTCGAGCCAAGCTGCGATACCATTAATAGAGCTTGTCGAAGGCTCAAAGGTCGAGAGCTTACGGTTTAGGAGGGTGCTGTTGAAAGGTCAGTATCTTCAAAATAGAGATTTCTACGTTGATAACCAAGTTGTCAACGGTCAGGTAGGCTATCAAATATTTACGCCCTTTCAGCTCGAGCAAAGCGCGACTCTTATTATGCTCGCGAGAGGTTGGATTTCGGTTGGTGAGTCTCGTCAAAAATTACCTGAAGTAGTAACACCGAATGGGCCAATGGTATTACAGGGGCGGCTAAACGCGGCACCCGCTCAGCCACCCCTATGGGACGACAAATACGCGGTTTCCGAGGGCGATGTTTGGCAGTATTTACCGATGCTAGAAGTAGCTAACGTTTTACCCTCGAAACTATTTCCATTAGTGGTAGAATTGGCGCCGGGTGCCGGTGACGACCCAACGTTAGTAAGAAAATGGCCTGAGATCGATGACCAACAGGTTGCTAAGCACTTAGGTTATGCTTTTCAGTGGTTTGCAATGGCAGCGGCATTTTTCATTGCTTGTTTAGTTCTTCTCTTTATCAATCCTAAAAGAAGCGCTCGAAGAAAATAAATTTTAAAATTATGACAGATCAAAATCAACTTAGCGGCTCCAGCAAAAAAGCACAATTCTGGAATAGGGTGCAAATCATTTTAGTTTTTGTTGTGTTTGCGGCACCAGTGGTAGGCGCGTTTGTCTATAAGCCAAGTAGCTTCAATAATTATGGTGACTTGTATCGTCCTGCGCGGCCTGTTGCTAATTTACAGATGCAGAGTAAAGACGGTCTGGTTGAACTTGACACCTTTCGCCGCCAATGGGTTTTGCTGGTGACGGCTAATGGCCAATGCTCGCAAGCCTGTGAAGCGAATATTCTAAAAATCCGTCAGCTGCGGTTTATGCAAAACAATAATATGACGCGCATACGCACAGTTTTTTTACATACTGGCTTAGATGAGTCGGTTGCCAGTGACCTTGATGCCAAATACAGCCCGATTGAAACTTACCGGGTTGATAAAGACAGCTTCCTAAGTTGGACTCAAGTACTAAAGCTCGATGACGCACCGATCGAAGCTGAAGTTGATCGATTTTACGTAATCGACCCAGCTGGAAACTTAATGATGAGCTACCCAGCATCTGCTGAGCCTAGCGCGATTCAGAAAGACATTAAGCGGCTGCTTAAAACATCGCAGATCGGCTAGCTGATCCCTCGTACTTAAGTCGTTGATCATTCACCCATACTTTAAAGACTATGTCGCAAACTGACGCTGCAAACAAATCACTAAGTGGTGCTATCCAACAGTACTACGACCTAACTAAGCCACGCGTGGTAATGCTGATCGTATTTACCGCATTCGTCGGCATGCTACTAGCGGTTAAAGGGATGCCCGATATCTTCACCGTGTTGATGGCATCTCTAGGGATTGGTTTGGCGGCCTCTTCTGGTGCGGCCATGAACCAGATTATTGACATGCGTGCCGATGCGATTATGGCTCGAACTAAAAATCGTCCGCTGGCAACCGGAGGCTTAAATGTGTGGCAAGCTATTGTTTTTGCGGCCTTGCTATGTTTTCTCGGAATGTTGGTGTTGGTTCGTTGGGTAAACGATTTGACGGCTATTTTAACCTTCGTCTCGATGGTCGGTTACGGCATCATCTACACCGTTTTCCTTAAACCCGCTAGCCCGCAGAATATTGTTATTGGCGGTGCCGCTGGCGCAGCGCCGCCTTTATTGGGCTGGGTTGCCATGACCGGCTCGATTACCGCCGAAGGGTGTTTACTTTTTCTGATTATCTTTGCTTGGACACCGCCGCATTTTTGGGCTTTGGCGTTATACCGCCGAGAGGAATATGCTAAAGCGGGTGTGCCTATGCTGCCGGTAACGCATGGCGAAGAGTTTACCCGCCTGCAAATTCTGCTCTACACCTATATTTTGGTCGCGGTAACGCTTATGCCGTTCAGTATTCATATGTTCGGAGGCATTTATTTAATCGGCGCTTTCTACCTCAACGCGCGATTCATGTATTACGTTTTCAAACTCTACAAGAACTACAGTGACGAGTTATCGCGCACCACCTTTATCTATTCAATCAAGTATCTAATGTACCTATTTGCGGTAATGTTAGTTGACCATTACGCTTGGGATAGGCTGATGTTGGCTATTGCTTAGCCTGCGGCGCTCTTGAATGCTTAGAATTTACCGAATGCCGTTAGTGAAATTCAGTAGTCAAGCGGCAATAAAGTTGTAACAAGCCTACTTCATCTTATCTAGGAGTACGTAGACTGCGCCGGTTCCGCCGTCATTGGCCGGCGTTGAAACCACCGCTATGACATGTTTGTTTTTGCTTAACCAGCCGATTAGCATGTTTTTCAGTACCGGTAGTCGACCAGCCGAGTTGCGGCCTTTACCATGCACTATCCGGATAGCTCGAACATTGTCTCGAGCACACTCGTTGACAAATCCATGAGTCTCTTGTTTTGCATCGCCTGCGACCAGTCCGTGCAGGTCTAATTCATCCTGAATGGCAAAGTCGCCGCGCCGAAGTTTCTTTAGTAGGCGGCTAGAAAAGCCGGTGCGTAAATATTTGAGTTCGTCGCCACTTTCAAAGCTGGCACTTTCATCTGACTCTTCGAGCAACTCATTCATCACTCGCTGATCATCGAGTAGCCTCTGCCGAGGTGTGGTGTCAGCCGGTTTACGATACGGCGCAATTCTATCTTGCTTTAGCGGTTTAACGCCAAGCCCGATTAATCGCGCCATACTGTCATTGTCAGCACTCAAGTTGAACGACTAGCCCTTGGGTTCTTGGCTTTTCAGGTACTTATCTGCGTCTAGTGCAGCCATGCAGCCTGACCCAGCTGAGGTTATAGCTTGACGATAAACATGATCCATTACATCACCGCAAGCGAAAACGCCGGGTACATTGGTCGCTGTGGCGTTGCCTTCAGAGCCGCTATGAACTTTTATATAGCCGCCGGCCATCGTCAGCTGACCCTCAAAAATATCAGTGTTGGGGCTATGACCAATGGCAATAAATGCCCCATCGGCTGTTAATTCCTTGGTGCTGCCGTCCTTGGTGCTCTTGATGCGCACACCGGTCATACCCATGTTGTCGCCGAGTACTTCATCAAGTGTTGCGTCCCATTCTATGGTTACGTTGCCATTAGCCGCCTTTTCGTTGATATGGTCGACCAAAATAGCCTCAGCTTTGAACTCGTCTCGTCGGTGTATAACGGTGACCTCGGAGGCGATATTTGATAAATACAAGGCTTCTTCAACCGCCGTATTGCCGCCACCAATGACGACCACAGGTTTGCCTTTATAGAAAAAGCCATCGCAGGTAGCGCAGGCTGACACGCCTTTACCCATGAAAGCAGTCTCAGACTCGAGGCCAAGGTACTTAGCCGAGGCGCCGGTGGCGATTATTAGCGCGTCGCAGGTATAAACACCTGAGTCACCAGTTAAGGTAAATGGCTTGCTGGTAACGTCAACCGTATGAATATGATCAAACACAATCTCGGTTTCGAAGCGCTCGGCGTGGCGTAACATACGAGCCATTAGCTCGTTACCATCAACACCCTGATCGTCACCCGGCCAATTATCGACTTCTGTTGTCGTGGTTAATTGTCCGCCTTGTTGCATGCCGGTTATTAATACTGGGTTCAGGTTGGCTCGTGCAGCATAGACCGCAGCGCTGTAGCCAGCAGGGCCGGAGCCTAAGATAAGAACTTTGCAATGTTTTGAGTCAGACATGGGGTGGGATTGCTCCGAGTTAGTGGTTTTGTAGTTTTACGCTATTCAGCGCAGAATTCTAATTAATTTAGAGCCTTTTTAATAGCGAGCAATTTAAGAATTTCTATGTGGTAACGATTGTACATCAGAGTAACTCAACTAGGTGTTTATACAGAACGGTTAGGAATAGTGTTGATGACCTATTTCGCGTTAGAATAGGGGCATTAGAATGAGAGGTCCGCAATAAAATCATGCCACAGGCAAAGCGTAAGAAAATCAAAGAGACAGAGCAAGGGGGTGGGGGTATCTTGTCGCCGCGAGTAAGGGAGCTGGGCTCCGAAATCGTGGTGGTGTTTAGTGCCTTTCTCTCTTTGTATGCCTTGTTGTCGCTGCTAACCTATAATCCTAGTGATCCCGGTTGGTCACACAGCGGTGGCAGTTCCAGTGAGGTAAGTAACTTAGGCGGCCAGTTTGGAGCTAATTTCTCTGACATGTTACTGCACGGTTTTGGCTATATGTCGTTCTTAGTGCCGATAATGATTTTGGTTTTGGGGGTTAATTTTTTTGCTGACCGTCACGACACGTCAGAGCCGTCATATTTTAATAGGGTATTGATTGCAGCTGGTTTTTTGATCACGGTGATGGGCGGCTGCGGGATTGAAAACTTGCACTTTAACCATTGGGCTGAGTCCAAACACTTTATTGCTGGCGGGTATCTTGGTGGCTGGCTAAATACGGTCTTGGTTGAGCTTTTTGGTCAGGTCGGCACGACCATGTTGATGGTTGTGTTATTTCTCACTGGTATCACTATATTCACCGGCTTGTCTTGGTTTAGCCTAATGGATTCGATCGGTGAAGGTATCTTTAATTTGATCGAAAATGTTAGGGATCGCCGAGAGCAAAAAGAAGATCGAGAAATAGGTGCTAAAGCGCGGATTGTTCGCAGAGAGGTTGTTACTGAGCTAAAAGAGAAGGTCAAAATAGCACCAACCATTATGCCCAAATTGGCTCCGGTCGAAAGCAGTACGCAAGACAGCGGACGCATGGAGCGCGAGAAGCAGACGCACATGTTCGACAGTATGCACAGTTCAAACAGCGCTCTGCCAGCTCTCTCGTTGCTCGACCCCGCTGATGTGCAACAAGTGGGTTATTCGGACGACGAATTAAACGCCATTAGTGTGCTATTGATTAAAAAGCTGGCTGATTTCAATGTGCCAATTGAAGTGGTTAGTGTTCATCAAGGCCCGGTGATAACTCGCTTCGAAATTGACCCAGCGCCTGGAATTAAAGCGGCAACTATTACTGGTTTGGCTAAAGATCTTGCAAGAGCTCTCTCAACGGTTAGCGTCAGGGTAGTAGAAAACATTCCCGGGAAATCGTTTATTGGCATAGAGATTCCAAACGAGTCACGTGAAATTGTGCGTTTAGTTGAAGGTCTTTCATCTCGTCAATTCGAAAACATGAGTTCACCACTGGCATTAGTGCTGGGCAAAGACATCAGTGGTAAGACAGTGATCGTTGATTTAGCCAAGATGCCTCATGTGTTAATCGCCGGTACTACCGGTTCAGGTAAATCAGTGTGCATCAATGCGCTAATTTTGAGCCTAATCTATAAAGCAACTGCTCAGCAAGTTCGTATGATCATGATCGACCCGAAGATGCTCGAGTTGTCAGTTTATGAGGGTATACCGCATTTACTGTGTCCCGTTGTTACCGATATGAGCGAGGCGGCGAATGCCTTGCGATGGTGCATTGTTGAAATGGAGCGACGATACAAGTTAATGTCGGAGTTGGGCGTAAGAAACTTGGCTGGCTATAATCGCAAGGTCAAAGTAGCTGAAGAAGCCGGCGAGCCAATTTTGGACCCGTTCAGCAAAGAAGGCGAGATTGCCGAACCATTGCAAGAGCTGCCTTGCTTAGTGATCATTATCGACGAACTGGCTGACCTGATGATGACGGTCGGTAAAAAAGTTGAAGAGTTGATCACTCGCTTAGCACAGAAAGGTCGTGCCTCAGGAGTACATTTGGTGCTGGCGACTCAACGCCCATCAGTTGACGTGATCACGGGCTTGTTAAAGGCCAATATTCCTACTCGTATTGCCTTTCAGGTCTCGTCAAAGATTGACTCTCGTACCATTATTGATCAAATGGGCGCTGAAATGTTACTAGGGCATGGTGACATGTTATATCTACCACCGGGTACTAGTATGCCTGAGCGTGTGCATGGCAGTTTTGTTTCAGATAAAGAAGTTCATGAAGTTGTGCAGTCGTTAATCGGCGATAGCGAGCCTGAATACGACGAGTCTATTTTGAGTGCGCCAAAAGAGATAAATAACGCTTTACCAAGCGCCTTCCGTGATGATGCGGTTAATGACGACCCTGAAAATGACCCGCTTTATGATCAAGCTATAGAGTTTGTTACTAGAACGCGAAAGGCTTCTATATCGTCAGTTCAGCGTCAGCTTCGCGTCGGTTACAATCGAGCGGCTCGCATGATTGAAACTATGGAAATGACTGGCGTAATTACGCCGGCTGAAGACAATGGTCGCCGTGAAGTGCTGGCGCCACCCCCACCAGAAGATTAATCGGGCTAACCGGATAAGCGTAAAAATATGAACCTAATTAAAATCATGCTCTTTATTGTGCTGGGCTCTTCGTTATTTATCGCCAGTTCGGCGACCAATGCTTCTGAGGCGATGCTCAAGCGTTTTTTTGTTGAAGTTAATACCCTTCAAGCGGATTTCACACAGCAAATTGTTGACGAAAGCGGTATGACCTTAGAAAACAAAAGCGGCGTTTTTTCATTGTCACGACCTGGTAAATTTCGTTGGAACTATTCCAGCGATAACTATGCCAACGATGACCCTGATTATCCAGTTGGTCAGCAGATAATTTCAAATGGCGAGTTGATCACGTTTTACGAGCCGGATTTAGAAACCGCCAATCAACGCAGCATGGTCAATGCCTTAGAGCAAGTTCCGACCTTGCTATTGGTGCAATCTGGCGAAAGCTTAGAGGAGCATTTTAATGTTATGGACTTTGGCTTAACCGACGGCTTAACGTGGGTTGCGTTGAAACCAAAAGACGAAAACGCAGGTTATCAGGGCTTGATGATCGGTTTTGCAAAAGAGCAGTTGAATTCAATTGTGCTAACAGATGGATTGGGAAATGAGACGCGTTTAGCTTTGTCGAATGTGGTCAGTAACTCTGAACTTGATTCGTCGCTTTTTGAATTCATTCCCGGTGACGGGGTCGATGTGATAAGGCAATAGCTTGATGTTCTACATTGCTATCGTCATTGCCGGCGGCACCGGCGCCTTGCTACGCTATTTACTAGGGCGCGTGACTGTTAATTTGGGCTGGGCTGCGCTACCA
>JAFMHC010000272.1 GCA_017854775.1 Gammaproteobacteria bacterium | reverse complement strand
ATGGCTCGTTATGCAATAGACACCAACGGGGGTTTTATTGTCACCTTCGATTTGTTTTCCATGGCCGGATAGACCTATAGAGATATCCATTGAGCGAATCAATTGGAAACTATTATCAATTTTTTTTTCAAAAACATGCAGCTTACCTTCATCCAATTCAGCAATGAGGGTATAGCGATAAGCGGGTGCAACGCTGATTAACGCTGCTGGCTGATCTGGCACAAGTATGGCGTGATCCTCAGAAGTGGCTGGCGATGCAAGTAAAACAAAAACAAGAGGTAATAGTATTTTTAACATTAGTTACTCTATCAGTAAGACTATTGGCAAATTTCGCCGCACTAAATAAAATATGGGCTTTCCTAATAACAAAAAGCCTCCCAATGGGAGGCTTTTATAAACTCACTATAACAACATTATAGTATATTAAGACGCGCTAGACTTAAGCGCTTCTGTTAGTGCTGCTTCAACTTCTTCAGCGCTAACGCCTTCTGTTTTTTGATTCAGCTCAGCTTCTCGTCGCTTTTTACGCGCCGCATGATAGGCCAAGCCTGTACCCGCAGGAATCAAACGACCCACTACAACATTTTCCTTCAAGCCACGTAAGTTATCGCGTTTACCGGTAACCGCCGCTTCCGTAAGAACGCGTGTTGTTTCCTGGAACGAGGCTGCAGAGATAAACGACTCTGTTGCCAACGACGCTTTCGTAATACCCAACAACTGGCGCTGGAAACGTGCTGGTAACTTATCTTCATCACGCAGCTTCTCATTCGACTCAAGCACTGCACTGTATTCAACCTGCTCGCCTTTTACGTAAGCAGACTCACCCATATTAGTGACTTCAACTTTACGCAGCATTTGACGCACAATAGTTTCAACGTGCTTATCGTTAATTTTTACACCCTGTAAACGGTAAACATCTTGAATTTCATTAGTAATATAATGAGCAAGGGGTTCTACGCCTTTCAAACGTAAAATATCGTGTGGATTACTTGGTCCATCCGAGACAACTTCGCCCTTAGCTACTTGCTCACCTTCAAATACAGTCAGCTGACGATGCTTAGGAATTAACTCTTCATAATGTGTGGAACCATCTTCCAATGGCTTACCGTCGACTGGAGTAATCACTAAACGAATCTTGCCCTTAGTTTCTTTACCAAAACTAACAATTCCTGAAATCTCGGCTAATAATGAAGGCTCTTTAGGCTTACGCGCTTCAAATAAGTCAGCAACACGGGGTAAACCACCGGTAATATCTCGCGTTTTTGAACTCTCTTGAGGAATACGAGCAATGATATCGCCCACACCAATTTGATCGCCATCGTTAATACTTAAAATTGCTTTTGACGGCAACTGATAATGTGCTGGTACATTAGTATTCGCTAACGTCAACTCATTGCCTTTTGCATCTAACAAGGTAACGGCTGGCTTCAGATCTTTACCCGCTGCTGGTCGCTCAGCAGGATCAAGAATTTCAATAGAGCTTAGCCCGGTTAGCTCATCCGTCTGACGACGCATTGAGATACCGTCTTCCATTCCTGAGAATGAAGCCTTACCCGCAACTTCAGATACAATCGGGTGAGTATGCGGATCCCATTTAGCAACCACCATACCGCCTTCCACTTGATCACCATCGTGAACAGAAATTACGGCGCCGTAAGGAATTTTATAACGCTCGCGCTCTCGACCTGTTTCATCAGCAATGACCAATTCGCCCGAGCGAGAAACAGCAACCAGATTGCCACTAATGCTTTCAACTAACTTAACATTTTGTAAACGCACAGTACCCGGTAATTTAACCTGAACACTATCAACAGCAGAAGCTCTACTGGCAGCACCACCAATGTGGAAAGTACGCATAGTTAACTGAGTACCCGGCTCTCCAATCGATTGTGCAGCGATAACACCCACAGCTTCACCGACATTCACAAGATGGCCACGAGCCAAGTCACGACCATAACAGCTAGAGCAAATGCCAACGCGAGATTCACAAGTGATAGTGGAGCGTACAATAATCTCATCAACACCCATCGCTTCAACACGATCGATAAGATTTTCATCGATCAAGACACCCGCCTCCATCAACACCTCGCTGGTGGCTGGATCAATGATATCTTTCGCCACTACGCGACCGAGAACACGGTCACCCAAGGTCTCAATAATGTCACCGCCCTCAATAACCGGTGTCATTGTTAGACCGCGATCAGTACCACAGTCGTGCTCCGTCACAACTAAATCTTGTGCCACATCAACTAAGCGTCGGGTCAAGTAACCCGAGTTCGCTGTTTTCAATGCAGTATCCGCCAAACCTTTACGAGCACCGTGAGTCGAAATAAAGTACTGAAGTACGTTCAAGCCTTCGCGGAAGTTAGCCGTGATCGGAGTCTCAATAATTGAGCCATCCGGACGTGCCATCAAACCACGCATACCTGCAAGCTGACGTATCTGTGCAGGAGAACCCCTTGCGCCAGAATCGGCATACATAAAGACAGAGTTATATGAATCTTGGAACTCTTCCTCACCGTCACTGTTAATAACAGACTCTTTAGAAATACCATCCATCATCGACTTAGCGACTAAATCATTGGCACGAGACCAAATGTCGATAACTTTATTGTATTTTTCGCCCTGAGTAACTAAACCAGACGCAAACTGACTTTCAATTTCTTTAACTTCGTTATCTGCACGCTCAATAATATCGGCTTTGTTATCCGGAATAGCGAAATCATTTACACCGATAGAAGAACCAGAGCGAGTCGAATAACGATAGCCCATATACATCAACTGATCAGCGAAAATAACAGTCGCTTTCAAACCAACAACTCGATAGCAGAAATTGATAATCGATGAAATGGCTTTCTTAACCATTGGGCGATTGACCAACTGAAATTCGATACCGGCAGGAACAATCTCCCAGAACAGTACACGACCAATAGTTGTATCAACTAACGTTCGTCGAGTAGTTTTTTCACCATCTTCACCAACGATAACTTCAGTAATACGTACTTTGATGCGAGCTTGTAGATCAACTTGACCAGAATTATAAGCACGAGACACTTCAGCAACGTCAGCAAACCTCATGCCTTCGCCTTTCGCATTAACACGCTCACGAGTCATCCAATACAAACCCAATACTACATCTTGCGATGGCACAATAATCGGCTCACCTGAAGCAGGTGATAAAATATTATTGGTCGACATCATTAACGCACGGGATTCAAGTTGCGCCTCGATAGTCAAAGGCACGTGAACCGCCATTTGATCGCCATCGAAATCAGCATTGTATGCGCCACAGACTAGAGGATGTAATTGAATTGCTTTACCTTCAATCAATACAGGCTCAAATGCTTGAATGCCTAAACGGTGAAGTGTGGGTGCACGGTTAAGTAGGACTGGATGCTCACGAATCACTTCATCGAGAATATCCCATACGACCGGCTCTTCGCGTTCGACCATTTTCTTAGCGGCTTTAATCGTTGTCGCAAGACCACGTAACTCTAACTTGCTAAAAATAAAGGGCTTAAATAATTCCAAAGCCATTTTTTTAGGTAACCCGCACTGATGTAGACGTAAAGTAGGGCCAGTTACAATGACCGAACGCCCTGAATAATCAACACGTTTACCCAATAAGTTTTGACGGAAGCGACCTTGCTTACCTTTAATCATATCGGCAAGTGACTTCAATGGGCGTTTATTTGACCCAGTTATCGCACGACCACGACGACCATTATCCAACAAGGCGTCAACCGCTTCTTGGAGCATACGCTTTTCATTACGCACAATAATGTCAGGGGCATTCAAATCTAACAAACGCTTTAAGCGGTTATTACGATTGATTACTCGACGATAAAGATCGTTCAAATCTGAAGTCGCAAAACGACCACCATCGAGTGGCACTAAAGGACGTAGATCAGGCGGTAGTATTGGTAACGCTTGTAATATCATCCATTCAGGCTTATTACCTGAATGAAAGAAGGCTTCTAATAATTTTAAACGCTTGGATAATTTTTTAATCTTAGTTTCAGAGTTTGTTGTAGGAATCTCTTCACGAAGACGGTCAATTTCCTCTTCCAGATTAATATCCATCATTAGATCCTGAATTGCTTCAGCACCCATTTTGGCTTCAAATTCATCGGGAAACTCTTCCATTGCCTCAAAGAATTCCTCATCCGTTAATAACTGACCCTTTTCAAGAGTCGTCATTCCTGGATCGGTAACAACATACGATTCAAAATACAAAACTCGCTCGATACTGCGCAAAGTCATATCTAATAAAAGACCTATACGGCTTGGTAGCGATTTTAAGAACCAGATATGTGCAACAGGACTGGCTAGTTCAATGTGCCCCATACGATCACGACGTACTTTTGCCAAAGTGACTTCAACACCACACTTTTCACAAATAATACCTCGGTGCTTCATGCGTTTGTACTTACCACACAAGCACTCATAATCTTTTATCGGGCCAAAAATTTTGGCACAAAATAACCCTTCTCGCTCGGGCTTAAAAGTACGATAGTTAATGGTTTCAGGTTTTCTGACCTCACCAAAAGACCAAGAGCGAATCATTTCGGGTGATGCCAAACCAATTCGGATTGCATCAAATTCGTCGTTCTGTCCTTGGGACTTCAATAAATTGAGTAAGTCTTTCAAGGGTTTTCCTCCAAGTAGGGGATTAAATTCTTGTTGTCACTTTTATCCAAATTTTTATTAAAAATAATTTTAAAAATGACGTACCGGTATTCTTTTATTAAGGTATCGGCACAAGGCCGATACCTACGATATCAATTAGGAGTCGTTTTCTAACTCCATATTAATACCAAGAGAGCGTATTTCTTTAACGAGTACGTTAAAGGATTCCGGCATTCCGGGCTCCATACGATGATCACCGTCAACAATGTTTTTATACATTTTTGTACGACCGGCAACATCATCAGATTTAACAGTCAACATTTCCTGCAATGTGTAAGCTGCGCCATACGCTTCTAGAGCCCATACCTCCATCTCACCAAAGCGCTGACCACCGAACTGAGCTTTACCACCAAGTGGCTGCTGAGTTACTAAGCTATAAGAACCCGTTGAGCGTGCATGCATTTTGTCATCAACCAAGTGATTCAATTTCAACATATACATGTAGCCGACCGTAACTGGGCGAGTGAAAGCTTCACCTGTACGTCCATCAAACAAGGTCATTTGCCCACTATCGGGCATACCCGCCAGCGTCAGCAATTGTTTGATTTCAACTTCTTTAGCGCCATCAAATGCACGGGTAGCCATCGGCACACCACCACGAAGGTTACGCGCAAGCTCTAAGATTTCTTCATCTGTGAAACCCTTAAGGTCTTCTTTAACACGAGCATCGCCGATTTTATTGTAGATTTCTTCAAGCAAATCACGGATCTTATTCACCGCTTGCTGCTCTTTAATCATACCGTCGATTTTCTTGCCAAGGCCCTTAGCCGCCAGACCTAGATGCGTCTCCAATACCTGCCCAACGTTCATCCGCGAAGGAACACCTAGAGGGTTAAGCACGATATCTATCGGATCACCATTTTCATCAAAAGGCATATCCTCTACCGGCATAATCACCGATATAACACCTTTGTTACCGTGGCGACCCGCCATTTTGTCGCCAGGCTGAATGCGACGTTTTATCGCTAAGTAAACCTTAACAATTTTTAATACACCC
>JAFMHC010000271.1 GCA_017854775.1 Gammaproteobacteria bacterium | reverse complement strand
CCTGGCTTTATTGATCGAATCGGCTGCACTGGCTGAATCAAGCGCGCAAAATGCGCAATTGACCAAGATTGATGTTGTTGATCGATCAGCGGCGCACATGCCACTGTCTTATGCTCAAGAGCGTTTATGGTTTATCGATCAGATGATGGCTGGTTCAGCGCACTATAATTTGCCAATTGCCTTGCGGGTGAGAGGCTCATTTGACCTGATGCTGGCAGAGCATGCCTTACAGAAAATCATCGCGCGCCACGAACCATTGCGAACCGTGTTTAAGCAGACGCAAGAAGGCGCTGTGCAGAGAATAACTATTGGCGCTGACTTTCATCTGGGTCAACAAGATATCAGTCAGCTATCAGAGTTAGATCAGTCGGTTCTGATTAACGGGTGCATTCAAGCTGATGCAAGCCTCTCCTTCGATCTCGAACAAGACGCAATGCTGCGTGCACGCTATCTTCGTACCTCGGATGACAGCGGCGTGCTGTTGTTCAATATGCATCACATTGCTTCAGATGGGTGGTCGATCAGGATTTTGGTTGCTGAATTTACCAGCATCTATCAAGCCTTGTGTTCAGATGTTGAGCCTGCGCTGCCGCGGTTAGCGATTCAATACGCAGACTATGCTCATTGGCAGCGTCAACAATTGAGAACTAATGCGTTCGACGACCAGCTTGTTTATTGGCAAACGCAACTCGCTGAGTTGCCCACCGTGCATGAGTTGCCGCTAGACCATGCCCGCCCAGAGCATCAAAGCTTTAGCGGTGCGGTGCACACGGTCACCTCGGATGAGGCGCTGTTGGCTAAGCTAAAGGCGTTAGCCATCGCCAACGACGTCAGCTTATTTATGCTGATGCAGGGAGCGTTCTCGCTGTTGTTAGCGCGGCATTCCAACAGTACCGATATTGTCATGGGGTCGCCAATGGCGAATCGACTGCATGAGGAAGTCGAGGGCTTGATTGGCTTCTTCGTCAATACCTTGGTGTTACGTATCGATGTGTCTAAAGGCACCACCCTATCGGATTATCTTGCCCATGTAAAAGCGGTTAATGTCGACGCGCAAATGAATCAATTGATTCCGTTTGATTACTTGGTTGAGCAATTGAACCCGCCCAGAAGCACCTCGTATTCGCCCTTGTTTCAAGTAATGTTCAGTATGGATATAGATGAGGGTTCTGATAACCAGCATTCTCCGATTACCCTTGAGGGCGTTGAATTTGAGCCGTTGAACAACGATGTGGTTACCGCAAAGTTCGAGTTAAGCTTGACCGTCACTATGTCTGACGCCGGATTGCAGTTGTCGTTTGAATACAATACTGATTTGTTTAATCAAGCGACGGTAGTGAGACTCGGTGATCATTTGCTACGCTTATTGGATGGTTTTACTAACGCTGACACTGCACAAGAACAGAGCGTAAGTTGTTTACCAATGCTCAGCGAAGATGAAACTTATTACTTAGTGGATGAGCTTAATAAGCTCGAAACAGATTATCCAGCTGAGCAATGCATACATGAGTTGTTTGAAGCTCAGGTGGCATTAAGACCAGAGGCGGTAGCGCTGGAATTCGATGGCCGAGAGTTAAGTTACGGTGAGCTAAATAAGCGTTCAAATCAGTTAGCCCATCGCTTGGTCTCTCAAGGTGTTAAGCCAGATACCCTAGTGGGCTTATGCGTCGAGCGTTCATTGGAAATGGTTATTGGGATACTCGGTATTTTAAAAGCCGGTGGCGCCTATGTGCCGTTAGACCCGAGCTATCCACAAGCGCGACTGAGTTATATGCTCAGCGATTCGAGAATTGAATTATTGCTCAGCCAGCATCATTTACTGGAGAAAATCCCGCTAGACGATCAACAGATAATAATGCTTGATGGCGACAATACGTTAACCTTAGAGTCATGCGAAAATTTAGATAAAGAAAAACTTAAGCTTACTTCAGCGCATTTGGCCTATGTGATTTATACCTCAGGTTCTACCGGCCAACCCAAAGGTGTCATGGTCGAGCATAATAATGTGGCTCGTTTATTTGCCTCATCGGAAAAACATTTTAGCTTTACTTCAAACGATGTCTGGGCTTTGTTTCATTCATATGCGTTCGATTTCTCAGTATGGGAGTTATGGGGTGCTTTAATTTATGGCGGTAAACTGGTAGTTGTTCCTCGCGGGGTAGTGCGCTCGTTCAATGATTTTTATGCGCTATTGTTAGAGCAGAAGATAACCGTTTTAAATCAAACCCCTAGTGCGTTCCAGCAGTTAATAAATCTTGATCAAGAGAGTCAATTAGGGCAATCGTTGCGTCTAATCATATTTGGTGGCGAAAAATTAAATCCGTCGCAATTGCTTCCTTGGGTCGAGCGCTACGGCTGCGAGATGCCGCAATTAATCAACATGTACGGCATCACCGAAACCACGGTGCACGTTACCTATAAAGCACTTCAGCAAGATGATATTGCCAATAGTGCTAGTGTGATTGGCGATACATTAGACGATTTAGAATCGCTGGTTTTAGATGACCATAAGCAATTGTTGCCTGTCGGTTCAATTGGAGAACTACATATCGTTGGCGCGGGTTTAGCGCGAGGTTATTTACACCGAGAGGCATTAACCGCTGAAAAATTCATTGCTAATCCGTTTGCTAATCCGTTTGCTAATCGGTTTGTTAGTTCAGCAAGTGCACGTCTGTATAAGACCGGCGACTTGGTTCGTTACTTGCCCGATGGGAGTTTAGAATTTATTGGCCGGCAAGATGAGCAGATCAAGGTTCGCGGGTTTCGAATAGAGCTCGGTGAGGTAGAGTCGGCGTTACTGCGTTTGCCAGAGGTTAGAGACGCAGTGGTTGTGGCGCGAGATGAGCCCGTAGGGCTGGTGGCGTATGTGGTCGCCGCATCAGCAGAGAGTGAAAATAAGCCATTGCTTATTGAGGCTTGTCGCTCGGGGCTAAAGGCGACATTACCAGACTATATGGTGCCATCGCTGTTTATGCTATTGGATGAAATTCCACTCACAGCGAATGGCAAGGTTGACTTAAAGAGCTTGCCAGCGCCTAACGCGAGTCTGTCATTAAGAGAATTCAAAGCACCGAGCACTAACACTGAGCGGGCTCTATGTGAGCTATGGCAGCAGCTACTCGGTGTCGAGCAAGTAGGCGTTAGCGATAATTTCTTTGAGTTAGGCGGCCATTCTTTATTGGCGATGCAGGTGGTCTCAGGGTTACAGAAAATAGGCTTAACACTAGAAGTAAGGGATCTGTTTACAGCCTCGAATCTTGCTGAATTGGCGTTGATCATTGATGAAAAAGTCGATGTGAAGCGCTTTGTTGTTCCGGCCAATGAGATAGTCGACCAATTCACTGATATCACCGTCGAGATGTTGCCCTTGCTGGGCCTAGTTGGCGATCGACAGTTAGGCCGAGAGCTGCGCCAGTCAGACTTGGATACGGTGATTTCAAAGGTGCCAGGAGGAAGGCGAAATATCCAAGATATTTACCCTTTATCGCCCATTCAAGAAGGTGTTTTTTACCATCATGTGATGTCGGAGAAAGTTGACCCTTACCTGCTGGCTGATTTATTTGTGGCCGAAAGCGCTCAACGGTTTGACCAATTCATGCAAGCCTTAAGGTTCATTTTTGAACGTCACGAAGCATTGCGCACGTCAATATTTTGGAAAGCATTGCCATTGCCTTTGCAGGTGGTTTCTCGCGAGGTTGATATACCGGTTGATTGGATAGAAATTGAGTCTGGTGAGGATGTTCAAGCGCATATGCAAAGTCTCAGCCTGTCCGCTTGTCGATCGATAGACCTTGAGAAAGGCCCGTTATTTAGACTAGAGATAGCCAAGGACCAGAGCACTGATGAGCACTATATTCTGATCAGGCACCACCATATTCTCTCGGACAATTATAGTATACGAGTTATGTTGCGTGACGTTATGGCCTTCCAGGCAGGCCGAGCGAAGCAGTTGCCTAGCCCTCGTGCCTATAGAGATTTCGTTGCTCAATCGTTGTATCAGTCAAGTCAGAACAATGCATCAGTGTATTTTGAGGGAATGCTCTCGAGTGTCGACCAAGGCACGTTGGCATTTGGTTTAGCTGATATTAACGGTGATGGTACACGGGTAGACGAGTTGACCGAAACTGTGCCGGATGCCGTATCAAAGCGGATTCGTTTGCTTGCTAGGGAGCTGAAGATCAGCCCCGCGGTGTTGTTTCATGCCTCATGGTCGTTGCTTTTGTCGGCGTGCAGTGGTCGAGATGACGTTGTTTTTGGCACTGTATTTTCGGGTCGGTTGAATTCGGCTCAGAGTATGGGTGCTACCGAGAGTATTGACACTGGCCAGAGTATGGATAGCAGCCAGAGTATGGACAGTACCTTTGGAATGTTTATCAATACCTTACCGATGCGCATTAAATTGTCGGATCTTACTGCCGAAAATTTGGTAGCCCAAGTGAATACCGAGTTGAGAGACTTGTTGTTGTACGAACAGACGCCACTGGCATTAGCGCAAAGTTGCAGTGGCATTCCCGCTGGAACCCCATTGTTCAACGCGGTTCTCAACTATCGGCTTTCTATTACCGACGATGATGTCGGTAAAGAATTGATGGATAGTGGCTCAATAATTGGCGTCAGAGCGATTAATTTTCACGAACGCACCAACTACCCAATAGGACTTTCGGTCGACGATCTTGGTGATCGCTTTGATTTGGTTGCTCAAGTTGATCGCGCGGTGGGGCCTCAGCGCATTATTGATTATATGCAGGTCGCCATTGACGGCTTGTTAACCGCTTTAGAGAGTAATCCAAGTCAGTCAGTGAGTGAGATACCGGTGATGCCGACCGCTGAAACCGATTATCTATTGAACAGTTTAAATGACACCGACTCAGACTACCCATCGGATAAGTGTATTCATCAATTGTTTGAGCAGCAAGTTGAGCTAAATCCCGACGCGGTAGCATTAGTTTTTGAGCAAGCGGGGTTAGAGCAACAGCAATTAAGCTACTATCAATTAAGCTACGCGGAGTTGAATGCGCGAGCCAATCGGCTGGCCCATTACCTTAGGTCGCAAGGGGTTAAGCCAGACACCTTAGTCGGCTTGTGTGTAGAGCGATCATTAGACATGGTGGTCGCTCTACTGGCGATCTTGAAAGCCGGGGGTGCCTATGTGCCCTTGGATCCAAGTTACCCAGAGTCAAGATTGAGATACATGTTATCAGACTCAAACGTTGATCTATTACTTACCCAAGCAAAATTGGTGTCAGGCTTGCCTGACGGTAATTACCGTTTACTGGTGTTGGATGATGTCGATGAAATGGCACTAATCGCAAGCAACCTGAGTTCAAATGTAGTTAAGGCAGAACAAGGTCTGAGGTCAGATAATCTGGCGTATATGATCTACACCTCGGGCTCCACTGGACAACCTAAGGGAGTACTGATTGAGCATCGAAGCACTGTTGCATTGATTAGCTGGTCACTGTCTGTTTACTCTAACGAGGAACTGGCTAATGTGGCATTTTCGACCTCGGTATGTTTTGACTTATCGGTATACGAACTGTTTGTACCTCTGTGTTCAGGCAATACTGTCACGATCATAAAATCTCTATTAGAGGCGACTGAGTACGATGCACTTTCGCAGATAACCTTGCTCAATACCGTTCCGTCGGCGGCCAAGATGTTGCTCAAACATTGCAAAGCCAATTTCGATGCCTGTGCCTCCAGAGATTGTTAAAGT
>JAFMHC010000270.1:2462-5719 GCA_017854775.1 Gammaproteobacteria bacterium | reverse complement strand
AAATGAATTAGAAAGGCTATTATCAAAACACTCTGAAGACCATTGGGGAAACCTTTCGGTTGATATACATTTACTAGAAACTTGGCAAAAAGTCAGAGCAGAGTGGCCACGAATAGAATTGTTTTTTCACAATACCAGTGGTGACAAAAAAGATTGGCTTATAAAATACCTAGAAGGTAACTTGTTACCAGCTTGGACCAGTTTGCTCGATACTTACTTAAGCAATAAAACAAAAGAATGGCTTCGTTCTCTCGCTAAAAATGACTTAAAATCATTGCGAGTAGGTAGAACTGTAATTGATGAACTTATAGACAACACAATTTACCCAACTCCACACAGCTTTCGTCATATGTGGGCGGAGGCCGTATATCGACGATTCGATGGTGATGTCGGATGGCTGATACGGAGCCAATTCAAACATATCTCTCGAACCATGTGGCTAGCTTATATCCGCGATAAAGACAATCGGCGTGGAAATCAACTTGTAAAAAGCCAGGTTATCAGCTCACTGGTATATAACTACCTTCGTCGTAATGGTGAGGGCTATGCTGGCCAAGTAAACACACGGCTGAGGCGTTTATTAAGAAGCACCTCAGTTCTGTCACATTCCGAGCAAGAAGAGTTGGCCGAAGAATTGGCGTTTGTCGAAATCGAAAATATAAAGGCCAACCCATGGGGATATTGCCTACTCATGAGAAGAACGCGCAGCAAGGCAAAATGCGCTGAAATGAATGAACCCATACCGCACAATGCTTCTCCGGATCTATGCTTAGGTTGTATTCACAACCTAATGCAGACCGAAAATGTCGAATGGTCATTATTTCATGCATCATCCCATTTGGACGCACTGAAGAATCCTGCAGTTCCAGCTATTTTCAAATCTTCGTCGTACGAATTAGTAAAGAATGTAACTCGACACGTTCGCACCTTGGACGCTGATCATGAAGCATTGCATGAACTAGACACCGTATTGGCAAATTATAAAGCATCGAGGGCAGCGTAATGGTCATGAATTACTTGAAAAAACGTATCCATGAAGCTGAAAACGAAAAGAAGAAAGAGCATCCTGACTGGGTATCGAGTAAGAACGCTACCCTGCGAGCCTGGGAGTATGTAGAGCAGTTAAAAAAAGAGAAAATGTTATACATAAAACGCCACCATAAAATCACTGATTTCATAACACAAAAGACGTATCAAATAAAAGGGGCAGAAGTAGCCTTAGCATTAAATATTAATAGGGCGTCGTTGATGAATACTTCAAACTTCTCCCCTAAATTTAGAGTATACCTCGAAAGTGTTAACAGTGAGTTAGAGGCTTCAAAAGAAGCAAAGCTCAAAAAGCATAAAAGTTCCTCTCGTGGTCCTATCAAAAGTAGTAAAGATGACTTAGTAGCCATTAACAAGAAGCTCAAAAAACGAGTTGCGGAACTAGAAAAGCTTAAAACTGAAAAGTTGGTTCGCTACGCCTTTGATCAACTACCACTACCAGTCAAACAGAAGCTAGGAATTGACTGACCAAAGACAAGCAATAGAGTTAAAAAATTACAGTTTCAGCTGAAGCATAGACTGATACGACATCATTTTAGCTTAGTTTATTATCTACACAGATTTAGTTTAGAGCCATATCTGAGCTCTTAATAAACCTAAACTCGGGGCCCAACTAAAGGTTGCTAATATTGGGAAACAGTTCTCCAACCTCGACATTCAACGCTTTAGCAAGTTGGATCAAATTGACCGCAGAGATATTTCGTACTCCTCGCTCTATACCGCTGTAGTAAGAGCGAGCAAATTCGGCCTTATATGCCATTTGGTCTTGGGTAACGCCTAAACTCTCGCGAATTCCTCGAATTTGCTTACCAAGAAGCTTCAATTGATCGTCTCTTTCCATCGAGGAAAGGTATTTCAATAACCTTTATAGATACACGCTCTATGAGTACCATATAATGGTGACTTTTACATATAGGTATCAATCTAATGAGCACTTATAAAGCAATCGCTGATGACTATTATATTAACGGCTTAAACAACTCAGCAATTTTTGAAAAACACTGTCTGCAAAGGCAAAAACAGAATATCAATCAAGAGAGAGTTTATGAGCATTTGCCTGCGTACAAGCACTCAACCGTTAGTTGTACACATTGTGGTGGTGAAATTGAGTCTTCTTACCTTAGCAAAAGTTCTAGTCTAGCGACAAACACTTTGGATATTAAAACCGTCGGTAAAGAAATAGAGGAGATAGCCCTTGTTAGAATTGATAATCGAGAGGGCAGGAGATTCAACTTAAGGAATAAGGGCAAGGCTTTTCTGGTTGACGGTGGTCATAAAGTTTCGATACCCGAATGTGTTCTATGTGGACACCGACTTCAAGAACAATGCCAGTGCAATGCTTGTATTACATTTTTAAACTCCAGAATTACTAGAGCCGCCGCACTAACACTCAAAGAGTTAACAGAGATCGAGCCGCTAAAGCCTATCGAACTAACAGCCACTGAATTGTTGTCCCTATTTAAGCAGCTGTCTACATTCATGGAAAACGTGACACGACTAAACTCAAAAACTGCTTTTGCAATGCTTGAGTTTGAGGAAAAAACAACGCTGATGATGCTAGGTCTTGCAAGCCCATCTGTAGATTCGATTAGATCCGCAGTCACCATGGTTTCTAGGAAAGAGTATTTTATCGACTGGGATAGCATTGACTATGAAGTCATAAAAAATGTGGATTTAGCTGGTTCGCTTAGCAAGCTAAAAATTAAAGCGAGAAATCTCATTCGAACTGATATTGGAGCTATCAGCGTCTTAGATCTATGGGAGTCTTTAGCTGAATCCGAAGCGATTGGAGTACTACAACACTACTGCGATGTTCATGACATTTGCTGTACCCCAGGTGAGCAAACGCGAACAGCCATTAAGCGGTCACTTACACGATACGGTTTAGCGCTAACGGCGAGATATATCTACAACGCTGTTTGGAACGCGCGTAAATACTCCTCTGAAAAAGGCTTTGACAGACACCGAGCGTTTACTTTCATCTATGGTAACTTGAATTTTTGGATTGAAGACCCAAGAGCGAGAGAGTACTCTGCGCCCCCATTTTCTCGAACCGAACAGGTATTATCTGAACCAAGTAATGTATCAATTTTCGCTCAATATTTCATGGAGCCGAACAGTGTGAACTACTTTACTGATCCAGTGTCCTTGGCCTCGTATAGGTGCTACGGCACGACACCTGTCGACCTTCCATAAGCTTAAGCATTTCG
>JAFMHC010000270.1:0-2452 GCA_017854775.1 Gammaproteobacteria bacterium | reverse complement strand
TTTCGGCGATTTCTCGTAGAGCAAATCTGAGATTTCATGCTCTTCTAATCAATCAGAGATCAGCTAAATGCTTCTTTGAATAATGACCAAAGCCAATGGCGAACTACTATTTTTTTGTATTCAATATCAATGTAGGGTGTGGTCTCGATAACTATCGAAACCACAAAGTAGATTTTATTTATTGGCCTCACGACGATGAACCCATTCATAGAGAACGGGCAGTATCAATAAAGTCAATATCGTCGATGAAATAATGCCGCCTATAACCACCGTGGCAAGTGGACGCTGAACTTCAGCACCGGTTCCAGTGTTTAGCGCCATTGGAATAAATCCGAGACTGGCCACCAGAGCCGTCATAAGAACCGGTCTCAATCGAACCATAGCCCCATCAATGACTGATTTTGTCAGCTCACCAGTCTCTTTCCAGAGCTCGCGAATGAAAGAGAGCATCACAAGCCCGTTTAAGACCGCCACCCCAGAGAGTGCAATAAATCCGACCCCTGCTGAGATCGACAATGGCATGCCGCGTAGGTAGAGAAACAAAATGCCGCCGGTCAAAGCTAATGGCACGCCACTAAAAATGATCAATGCATCTTTAACCGAAGCGAATGCGATTACCAAGATACCAAGAATCACGAGCAGCGTGAGCGGTACAACAACTGTAAGACGTTGACTGGCTGATTCTAATTGCTCGAAAGTCCCGCCGTAATCCAACCAATAACCAGGCGGAATATTGCCCTGCTCCCCGATGGCTATTTTTACTTCGTCCACGAAACTGCCTAGGTCACGGCCACGTACATTGGCTGTCACCACCACGCGACGTTTGCCATTCTCACGACTGATCTGTGCGGGCGCTGGCGCAATATCGAGTGTGGCCACTTCCTCAAGCGGTACATAATCGCCATTTGGTAAGGGTACCGGTAAGTACTTCAAGCCGTCGACATCCCGTCTTACCGTTTCAGGTAAACGGACAACGAGCTCAAAACGCCGATCACCCTCATAGAGAATGCCCGCGGACTCACCGCCAATCGCGGCCGACACCCAGTCTTGTAATTCAGAAACATTAAGACCATAACGGCCCAAGGCCGTTCGCTTAGGCACAATTGACAGAGTTGGAAGCCCCGTTACTTGCTCGACTCTTGCGTCAGCAGCACCTTCAATAGAATTGACGATCGAAAGCACCTCGTTTGCTGTACTCACTAATTGATCAAGGTCATCGCCAAATACCTTGATACCAAGGTCAGCTCGCACGCCCGAGATCAATTCGTTAAAGCGCATTTGAATAGGCTGTGTGAACTCGTAGTTGTTACCAGGAAGTTCTTCAAGTGAGCGCTCCATTTCTTCTACCAGTTCCGCCTTCGTTTTGGAAGGATTCGGCCATTCGCTGCGGGGCTTCAAAATAACGAAATTGTCCGCCACATTTGGTGGCATAGGGTCGGTAGCGACCTCGGCGGTGCCGATGCGCGCGAACACTTTATCGACTTCAGGGAATGATTTTATTCTCTCCTCCAAAATCGCCTGCATTTCGACGGCCTGCTCAAGGCCCGTACCCGGAATGCGCATCGCGTGCAATGCGATATCACCCTCGTTCAATTGTGGAACGAACTCTGAGCCAAGAGTTGACGCTAGCCAGATACTGAATACGACCAACACGGTTGCGCAAGTGACTACGGCCACGCGAAACTTCATTGCAAGTTTAAGCGCTGGCTCGTAAATCTGTTTTGATTTAACGATGATGACACTTTCCTTCTCGCTGATTTCGCCACTCATGAAAACAGCGACCGCTGCTGGCACAACCGTTAGTGACAAAATCATCGCAGAGATTAAGGCCATAACCACAGTCGCGGCCATCGGCGTGAACATCTTGCCTTCAACGCCCGTCAAACTGAAAATCGGAATATAGACAATGGTGATGATCGCAACACCGAAAAGGCTGGGTTTGATCACTTCAGCGGTTGCCTCGTAAACGGTATCGAGGCGTTCACGCAAGCTTTGTATGCCTTTCTGATGCTGTGCTTCGCCGAGCCGCCTTACGGCGTTTTCAACGATGATAACTGCGCCATCAACGATCAAGCCAAAGTCGAGTGCGCCAAGGCTCATCAGATTGGCAGAAACCCCTGTTCTGACCATCCCGGTGATGGTCATCAGCATCGACAGTGGAATGACCGCCGCGGTGATTAACGCCGCACGTATATTCCCAAGCAGTAAAAATAGCACCACGACCACTAAAAGTGCACCCTCTAAAAGGTTCTTCGTCACGGTTGCTATTGCCTTATCGACCAGTGCTGTGCGATCGTAAACGGATTCGAGGACGACCCCTTTAGGTATCGACGCTTGTATGTCATCGAGCTTCGCTGCAACATCTTGCGCAACCTGACGAGAATTCTCACCGATCAGCATCATTGCCGTACCAAGCACTGTTTCCGCGCCATCACGTGTTGCGGCTCCAGTT
>JAFMHC010000269.1 GCA_017854775.1 Gammaproteobacteria bacterium | reverse complement strand
TGTTCCGGTTAATTGGTCAGCCTATGAAGATATCGCCGAATTTTTCTCCAACGATGTAAAAGAGATCGATGGGCAACGTGTTTACGGGCACATGGATTATGGCAAAAAAGATCCATCACTTGGCTGGCGCTTCACCGATGCCTGGTTCTCAATGGCCGGTGCCGGTGATGTCGGTATCCCCAACGGCTTACCAGTAGATGAATGGGGTATTCGCGTCGATGGTTGTCGACCAGTCGGCTCTAGTGTTAGCCGTGGCGGCGCAACCAATGGCCCAGCAGCCGTTTATGCGACTACTAAATATGTTGAGTGGTTAACGAAGTATGCACCACCTGAAGCCCCTGGAATGACCTTTGGTGAAGCCGGGCCGGTGCCCGGACAAGGCAATGTGGCACAGCAGATTTTTTGGTATACCGCATTTACCGCAGCCTTAACAACGCCCGGCTTGCCGGTGATGAATGAAGATGGCACACCAAAATGGCGTATGGCACCATCGCCTAGAGGCCCGTATTGGCAAGAGGGCATGAAGTTGGGTTATCAGGACGCAGGCTCGTGGACCTTTTTGAAGTCAACGCCACAAAAGCGCCGCTTGGCTGCTTGGTTATACGCACAGTTTACAGTATCAAAAACCGTCTCGTTATCTAAAACCTTGGTGGGGCTGACTCCTATCCGCGAATCGGATATCAATTCACAAGCGATGACCGACGTGGCGCCAAAGTTAGGCGGCTTAGTCGAGTTTTACCGTAGCCCAGCAAGATTGCAGTGGTCGCCGACCGGAACCAACGTTCCCGATTATCCTAAGCTAGCGCAATTGTGGTGGCAATATATCGCCGAAGTTGCCAGTGGCGAGTCCAGCGCTCAGCAAGCGCTAGACGGCCTCGCTGCAGCCCAAGACAAAGTAATGGCACGCTTAGAGCGAGCGAATATTCAAGCTGAGTGTGGGCCAAAGTTAAATAAACCTCAGGATGCAAAATTTTGGTTGGATCAGCCTGGCGCTCCGAAGGCAAAGTTAGCTAATGAAAAACCACAAGGTAAAACTATCGCTTACGATACCTTGCTTGAAAGCTGGAAACAGTAGCTATTTAACGCACTTGATAACGCGAGATCGGCCCCACAATCGATTGAGAGTGGGGTGCCGGTCGAGCCCAGTTACCAGTTACCAGTTACCAGTTACCAGTTACCAGTTACCAGTTATCTTGGCATTTGTTTGTTTCGCCTTGCGATAGTCCTTTTGTGATAGTCCTTTTGTAATTTGTGACAAGTTAGTAGGGAATATCGGGTAACTGATTTTCAGCCTGACGAAGAGCCCAGCGCTCGGTTCACCTCGTTACTTCGGGTTGTCGCCCCGTTACTCTAGTTACTCCTCCTTGTCTTTCTCAGCAAGCAGTGATTCGATTTGTTCGGTGATTTCAGGGACATCTTCTACTTTGAAACCTAGGTGACTACCAATTAAGGCGCCTTGCTTATCGAAAAGGAAGCTGGTGGGCATTGCCTGCACTTTATAACTAGCCGCAAGTTCACCCTTTGAATCATAGATTACTTTGAATTCAGCTGGGATTGCCTGCAAAAACTTTTCTGCATCTTCGAGCACGTAGTCTGTATTGACAGAGATAACCGATAAACCCAACGCTTCATACTTAGCATGTAAGTTATTCATAAACGGAAAAGACTTCTTACACGGCAAGCACCATGACGCCCAGAAATCCAAATAGACGACTCGCCCATTGTAGTCGGCGACATCAAATGTTTTGCTCGCCGGTGGCTGAGACGAAAGTTGTGAAGGCGGCTGAGATGACTCAACCATAGAAGCGTTAAACGCGAGCGCCATAAAAACGCAAATCCATGCTAAATTCTTGATAGATAACTCCTGTCTTATCGACTAATCAAGTAAAACGACGTAAAATTTTGACATTATTAATGCGTATTTAGGTTGCTTACAGTCTCATTAATTGCCATCAATTTTATCAAAATACAGTGCCAGTGTAATTTAGACTCACGCGACGCGTTTAATGCTATTCATCGTTATAAAATATCAATATACCTGCATTTATCACTATTTGTTCAACAAATGTAATCTAAATTTTGCTTAAATATTAATCAATAACAGTATATTTATCAATAATATCAATTGCTTGTAGGTTGAATTGCAAGCGTTATCTAAATATTGACAGAATGTTAGGTTAGTGAGTATGGTGTTCACATGTTGTGTTACCTATGTTGTTTCATAGGGTTAATGTCTAACAAGACATTTTCGAATTACTAAGGATATTACAACAACGAGCATGTTTAATAATTGAATTCAAATTCAAGCCCACTAACCAGATGGAATGCATGTAGATGGCACTGTAATGGTGCGGAAGCTAATCTCGAATTAGTGTTAGGGAGTTTTTATATTAGCGGCTGTCAGATGGAATTTCATAACCGTCGTTTTTTGTCACAAATACCGAATACTAAGTGAAGGCTTAATGGGTTTAGAATAACTCAAGGTTGGAAAAGGATTAGTCTTAAAATAAATGGAGTGTACGATGACGTATCTAATACATCTGTTGAAAAGCAGGGGTGTAAATGCGAGCAATATGACATGGCAAAGGATCAGTCGTATTGCAGTTTTTTTTACAATAATTTTTCTATCCGTATCTGGTGCAAGTGCCAGTAACGGAAATAACGGAAATAACGGAAATAACGGAAATAACGGAAATAACCACAATTACTGGGGCGATTACTGGGAAATATTTTGGTACAACTATTTTTTCGATGACGAATCAGGTTTAACGCCATTAGTTTATGGCGATATTCCCGAGGGTCTGGAAGATGCCAATATTGGCTCATTTGAAGGTGGAGTCACGGGTACGCTGCATGACCCAGCCATCAACAATGTGATTTCTGAAGAGGATCAACGAGAAGACGGACTTTTCTTTAATATTCCTACCAATGGGCCTCCTAGCCCACTATTTGGCGCTCAACCTTTTTCTCAAAGCATGTTACGTTTTGAAGAATTTGGCGGTCGGAAACTTAAGAAAAACTACAACAACAAAACTGCACGTAGGCTAGCGAGAAACCCTTTTCCAAAGCCTGACGATATTGTTTCTGGGCCGGATAGCGGCGAACTGGATCAATACCTAACTCGCCAGATCTACCCATTACCGACTAAGTTCTCGAACATATGGGACAACAATCCTTGGCAAGATATTATCGAAGGTTATCTTGGTCGAGCGCTAGATAATCCACCGGCTGAAGGCCGCCCACCTGGTTTAGGTTGGTCGCATCAACGATGGAATGAATTCAAGCCAAAGACATACTTCAAAACTGCACAAGCAGGAGCCCGTGACAATTCAGGTTTCAGGGATAGATTGCAACGCCATGAGTATAGTGCCGGTGAGTTCGGCCCTGGTGGCTTGTATCACTTAGGTGGTACTACAGATGGTGTTGAGGTGCGTTTGCATCCCGACATGCCGTTGCAAGAAGAGAATGCTCTATGGACTTTTGATGGTACTTTTCCACCGAAGCTACTTAGCGCACGCTACGGCGAGCCGTTAGTTATGCGTCATTACAATGCCTTACCAGTGGACGTTTCTGCCAACAAAGGTTTCGGTCTGCATACGCTAAGTACGCATGAGCATAATGGTCACAACCCAGCTGAAAGCGATGGTTATACCAACGCGTTTTTCTTTCCAGGTCAGTATTACGATTATCGATGGCCAATGGTATTGGCAGGGCATGATTCAATTAATGTTCAAGCCAGAGATAAACGAGCTGGAATGCCTAAGGATAATGGCGGGATTAAGAAAATACGTGGTGATTGGCACGAGACTATGAGCACACATTGGTTTCACGACCACATGCTCGACTTCACAGCTCAGAATGTCTACAAAGGCAATGCTGCAATGATGAACTATTACAGCGCACTTGACCGCGGCAATGAGTCTATTGAAGACGGTGTCAACTTAAGGCTGCCAAGTGGTGATGCATTAGCTTGGGGTAACCGCGACTATGACGTGAACATTCTATTAGCTGAGAAAGCTTGGGATAACGAAGGTCAATTATGGTTTAATCCGTTTAACCAAAGTGGTTTTATCGGCGATGCGATGACAGTGAATTGGTTGTACAAGCCATACATGGAAGTCCGTGCGCGCCAGTATCGTTTCCGCATTCTAAATGCATCGGTGTCTCGTTACTTTAAAGTTGCGTTAGTCAGCAGCAGTGGTGAGCGTGTGCCATTTCATATGGTTGCTAACGATGGCAACTTGATGGAGCATACGGTCTACTTTGAAAACGCTGAATTACCAACACTGGGTGTAGCCGAGCGCTATGACATAGTGGTTGACTTCAGCCAGTTTGACGAAGGCGAGACCTTGTATTTTGTTAACTTATTGCAACAACGTAACGGCCAATCAACCGACGGAGTGATTCCTCTAGAGGATGTTGTCAGCGGCGTGTATGAAGCAGTGCAAGTGGATGACAACAATGATGGTGTAATGGATCGTTGGTATAACGACCCAGTGGTTGGTAAATTCATGGAATTCCGTGTTGTTGCTTATGACGGCGTCGACAACAGCATGCGACCTGAAGACTATGTCGAAGGTGGCTTGACCATGATTCCAATTCAACGACCTACTGAAACTGAGTTGGCGAATGCAACGCACAGAACTTTCGAATTTGAGCGTCAGCCTACTGATGAAGCACCTTGGGTAATCGAAACTGATGGAGGCAAAGGTTTTAATATGGACCCGCGTCGCTTGTCAGCGGCGCCTAGTAAAAACTCTGGCGGTTTAGAAGTATGGAGGCTGCTCAATAGTGGTACATGGAGTCACCCGATTCATATTCATTTTGAAGAGGGGATTATACTGCGCAGAAACGGTGTAGCACCGCCTGAATGGGAAAAGTGGGCACGTAAAGACGTATATCGCTTAGGCCCTGCTGAAGACAGTGGTGTAATGGTTGAGATTGCTTTACGCTTCCGTGAATTTGCGGGTAGCTATATGGAGCATTGCCATAATACGCAACATGAAGATCACGCAATGCTATTGCGCTGGGATATTGAAAACCCTGGCCAAACTAAGTTGATGCCGGCGCCGATTCCTTCTTGGGATGGTGTCAGTTATGTCGACTCCGTGGCATTACCAACTGCCAGAACTGGTGATGACGTTGGTCAATTTGGACCAACTTTTGATGAACAGGCCGTGAATATTTGGATTGATGGCGTAACTGTCTCCGGGGTTGATTTGATCGATGTTGAGATTGGTGACGCAGATAACCCAACTGATGACGAGCGTGTAGCGATTACTGTACCACTCACTAAAGGTCTAAATATCGATGCCGATGGCAATGAACGAGAAGTGTTCTTTGTATTACATGATGTGTCTGATGAAGCTTTGGCTGAATCTATGGGCATAGCATGGGCTGGTGGACTTGCTAATACTCCGTTTGCAGCGAGTTCGGCTGCGACACTTTCAGAGAGTGGAGTGTGGACTTTTTACGGTGATCTTCCTAATCCAATCACCCGTGGTAACGCGGCGGCTCACGCTGCATTAGATCCGCCGGAATGTGCTGATGTCGGTGGTGCAGCAGGTTGTTTGCCTGCGCAAAGTGCCGATAACACCTACTCACCAATGCGACGTGTCAACATCGCTGGAAAAGATGTGATTGTCAATGCGTTCTTTGTCCACTGGGGTGATGAAAGTTGGGAACAACTTGGAATTGATCCAAACTGTGATCCAAACGAC
>JAFMHC010000268.1 GCA_017854775.1 Gammaproteobacteria bacterium | reverse complement strand
GTCTAATGCAAGACCACGGATGACAATCGTGAGTGTTTGGCTGCCTGCAATTCCGACGAGTCCAGCTTTTTGAGTAGGTCAGCGAAGTTCTTAGCCTCGCGCCGACTCATCCCTGTATCAATTAAAAATCGTTTGCCATTAGCCCACTCAATAACAATTGAAATATGTGATATCTGGCCTCTCTCTAGCGGCTGGCTAGAGGTAATAATGTAACTGACTTTGTTGGGGCTATTTGCACCGCGTAAAGCCAATAATTCACTATTCTCAGGCAACGGAGGCGCTACGCTACGTACTTGAAAGTGTGCCGGCAATAACACCGCCGCTAGGACAACAGCAGTCAAGATAAGCACACTAATTACAATTCTCACCATCCATTTCATAGCTTAAGCCTCACAAGGTGGATTACAGCCGGGATCATAGGACATCGGTCTTTCCACCGCTACGACTCAACGCATTACCGAATGCGCGAGCAAAAAACATCGGCATTAACAATGTGGCTAACATATTGATATTATAGGGAAATGATACCGAGGTAATATACAGAGTAATTGGCGCTCTTAGTCCAGGGCCAATGATGTAAAGCCAAGCAAACATGACTAAACCAAGAGTAACTCCCAAGCGCTTGATGTTTAGCTTAAGGCTAAAATGGTTAGCGCTAAAAACGATAAGTAAGCAAACTAACAAACTCACCGTTGATGCTACTAGTTTGCTCATAGGCGTGAACGTCTCACCAAATAGGTCAACATAGAGCTCAGCCAAATAGCTAAATAGAACGCCAGCCGCGATACCAATCACCAGATAAATAAGTATCCTTGCAAACGTCTTTAACCGACCCTGTTTATTTAGCACTCGCTTACCCCTGTTTTTTGATGAACTTTCAGCATAACCTTATGCCTACAAGAAAGTTTCTAAGATGTTTAAGATTGATATAAAAATGAGTGTTATGGCGAACGATCATATAATATTTTCGACAAAATACTGACAACTGATTGAGTGTATTGGATTTAAGCTTAAGCCTCTTTATCTCAACGTGTTTTCTCGATCGGCCTTGGTAGATATTGTATAGTGCCCCTACTGTTTATTATTTAACTACTCGCCTATGTCTCGGTATCTTCTCATTGCTTTATCAACGGCATTATTAATCGCTTTTTCGAGTAATGCTCGTGCCGATCGAGTCGACAACTTAGCCCAAGGCTGTTACTCGCTGCAATCGACTGACAAATCATATTTGACACTCGAAGTCGATGGCAACTACCGATTCAGTCAGAACCGCTTGTCTCATGCTGGTCAATTCTACTTTAAGCCAACTGAGTTTAAGCATTTTTTACTCAGCGACAAATACCAAAATTTACTCGACGCATCACTAAACTCAGTGTCAAATGCAAGCAATGCAACCATTTGGCACGTGACACAAAGTGATCAGGGCAATACAAAAAAGCTAAGAGCCAAATTTGAAAACGGCAAAGCTTCCTTCAATGTGATTTTGCATCCTCAACAGCGATGTAAAGCTTACCCTGAAATTTCACTTAATGTTAGTGGTGACCGAGGCGCTCTAAAAGGCCCTGTAACGTCACCAATAAGGGGGCTAGTCGATGCTCACACGCACATTACTTCTTACCAGTTCGTCGGCGGAAAATTTGTTCACGGTGCGGCTTTTCATCCCTTTGGTGTACCTCATGCCTTGGGCGACTGTGAACACATTCATGGTGCAAATGGCTCGCTCGACCTCATCGGCAATATTTTCTCACACAATGACCCCGGCGCTCGCCACGCAACTCAAGGCTGGCCAAAGTTCACCTATTGGCCAAACAATAATGAGGAAAGCCATACCGACTATTATTACCGCTGGTTAGAGCGAGCCTACCTAGGTGGCGTCAGAATTATGGTATCGCACCTAGTTGAAAGCCAACTTCTGTGCGAAGCACAAAAAAATGTAAACCCAGCATCATGGGTCAACACTAATAGTTGCAACACCATGGACAGCTTGCGCTTGCAAGCTAAGCTCAGCTACCAACTGCAAGATTATATAGACGCCCAGGCCGGTGGCGTTGGCAAAGGCTTTTTCCGTATCGTTACCTCACCACAACAGGCACGAGAGGTTATCGCTAACGGCCAAATGGCGGTAATACTCGGTGCTGAAGCATCTGAAGTTCTAGACTGCGGGGTAAACGATAATTGCACCCAGGCATCGCTTGAGAAAAACCTTATGGAACTATATCAATTAGGGGTTCGATCACTTTACCCAACGCATAAGTTCGATAATCGCCTTGCCGGTTCGCGGGTTGAAGACGGTGCAATGAATGCAGGTCAATATAAAAGTACCGGCCACCTATTCAACACTGAAGAGTGCGACGATCAAACCCAAGGTACGGCGATGAGCAAAGGTTTTCCCTTAGTCGGCGAAACCCCAGTAATCGGCGCGATTGTCAATGCGCTAACCGGAGCGCCAGACTACCAAGCCGATATAGAACATTGTAATCAGTTAGGCCTGACCGAATTAGGTGCCTATTTAGTCAATCGCATGATCGACCTAAACATGTTAATCGAGCTTGATCATACGAGTGCCAAAAGTGCCTCAGACATTATGGATATTGTTGAGTCTCGTAATCACAGCGGTGTCGTCTCATCGCACAGCTGGATGACCAAATCAAAAGATGGTGGGGTTCATAACAATACTAAACGCATGATCAAGGTGGGCGGGTTTGTTGCGCCATACAACCGCGATGCCTACCGCCTGAAGAAAGAAATCGGCGCCTATTTAGATATTATAGAACAGACAGAGTTTCTCGCCGGTGTTGGCATTGGCACCGATATGACCGGCATGGCAACCCAGGCCAAACCCCGAGAAGACGTTGCTGAGGCACCATTGATTTACCCCTTCACGTCAGAGTTCGGCTTAACTTTTGAGGTGCAGAAATCGGGCTTGAAAGAGTTTAATTATAACCAAGTCGGTATGGCGCATTACGGTATGGTCGCCGACCACTTAGAAGAAATTCGCCAACGCTCTGGCGATCGCATCTATCAAGCCGCGATGAATTCTGCCGAAGCCTATATTCAGATGTGGGAGCGGGTTTTGACTAATGGTAGCACTAGCGTAAAGCCTGAGACTGCGCAAAACCCGCGCTCAAGTAAGACTAAACAGAACTAAGGCTAAACCGACAACTAGATAAAGCCAACAACTAATTATAGATAGACGAATAGAGATAAGCTAAGGCAAATGAACTCTAGCCACCACAACAAACCGCACCTTCGGTGGCCGTAGGCTGCCCTTGGGTTGGAACAATAGTACCTAATGGCACTTCGCCGTTATCGCACAGATAACCAGCCCGATGAACTCGACCATCACCAACATCACCCACAACAAGGCCGCCGGCCTTAAGGCACTCTTGCGCCGTCATTTGGGTGCTGTGTTTTGACCCCAGACCGGGGAGTTCCGACCCTGCAATTGTGCTATCAACACCCTTAGGCGTGCACGCGGCCAGACTCAAGATGATTACAATTAGTATAAAACGCATCTGATTACCCTAAACTTATAAGCTGTTTTTTTGTACTATAGCACCCCTACTATCACCTC
The DNA here is from genome assembly GCA_017854775.1 of Gammaproteobacteria bacterium. Lineage (GTDB taxonomy): Bacteria > Pseudomonadota > Gammaproteobacteria > Arenicellales > Arenicellaceae > Arenicella. Next base: position 2,147 of record JAFMHC010000268.1, on the reverse strand, counting down.
CAAAATTCTTCAAGCGGAGTTCGTTTTGAAAAAACTCATTATTGCCCTAGCCGTGCTGATCGCAGTGCTTTTCTTTGGCGCGCCTTATTACAGCGGCAAAGTCGCGGAAACAGAGACCATCAAGTTGGTCGACAAAATCAACCAATCCTCAGCCGAGTATGGTTTAACCGAAATACTTAGTTATGACAGGGGAATACGCAGCACTAGCGCGCGTTATAAATACACTCCGCCAATTAGCTTTGCCGACCTTGCCAACGAGACCGGTGATATTGAATTTAGCTGTGACAGCGACCATGGCATTACCGGCATTGATTACAGTTGCGCTCTCGAAGGCGAATCAACCTATAGCAAATTCGTCGCAGATCACCTAGATGGCAACGACCCTATCTCTGTATTCGGATCAATTTCAATGTTTGGCGACATTACTCAGTCTGTTTCATTAGACCAAGTTGAAGGCATAGAAGTTGATGATGCAATCCTAAACTTACCTGAAGCACTCGTCTCGATTACAACCGATGCGAACGCATCAGAGTTCCATATGAGCGGCAACAGTGATGCCTTCGAAATGGAAGGCAATGGAGAGAAGCTCTCAGTTGGTGAAATGACTCTTGAAGTCGACTTCGCCCGAGTTGTCGGATCTCTATTTACCGGTGATATGCTAATGAAAATCGAGCACTTCACCAGCAAAGGCGCCTTAGGCGAAACCAGCGTAAAAGGCTTGTCGGTACTCTCAAATGCAAGTGACCAAGGCGATACCTTATCCAGCAAAGTATTATTCTCGGCCGACCAAGTGAGCTCGCCAGGATCACCATTCGAAAGCATTAAAGACATTGATGTTGGTGTCGATTTCAAAGGTTTAGATAAGCAGTCTGTTATTGAATACCAAGCGTTTACCGAACGATTGCAACAAGATAGTTTGGCCGCATTGAGTAATCCCAACGAGCCGCAAACCGACCCAATGCAAATGGCTCAACTGATGCCGATTCTGGAGGGTATGCTAAAGCGAGGCCTTGAAATCAATGCCAGTTTAAGCGCTGAGGTTAACAACAAACCAAACAAGGTTGCTCTTGACATTAAACTTCTTGATTCACTGACCATCGAGCAGTTGTCGCTATTTATGACTAAGCCTGATGATGCGTTGAAGAAGGTTTCTCTATTATTTGATGCATCATTTAATAAGGGTCTGGTTGACAGTCAGCCAATGGCAGCGGCACTCATCGCTGGCAGTCCATTAATAGCAGCAGGCAACGATAACTATGCAATAGACCTTGAGCTTGGTCAAAAAATCGAGCTGAACGGTAACGCCATGAGCTTTGCTGAGTTGCAAACCTTGGTATTGGCAAGCTTACCTTTCTAATACACATCAACTAGCGGCCCGAAATATCTCGGGCCGCTAAATTTCAAAACTCTCAAGCCAATCGATTATTGCGCTCGCGCTTGGCTTGCACTACTCTCATGTTACCTAAACATAAGATGAATCGACCATGAAATTTTTTCGCGCATTTATATTCCTATCTATCGCAGCATTCTCAACCTCGAGCTTTGCCGCTCACCACGAAAGTGCTCAGCACGGCGACTCTGAGCAGCAAGCCGACAAGCATCAAAAAGCCGTACTGATTACCGGTGCAACTTCTGGGCTTGGCTTAAAAATGACGGAAACCCTTTCTAAGAATGGTTTTCTGGTATACGCCGGAGCGCGTAAAGACGCCGATATGAAGCGCTTAGAGGCGATGGAGAACGTCGAAGCAATTAAAATCGATGTGACGATTCAGAGCGAGATCGATGCAGCGGTGAAAACCGTCGAAGCCAAAGGTCGCGGCTTATATGGCCTTCTTAATAATGCAGGAGTAGCGATTTTCGGCCCGGTCATTGAGGTAGATATTGCTCAGCTTGAATATCAAATGAACGTCAATGTGTATGGCCCGTACCGCGTAACACAGGCATTTGCACCGCTGATTATTAAGAGTAAAGGCCGCATAGCTACAACCGGTTCGATTGCAGGAATACGCGCCAGCAGTTTTTTCGGTCAATACGCTATGAGCAAGCACGCAATTGAAGCCTATACCGAAGCCTTGTCAGCCGAAATGGCGCGCTTCGATGTAACTGTCGGCGTTATTGAGCCAGGCAACTACGCCTCACAGATTGGC
>JAFMHC010000042.1 GCA_017854775.1 Gammaproteobacteria bacterium | reverse complement strand
GATTTCATTTTGCGTTTTAATGCTCAAGGCAACGCTTGCCATTACGGCAAGCAACAGTAAGCCCGAAACGCCATAGGCGATTTTCAAGCCATGGCGAGTCCAAGTGCGACTAGTCGAAATGGTGTTTAGAAGCTGCATGCCTTATAGTTTACCTTAATCCTGATCAAAGCCCTATCGAAAGAATTTTCAACATGACTGTTTCGCGTCTGATTTCAGTTATACCCTATTCTAAGTCAAAGGCCAGAAAAATGTTAAAATACCAATCATTTCATAATCTTAGCGTGCGTCAATTGGGCTGGGTGTGGTGTGCGTATTGGCGTTTATGGCCGGTAGTGCTTAGGATTAAATTCAAGCAATTTTTCGATGGTAACCGGTGGTTAGCAAGGAAACTCACTGTGGTGCAAAATCGCCCTAATAATCAACCGACCGATCGCAGTGCGAATGCTAGCCTAGCAGCACAGATGCATGAGTCGGTTCGACTGGCGGCCAGGTTACCGTTGTTAGGTGCAGAGTGTTTGCCCAAGTCTATTGTTTTGGCGGAGATGCTGATCGCCCGCGGGGGGCTGGCCTCGGTGGTGATTGGGGTTAGTAAAAAAGGAGGCACATTTAGCAGCCATGCTTGGGTAGAGGTCGATGGTGAAATGGTCGCCGAGCCTGAATCGGTACGAGACGATTTTGCCAAAATAGATGGCTATTAGCTGTGTTAAAGGATTAAAGTTGCGCTGAAGGATTAAAGTTGCGCTGAAGGATTAAAGTAGTAAAACAGTCGCTAAACCTAGGACTGAAAAATAACCCACTACATCGGTGACGGTGGTTAAGGCTACTCCGCCGGCAAGAGCTGGATCAATTTTCATTTTATCTAGAAATATCGGTATGCAGACTCCAGCAATTGCACCCATTACTAGGTTCGCTATCATTGCGGCGGCGATCACCAGCCCCAAGAAGATATTTTGAAACCAGAGTGTCGAGACAAAGGCGATAACGATTGCCCAAATCAGCCCGTTTAAAACACCAACCATAGTCTCTTTCTTGAGCACGGTGATCATGTTCCCGCGGGAGATAGTACCGACACTCATTCCGCGAATAACCACAGTGAGCGTTTGTGTGCCTGCGTTACCACCCATACTTGCAACGATTGGCATTAGCACCGCTAGGGCGACAAGCTGTTGAATTGAGCCCTCGAATAAGCCAATCACCCAAGAACCAAGTAACGCGGTAACTAAATTCACGGCTAACCAGACAGTTCGGTTGCGCGAGGTTTTGGCGACTGGTGCAAAGATATCTTCGTCTTCTTTTAAGCCCGCAGCTGCCATGATGTCATGTTCTGCTTGGTCACGGATCACGTCGACCACGTCGTCAATAGTGATACGCCCTAGCAAGGCTCTGTTCTTGTCTACCACTGGAGCCGAGCTTAAGTCATAGTCAGCAAAGGCTTTGGCAACGTCTTGCTCATCATCCAAGCATTGAAAGGACACTGGATTATCGATTACGTGGGTCAGTGCTAAGTCTTTTCCCGGTCTAGTAATTAATCGGTCGATCGGCAAAATGCCAGTTAGCCGGTTTTGACGGTCCACTAGGTATATTGTATCGGTGTGTTCTGGCAATTCGGTTTTTAGGCGCAGATAGTGCAACACGACATCAAGTGATAAATTATCGCGGACTACGGTTGCATCGAGGTTCATTAAGCCGCCCGCGCTGTCCTCAGGGTACGATAATACTTCGCCCAAATTGGCACGAGTTTCAGTGTCAACCTCAAACAGGACATCGGCTAATAAGGCCTCTGGCAAGTCGGGTATTAGGTCGGCTAACTCATCAATGTCGAGGGCTTTGATGGCGTTGACTAACTCTTTATTATCAAGTTCGTGCGCTAAGTTTTTAAACACACCCTCGCTTAACTCAGTGAGAACTTCGCCTTTAACCTCCATTGGCACGTGAACCCATGCAAGAGGTCTATTTACTGGAGTCAGTTGCTCTAATGCATCAGCTATGTCCGCAGGGTGGGCCTCAGCAAACAATGCGGCCACGGCAGAGCTGTCATTTGCGTTTAGCAATTCGACGATGTTGGTAATCTGTGGCGTTGTTTGATGCACTCTATGGACCCTTCAAGCTGATGTGACGTAATTTACGGAAGATTTTTGCAGCAATCACAATCGAGATATAAATGATGGGTGCAAAGGTTTTTATACTTAATTATAGCTGATTTAATTTAGCTAAATAGTCTCTCGCCTCGCTGGGGTTGTCACTGCTAACGATTTTGCCAACTAGGTATCTTAGTTTGCTTGTATCGGCCTTTAATATTCGATCCTTTACGTCTAATAGATAGGTGGCATCCATACTGAAATTTTTCAGGCCGAGGCCGAGTAGTAAGCGAGTATAGCCGACGTTACCGGCCATTTCTCCGCAGAGGGACACGGGAATGTCGGCTTTTATGCCGGCGCGAATTACTTGCTTTATTAATTGCAAAACGGCTGGGTGCATGGGGTCGTAGAGGTAGTTTACGGCGTCGTCTACACGGTCTATTGCGAGAGTGTATTGAATTAGGTCGTTAGTGCCAATCGATAAAAAGTCTAGCTTTTGTGCAAACAAGTCAGCCATTATCGCCGCCGCTGGTACTTCTATCATGCCGCCGACTTTAATTCGTGAGTCAAAGGAAATCCCCTCTGCTTTTAACTCCGCTTTAGTCTGCTTAATAATGGTTAGTACTTGATCTATCTCGTCAAGATTACTCACCATCGGGATCATAATAGATACCTTACCAAAGGCTGAAGCTCTTAATATGGCCCGTAGCTGGGGTTTAAAAATCTCAATATGGTTTAGGCACATGCGCACTGCGCGAAGGCCTAAAGGGGACTCGCTTGACTGTTTGTTTGGGTAGTTAAAATCAAGCTGTTTATCACCGCCTATGTCGAGTGTGCGAATCACGACTGGCCTAGCCACACTGATGGCAACGCGTTTGTATTCTCGAAATTGCTCGGCCTCGTTAGGCGCTTGCCCTCGGTTCATGAATAAATATTCGGTTCGATATAAGCCAACTCCAGCGGCATTAACTTTGCTCAGCGCCTTGGCGTCTTTGGCGTTCTCGATATTTCCGAACAACTGAATGCGCACACCATCGACTGTTTTACTGGCCTTTTTGGTGAGTGTATTTAACTCGCGCTCACGTGCTCGAATCTTGCTTTGGCGAGCCTTGTATTCGCGAAGAATATTATCACTCGGATTGATGATAATAATGCCGCGCATACCATCAACAATTAGCACATCATTGTCTTTTATGTAACGAGTGCTGCCGTGCAGGCCGACAACGGCTGGCATCTTCAAGCTTCTTGCAATAATTGCTGTGTGTGAAATTTGGCTGCCTAAGTCAGTAACAAATGACGCGACTTTGCGGTCTTTGATGAAGATTGTTTCGGCCGGGGACAAGTCCTTGCCAACAATGATTTTACCGCCCAAATCTTCATTATTGAACTCATCTAGGCTGTGCGAAACGATTTTTAAGAGGTTTCTTAATACCCGATTTGTTACGTGTTGGACGTCCGCTTTTTTGGCACGTAGGTAAGCGTCTTGCATTTGCTCAAAGACTTTAATTAGCGTATCTGCCTGAGTTTGTAAGGCGTATTCTGCATTTACCATCTCGGTGCGAATGATTTTTATCGACGTGTCCATAATCATTGGATCGCGAAGCATTAGCATGTGAGCGTTAATAAACGCGGCACTCTCTTTTGGGGCGTCTTTGGGGAGGTCTTTTAGTAATGCTTTATAGGTATTTTCAGTTGTCAGAATGGATGAACGAAAACGTTTTACTTCGGTCGCGACTTCGGCTTGCTCAAGGCTAGAGTGAGGTATCTCGATATCACTATTTTTAAGCACATAGGCTTGGCCAATAGCGATTCCCCGCCCAATACCTGAACCGAATAAACTCAGCATTATTAGTTACTCTTCCTCGTCAAAGTAGTTATTAATTAGCCCAGTTACCGCCTCCATGGCCGCTTGTTCATCAGCGCCAATGGTTCTTACTATTACCACGCTGCCAACTGACGCGGCTAGCATCATAACCGACATAATGCTCTTAGCATCGGCAGTGTGTGAGCCAAATTCGACCTCTACTCGACTGCCAAAACGAGCTGCGGTGCTGACTAATTTCGCTGAGGCACGAGCGTGGAGGCCGAGTTTATTAACGATTTCTATTTGTTGTTCAAGCATAAGAATTAGGTTTAACTAGCAAAAGTTTAGAGGCTCAGTTCGCGGTGACGAACAAGGGTTTGTATGTTGCGGTGACTTGAGAAGTGCCCTTGCAGCAAGCTGGTGAGATAGACAGACCTATGCTGCCCACCGGTGCAGCCAATGCCAACAGTTATGTAATTACGGTTGTCGTTAATAAAGTGCGGCAGCCAGTGCTCAACAAAATTGCGAATTTGTTGAAACATTTCAGTACAAACTTGCTGGCCGGCTAAAAAATCTTGTACCGCCTGGTCTAGGCCAGTAAGGTGTTTAAGCTCCGCGTGCCAATGCGGGTTAGGCAGGCATCGTACATCAAACATAAAGTCGACGTCGCTTGGGTTACCGTATTTAAATCCGAATGATTGAAAAAGTAGTGTCAAAGAGTGGTCACTGCCTTGCTCGCTGTCGTCACGAATTATCGTGCGTAACTCATGCGGCGTGGTGCTCGAAGTATCTATTTTGCGATCAGCGATGGTCGATAGGTGCTCAAGTAGCTTACGCTCTTTATGAATCGCTTCAATCAAAGATGTGTTTTCATCTGATAATGGGTGTTTGCGACGAGTTTCGCTATACCTCTTAAGTAAAGTTTTGTCGTCGGCATCAACAAAAATGACGCGTGTTTCTATATGCAATGACGCTAAGCTTTCGAAGCTTTCTTTCAGGTCACCAATAAAATCCTGATTGCGTGAATCGATGCTGATTGCGCAATTATGATGTTTGGTATTATTGCCAAGCACGCGCGCAGCCATCTCGGGCACCAGTGACGCCGGAAGATTATCTATACAGTAAAAGCCAAGATCCTCTAGAGCCTGTAGAGCAATCGTCTTGCCCGACCCAGAGGTGCCGCTAATAATGAAAAATTTAGGTGCGATTTTGCTCATAAGTCAGTTTATATTAGACCAAGAGCCGATTAACGCTATAACCTCAGATGGCGTTTTAGCCACAGATAATTGATTTTTTTTATCTGGGTCAGACACTAATCGAGCGATATCAGCAAGCAAATTCAGATGCTCTTGCGATGCTTCCTTAGGTACTAGTAAACCAAATGCTAAATCAACTTCCTGCTTATCAATACTATCGAAATCAATCGGCTGTTGGAGCGATATGATAGCGACAATCGCTGTGTTTGCTTGATCGCTTCGAGAATGAGGAACAGCGACACCATTTCCAATGCCGGTATTACCCAGTTTTTCACGCTCTAGTAGTAAATGGTAAATATCTTTTTCGCGTACATCATCGTCTAAGGCAGTGGTTAGTAGGCGAGCCATCTCTTCGAGTAGCTTTTTAGCGCTACTGATCTCGGCGTTGACAGAAATTAATTTGGCGTCTAAGGTCTTTGAAAGGACGCTCTGCGGCAGAGAGGGGGAACTTGTCATTTGAAGTTAATGTGTGGTTGAAATCTCAGCATAACTACATTTTGTGCAATGAGGTAATGCTGAGGTTTCTAGTTTTAAAAAATCCACCGAAGTCGCAAATGGCTTATTCTATCGAACAAACGGTTTGTGACCGAGATGGATTGTGGTCGGCTAGTTGTTTGGGCTTACGCGCAAATTACTGTAAATGTTACCAATGTGTATCACTTGCCTGCAGTTTACGTCAGGAGCGTCTGCTACTGTTAGTTTCTAGCCTATTTTTTTAACCTTATTTTAAATTATGTCTTGAACAGGCTGTTCAAATTCCTGATCTTTTAAAGCGCCGCCGTCGCGGTGATGGTCGGTGATTTTTTCCTTGTGTTTTCGTACCTGAGAATCCAGTTTATCAGCTAAGTCGTCAATGGTGGCGTACATGTTGTCTGAATCGGCATGTGCATGCAGAGTGATGCCTTTAGCATTAACAGTTGCCTCAGCTTTGTGATGTATTTTTTTCTCTACGTGTAATACCACATCGATACTATTCAAATGATCAAAGTGCCGCTCGATACGCTCCATTTTCTCACCAACATAATGCTTTATTGAGTCGGTTAAATCGATTTGATGACCTGATATTGTTAACTGCATATATTTCTCCTATTGAGATTGTAGCGGGCTGTATTTTGCCCGCCGATTGCGATGCTTATCGTCTAGGGCGCCGTGCGCATTCAATAGGGCGAAAGAAGCAGGCTTCATTTCTGAGCCTGCCCACCGGCGTCGCATCACTTTCAGACCAGTGATTTACGCTGACTCGATGGCGCTATATGCATGCTTTCGCGGTATTTAGCCACGGTGCGTCTGGCAACGATATGCCCTTGGTGCTCTAGCTCCTTGGCGATTTTGCTGTCGCTTAATGGTTTGGCTTTATTTTCAGCACCAACCATCTCTTTAATTAACGAGCGAATCGCCGTTGAGCTTGAAGCAGCGCCATCAGTTGTGCTGAGTGCGCTTGAAAAGAAAAACTTAAGTTCAAATACACCACGTGGGCAAAGCAAATATTTACCTGACGTGGCTCGTGAAATTGTTGATTCGTGCATCTCTAGAGCTTCAGCGATGTCCTGTAGAACCATTGGGTGCATGGCCTGTTCGCCATCTTCGAAAAAACCCTGTTGTCGTTCAACAATTGCCTCTGTTACTAATAATAGGGTGTCATAACGACTCATCAAGCCCTTGATGAACATTTTTGCTTCAAGCAAATTATGCTGTATGTAGTCACTACTCTCTTTATCGAGCGGAGTCGTGTTGCCGTTGCCCGCTTTCAGCAAGCTGGAATAGGTCGCGTTAACTCTCAACTTAGTCTGATTCTCGGCGTTCAGTTGAGCTACCCATGTGTCAGCGATTTTTTTTACCACTACATCCGGAATAATATGGTTTTCAGCATCGCCCTGAAATTGGGCCCCTATTCTAGGGTTGAGTTGGGTGATAAGGCTTAATGCATTGGACAAGCCTTGATCGCTGATATTAAGCTCTTTTTTAAGCTTAGCGAGATTGTGTGCCCCTACTAGGTCTAGATGATTTTCAACAATGATTTTGGCCGCCTCTAAGCCTAGAGTTTGTTGCGGTTGAAGGGCTAAGAACATGCCCAGTCGCTCACTTAAGTCTCGTGCTCCGACCCCAGTGGGCTCTAGGCTCTTTACTAAGCTTAACATCGCAGCGACTTCGTCTTCTTCTACCTCAATTTCTGGCGCTAACATGCCGACAATGTCATTTAGCTCGGCGACTAAATAGCCCTCATGATCGAGACTATGTAAGAGGGTTTGGGCAATTAATTTGTCTTGCTGGCTTAGGTTGGTCATTTGGATTTGCCAGTCTAAGTGCTCAAACAAGGTTTCTTGCTTGACCGCAAACTGAGTAAATTCAGTATCTCGGCTCGATTGTGATGTGCTTGAAGTGGTGTTGACTCGGTGTGACTCAAATGACTCCTGCCAGTTTGCTGATAAATCCTGTTCCGGCTCAAGATGGTCGGTTTTTTCGATCTCAAAACCAGGATCTCCTGACTCGCCAACAGGCTGTGGAAGCCCGTTGTCTTGTGCGTTTTCTAACGGCTGAACCTGATCGGCAGCCGACACTTCGTTATCGACACGTTCCAACAGTGGGTTGGAATCAATCGTTTGCTGAATTTCAAGCTCGAGATCTAGAGAAGGGAGTTGTAACAGCTTTAGCGACTGCTTGAGCTGCGGCGTTAGAGTAAGTTGCTGCGAAAGTTTTAGGTTTAAGGTCTGTTTCATTTACTGCTAGGTTTCAACTATTGCCTTGCTCCAACTATTACCGTGGTTCAACTGGGTGTAATTTGAGCTCTGACATGCTGTTGACTTCGGCCATTCAAACCATTCGGTTATTACAACTAGAGATCAAAGCTCGCGCGTCAGCAAAATACGTAAATTTAGTTTATACCCATATTTTGGCTATTACCAACAATTATGACAAAATCTAAATCTTGTTATATTTTAAACTTAGAGCCAAGGTAAACATCACGAACACCTTGATGGCTTAAGATTTGTTTGGCGGTGCCCTCGGTCAGAACACTGCCTTCTGTCAAAATGTAAGAGTGATCACAAATATCTAATGTTTCGCGGACGTTGTGATCGGTAATAATGATGCCAATCCCTGAATTTCGAAGATAATCTATAATTTGCTGGATATCGCCAACAGAAATTGGGTCGATACCGGCGAAGGGTTCGTCGAGTAAAATAAAGTAAGGTTTTAGTGCGATGGCTCGCGCAATTTCAGCTCTCCGGCGCTCGCCGCCAGACAACGAGATACCTAAAGTATCGCGTTTGTGACCAATATTGAACTCTTCCAATAGTTGTTCAACGCGGCGACTACGCTGCTGTGGCGACATGGTTTTGTCTGTTTCTAACACCGCCATTATGTTGTCAGCGACGGTTAACTTTCTGAAAATCGAAGGTTCTTGCGGAAGATAACCAATCCCGAGTTTGGCTCTAGAATGCATCGGTAAGTGGCTGATATCTTGGCCATTTAATAAAATACGACCGCTGTCACTGCGCACCAAACCGACAACCATATAAAAACTTGTCGTCTTACCCGCGCCATTAGGCCCCAATAGACCAACGACCTGACCACTTTCGACCGAGATGTTGATTTTTTTGACTACTTGTAGGCCCTTGTAGCTTTTACAGAGGTCGCGTGTTTCGAGAATGCTCATACTTGTTCCAAGTCTTTATTGCTTAGCTTTTAATCAACTCTTTGAATAGTTCAAAAGGGCCGAATTTTTTGATTGAGCCCTCTATATTTCCCTTTTGTACTGCCGGGATGTTAAGGGCTCAGATTATTAGGTAATTAGCCTATGGCTTCTTTTTAGGCGCAAGAATTAGGCGTGAACGCCCAGCTTTGGCGGGTTCAATCGTTGGTTCTGCGGCTTGCTCTGTGTCCGTTTTACCTTTTGTCTCATCTGTGTTTGGTTTTGCCGTTACCTTCTGAGCTGGTACTTGATCGTCGTCTTCAAACGGGTCTTCGATTTTGCGTTTTGGCGGCGTTGAGCCATCCTTACCGGCTGTAACGACATTCGATTTGCCGACGATGTTCAATCTATCAGTCTCCATGTTGTAGACGATTTTATCGCCTTCAGCGGTTGACGCGCCTTGTTTTAGTGACGCTTTGCCAGTCAGAGTAATAGTATTGTTCGGATAATCGATCAAGATTTTTTTAGCCCAACCTTCAACGTCATCGGGTTTATCGTCGGGGCGTTGTTTGAAGCGTGCTAACGATCCATCGGCAATGGCTTTGACTAATTCGCCCTGTTTATCGTAGGTAGCCACCAGCTTATCGGCTTTGACTCGCAGTGTTCCTTGAACTATTAGTACGTTATTGGTCAGGGTTCTGACCCCGGTCTTGAAATTAATTTCGGTATCATCGGCTTGGATTTGAGCAGGCTGATCACGGTCGCTGCTCAGGGCTATAGCCTGTGTGCTATAGCTTAGTATGACAATAAGTCCGATAAATAGACTGCGGCCAATGGTTAAGTATGTTTTCATTTTTCTACCCGTTTAGGTTGCCGATTGCATTCATGCTCTGAAGCCGTAAAGAAGGCGAATTGGTCGGTTGGTACGACGCAATGCTATTTATCAATCAATAATCAGCAATCAATTAGTTCGTGTTTGGTGTTGGTTAAGCCAGCAAAATATACCATACAAGCTGACTGGCAGATGAATAAGCAGGGCTAAAGTAGGTCTTTGTTGGCCTCCTTATCGAGCAATACTCGCATGCGATTGGTTTCTATCGTGCCGCCGGGACCGCGAGAGTCGGCTTCGACCACCACTTTGACGTTGCCGGTCATCAGCACTTCGTCACCGCTCGAGTTCATCCAGCCTGAATCTGCATAGGTGTGGCGTGGCGCAAGGCCCTCTTCATATTGAACAATATGTGGGTTGTCGAACAGCGCGGTATCATCATCGGGGAAGTGTGCCATGCGATTCGCTTTAATTACAAACCGTCGCTGGCCATTTTTGTCTAAACCTGTGGCGACAAAATTTTCGATGTAATAGTCAGGGTCGTGGCGGTTTTGAAAGTCTTGTAGCTCCGGTTTATCTTCAACCAATGAGGTTTGCAAGTAAATCCCGCCTAGGCCAATTAATCCTAGAATTGATATGTACAAGAGTGATTCGAGTTGTTTCAAGTGATGCTACCGCGTCGTGTCTCGTTATTGTGCCGATTTATAATTTTTTAATAGTTGAGTTAGTTGATAAGCCGGTCGCTGAAAAGGCGTTATTGTGCGCCGACAATGCCTAGCGGATAACTACCTTGGCTATAGAGTAATACATCACAGATCGCCCGTACCGCTCCCTGTCCACCTGTTAATGGAGAGACCCAGTCAGCGATGTCGCGAACAATAAAGTGGCCGTTATCGACTGAAAACTTAAGACCGCATTGAGTCATTACCGGTAAATCAATAACATCGTCACCAACAAAGCAGCAATCTTCGCCGCTTAAGTCTAGCTGTTTAAGTAATTGTTTGAACACTGATAGCTTATCGTTGACGCCAAGATAGCAATGTTTAATGCCAAGATCATCCAATCGAGTCTGTAGTGCTAACGATTTTCTCGCTGAGATAACACCGACATCAATGCCCGCTGATTTAAGCATTTTTAAACCGTGGCCATCGAGCGCATGAAACACTTTCATCTGTTCGCCATCGGCGCTGTAGTGGAGTTTTCCATCGGTGAGTACGCCATCTACGTCAAATAACGCCAGTTTGACTTTGGCCGCCTTCGCCATGACATCATCAGAAACCTGATACGGAAGTGGTGGAAGTGTGATCATAAAACCCCAGCTCTTAATAGATCTTGCATGTTGAGTGCGCCGACAACGCCAGAGTCATCGGTAATCATCACGCCGCTAATGCTTTTTTGTTTCATTAGACTAATTAATTCGGCCGCTAAAACATCTTTTCTAGCGGTTACCGGGTTCGCCGTCATAACCTCAGATATCGGTGTGTCGATACTTATTCTTTCCGACAAGGTGCGGCGTAAATCGCCGTCTGTATAAATGCCGAGTAGGGCGTTATTGGCATCAACAACTCCTGTCATTCCCAAGCCTTTACTAGACATCTCCACTAAGGCGTCTGAGAGCAACGCGGTTTCTCGCACAAGTGGTATTTCTGAGCCCTTATGCATAATATCTTCTACATAAAGTAATAGCCTACGACCTAATGAGCCTCCAGGGTGAGAGCGAGCAAAATCGGTCTCATCAAAATCTCGAGCATTTAATACCGCGATCGCAAGCGCATCGCCAACCGCAAGAGTGGCGGTGGTGCTTGCCGTGGGCGCTAGGTTCATTGGGCAGGCTTCTTGCTCGATGGGAATATTAACGTAGACGTCTGATAAATTAGCCAAGGTAGAGTTCGGCACGCTGGCCAAACCAATTAGGCCGACCCCCATACGTTTGATGATCGGTAATATCGACAATACTTCAGAGGTTTCGCCAGAATTTGAGAGCGCTAGAACCAAATCTTTAGGAGTAATCATTCCAAGGTCACCATGGCTCGCTTCGCCTGGATGCACAAAGAATGCTGGGGTGCCAGTACTGGCCAAGGTAGCCGCAATTTTGTTAGCTATATGGCCTGATTTGCCCATGCCGGTGACCACCACGCGGCCTTCGCAATCGAGAATCAGTTGGCAAGCCTCTTCAAAGCTGCTGCCGAGATGGTCAAGCTGACGCGTTATCGCTTCAGCTTCAATGCTCAATACCTTGTAGGCAGAGTCTAGAAATGCAGTTTTTTTCATGCTCGAAGGGTATCGCTGCAGCGACAAAAGATCAAACTGAGATAAAGATTAAATAGCCTAGATAGCCAAGGTAGCTAAACAGAAAGAGCCCACCTTCGAGGCGACCGAAGCGGCCTTTGGTTAACGCAAAGATCAACATCAACGCAGTGAAGGCAAACATCACTGGGAAATCACGCCATAACGCGCTGGTATCAATTTCGGTCGCTTGCAATGCTCCGGTGAGACCCAGTACGCCGAGGGTGTTAAATACGTTTGACCCGATAATGTTACCGATAATCATGTCGTGCACGCCTTTACGAGCAGCGGCGATGGCCGCCGCGAGCTCGGGCAAACTAGTGCCAATCGCCACTATTGTCAGGCCAATAATTAATTCGCCTACGCCAAAGTACTCGGCAATAGTGACCGCGCCGCTGACTAACATTTTTGAAGCGGCCATTAGCACGATGATGCTGAACACCGTCCACGCGGCGTAAACGCTGCTCGGCTTGTGGGATTTACCGCCTGTTTCGGAGTCCGGCGTATTTGGTTTTTCGGAGCTAGATGGCGCTGGTTCTTGGCCTTGCTGGGCTTTGGCCGACCAAGTTAAATAGCCAAGCAAAACGCCAAGTAAGATAATGCCGTCGATAAATGACAGCAGTCCGTCCATAATCAATACGATCGCCAATACGCCGGTAAACAGCACGATTGGAAGATCGATGGTGGCTGTAGAGCGGCTCACTGGCAGTGCGCGTACTAGTGCCGCGCTGCCCAAAACCATGCCGATATTGGTAATGTTTGATCCTAAGGCATTGCCGAGCGCTAGATTGCCTTTACCTTCTAAGGAGGCCATTGCCGAGACAAATAATTCGGGTGCTGAAGTCCCAAAGCCGACAATCACTATGCCTACTAAAAAAGTAGATATACCTAGGTTTCCGGCGAGTTCTGAGGCGTTGTCGACCAATAGATCGGCACTCCACATTAGTAGCAAGAAGCCCACTAACACTAGGGCTATGGCGATTTCGATTTGCATTTGTATAAAAAGGGTCTCTGAGCAACGTGAGCGTTACAATGTAGGCCCGAAGTGTGTTGTTTTCGCCGGCTAATTGCAACCAAAAACGAGCCAATCGAAGCCGAACGTGTTAATTGTTAAACTTGTTTGAACTTATGTGATTTTTAGTATTTGGGGGATTCATTTGTTAGAATGGTGATCGGGCAGCTATCGGGCTATCGAGATTTACCCTGAGGTCTGAGCATGACTCAGGGACGAAATGAAAAGTGGTTGGAATGTATCCAATTGACATGGGAACCGTTGCAACGAGCACGTTTTTCAAGCAAGAGTGGAGGTATTACGAACATTTTTAACCGCTCGCCGAGTTATGCTGCAGCCTCACTCTAGTGAATAACCCTAAACGACCTGATAGGAGGTCATTCATGATAGACAGTATTACTGATTTTTTAAAAGAACCATTGCCACGTCGAGTGCTATTTTTCGATGATATGTTAACCCCGAGTTTGATCCGTGTGTTGTACTGGCTAGGCTTATTGACTGTGTTCTGGAGCGGCATCGGGCACTTTTTCTCGAATGGCTTCTTTGGTATGTTCGAAGCGCTAGTTTATATTGTTGCTGGTGTTATCGCTTTGCGGGTAATGGCTGAGCTGGTTATGCTTCTATTTAAGATTAACCAGAACCTTGAGAAAATGGCCGGAAAATCCGAGCCGATTACCTCTTCAGACTCGGATTCAATAGCGAATTAGAACCAAAAACTAAAAAAAATTACAATACAGACGCTGTTATACCGGTCTTTGCTAAGGCAAGGGCTGATGCGTCTTGATTTTGCTTAAATAGGCCCTAAACATAAGCCTCGTCGATTGCCTGATTTCGGCGTAAATGAGCGAAACCATAAAGGTCTCTCTGTAACAATTCATTAATCAGGGGTTAAGCTAAACTTTGCTATCCTCTACAAATCAGAACCGTGATAGTTTCTAACTGATCGCGAAAAATTACTTTTTGCTGGGAGACCACAATGAACTTTATGAAATACTCCATCACCAAATTATCGCTAGTCATCGGCATATTCGTTATGTTTTCGGCCCAAGTGCAGGCAATGCAGAGCCCGCACGATGTCGTAAGACAAACGGTCGATTCTATGGTCGCTAAATTAGAAGCTAACCGCGCCACTTACGAGGTCAACAATCAAGCGCTTTACGATATGCTTGACGAAACACTACTTCCTGCTCTGCATGTGCCCCGCATGGCCGACTTAATTCTCGGTAAGCAAGCGGCTAATTCGGCAACGGATGAGCAAAAAAATGCCTTTGTTAAAGAATTTAAAACGTTTCTTTTGCAAAGTTATGCCACTGGCTTGCTAAATGCCACTGGTAAAGAGAAGGTGATTTACGAGCCTACGGAGTTAGCGCCAGGGGACGATAAGGTTAAGGTTAAAGCTAAACTGATATCGGCATCCGGCGAAGAGTTTCCGATCGTATTGTCGATGAGTAATCGTAATGACACCAGATGGCGCGCCTACAATCTTGATGTGGCCGGTATTGATTTTATTCGCACTTACCGCTCAAGTTTTGCTTTGAGCTTAAAAGAAAAAGGTATCGATGGGTTGATCAATGACCTTCGCGGTAAAAACGCCCGTTAAACGGTATAATCCATAGCACACCTCTGAAGGCGAGCACACCTCTGAAGGCGAGCACAGCTCGCCTTTTTTGTTTTTAACTAATGCCTTAAGCTACTTCACTACTCGAGAGAAATTGTGACTCAAGAAATACCAGCCAACGCTGAGCAACAGCCCGCGATCTCCTTGCGTGGTGTGACTAAACGATATGGCAAATTGCAGGCTTTGAGCGATGTTAGTTTTGACATTCGACAAGGCGAGTTCTTCGGATTGCTTGGCCCCAACGGGGCGGGTAAGTCAACGTTAATCAGTGCTCTCGCTGGTCTGATTAGAGTTAACAGCGGACACATTTCGATACTCGGAGCTGACGTTGAAAAAGATTATCGTCGAGCGCGTATGAACTTAGGTGTGGTTCCTCAAGAGATTGTGATGGATCCGTTT
The DNA here is from genome assembly GCA_017854775.1 of Gammaproteobacteria bacterium. Lineage (GTDB taxonomy): Bacteria > Pseudomonadota > Gammaproteobacteria > Arenicellales > Arenicellaceae > Arenicella. The sequence goes on along the minus strand of JAFMHC010000042.1, from coordinate 11,241 downwards.
TTCACGGTTCGTGAGACATTAGAGTTTCAATCTGGTTATTTTGGTCTGCGCAATAATGGCAAATGGATTGATGAACTATTAGAGCAGCTTGGCCTCAATGATAAAGCCGACTCGAACATGCGAAAGTTATCCGGAGGTATGAAGCGCCGAGTGCTAATCGCCCAAGCGTTGGTGCATAAGCCAAAGGTGCTGGTGCTGGATGAACCCACCGCCGGCGTCGATGTTGAGCTGCGACAATCTATGTGGCGTTTTGTCCGACGCTTGCATAAAGAAGGTCATACCATTGTGCTGACCACTCATTACCTTGAAGAGGCTGAGGAGTTGTGTGACCGCATAGCGATTATTGATAAAGGTAAACTGCTAGCACTCGAGACCAAGCAAGACTTACTCGCTCGAGGTTTAGGAAGTAAATTATTAGTTCGCGCCAGTCATTCGATTGAGACCATTCCGCCACAGTATCTCGACCGTGTAACGCGCTTAGCGGGCAATGAAGTCGAGCTTACGATTCATCGAGACAGTGACTCAATTATGCAAATATTAGATGGCTTAAGAGCAGCCTCAATTAGTATAGAATATGTTTCGGTTCTAAATGACAGTCTTGAAGACGTTTTTATTCGAATGACCGGTGAGCAAAGCGGAGTTCGAGCATGAACTGGATAGCTACTTATACTTTACTCTCTAAAGAGGTAACTCGTTGGCGCAAAGTTTGGCTGCAAACCGTATTAGCGCCGGTGGTTACCGCTCTGCTGTATTTACTCGTGTTTGGACACGTTTTGGAAGGGCGTGTTGAGGTCTTTCCTGGCGTTAGCTACACCGAATTTTTGATTCCTGGATTGCTAATGATGGCGGTGATTCAGAACGCGTTCGCCAATACCTCGTCGAGCATGATTCAATCTAAAGTGATGGGCAGCATTGTGTTTATTCTCTTGCCTCCATTCTCAGCGCTGGAAATGTTTCTGGCTTTTATTGGGGCGGCAATATTGCGTGGCCTTGCGGTCGGTGTTGGTGTCTTCTTGTTAGCCTATTTTTACGTAGGGGTGAGTATTGAAAACATTTTCGTTATTCTCGCATTTGCGGTCCTAGGTAGCTATGTAATGGCGGCTCTGGGCTTGATCGCGGGAATGTGGGCCGAAAAATTTGATCAAATAGCCTCATTTCAAAGCTTTCTCATCGTGCCCTTGACCTTCTTAAGTGGTGTGTTTTATTCAATTACATCATTACCACCATTTTGGTATCAGATGTCCAAAGCAAATCCATTTTTCTACATGATTGATGGCTTTCGCTATGGCTTTTTCGGTCAGTCGGATCAGCCTGTGTTATTGAGTCTAGCGGTGATGCTTAGCGCATCTGTGGTGTTGACATTGGGGTGCGTGTTGATGCTAAAAAGTGGCTATAAGCTACGTGACGCCTAGGCATATTTTAGTTTGCTGCTAGACTTGACCTCAATGAGCAAATATAAGCAAAGATTAATCTCGCAATTAACCGCTGGAACTGGCTCAAATACTGGCTTTCGGGTATTCTTGCGACCAATAAATACTCGACTTGAGAAAAATGGACTATGGTTACTCCTGAGCAACTAAAAAATTGGATTGAATCTGGCTTTGACGGCGCACAAGTGGCGGTAGAGGGTGACGGACATCATTTCGAAGCTTCTATCGTAGCGGCTGAATTTGAAGGTAAGTCGCGCATTCAGCGTCATCAGCTAGTGTACGCCGCGTTAGGCGATAAAATGAAGGCAGAAGTTCACGCCTTATCTATGAAAACGTTAACGCCTGCAGAAGTTTTGTGACCCTGATAGGCTTAAATTGACTATCTAACTTCTACTAACCCCTACAAACTCCTAAAATAGGTAAATAAAATGACTGAACAAGTAACAATGCATGAGCAAATCAAGCAAACCGTAACCGACAACAAAGTAGTGCTTTTCATGAAAGGCAACGCTAATTTTCCACAATGTGGATTCTCTGGCAAAGCGGTGCAAATTTTAACCGCCCTCGATGCGCAATTTGTCACCGTTGATGTTCTAAGCAATGATCAAATACGAGAAGGTGTTAAAGCCTATTCAAACTGGCCGACTATTCCCCAGTTGTATATCAAAGGTGAGTTTATTGGTGGCAGTGACATCATGAATGAAATGTACGAAGCAGGCGAACTTAAAGATACTCTAAGCGCCTAAAATAAGTGCTTAATGCCGTAAGCGTTTAGATTTGCCTAAATTGCTGCCAGAACAATCCCAACGCTTAGCGCGTTTTTACTGAAGGAAACTCCAACTAAATGGATAAACTGATCGTAACCGGTGCCGGCCCGCTTGATGGCGACGTGATTATATCGGGTGCTAAGAATGCGGCGCTGCCGATTCTAATTTCATCGCTTTTGGTTGATGGCAAATTGACATTGAGCAATGTGCCTCACTTGCAAGACATCACCACTACCATGAGCCTGCTTTCATACTTAGGCGTGGAAATGGAAATTGACGAACGCATGAAGATTTGTGCCGACGCCAGTGGCCTGAACCAAAGCCGAGCTCCCTACGATTTGGTGAAGACCATGCGAGCGTCCATATTGGTGCTTGGCCCGCTAGTTGCGCGCCTAGGTCATGCTGAAGTTTCGTTGCCTGGTGGTTGCGCTATTGGCTCTCGGCCGGTAAACCTGCATATCAAAGGTTTACAAGCGATGGGCGCAACAGTGAAAATCGAAGACGGTTATATTAAAGCCACCTGTGACCGATTGAAGGGCGCCCGTATTTTTATGGATATGGTGTCGGTGACTGGCACCGAAAACCTAATGATGGCGGCGTCACTGGCGCAGGGCACAACGGTAATTGAGAATGCGGCACGTGAGCCTGAAATTGTTGACTTGGCCAATTGCCTGAATGCGATGGGCGCTAAAGTATCAGGTGCTGGTACTTCTGAGTTGGTGATCGAGGGGGTCGACTCATTGCATGATGCAAGCCATACGGTTATTGCTGACCGAATCGAGACCGGCACCTACTTGGTAGCTGGAGCAGTAACGCGAGGTCGAGTAAAGGCGCGCGCAACCGACGCAACCTATTTAGATGCGGTGCTTGACAAGCTGGTTGAAGCCGGGGCTGATATCAGTATTGAAGGCGATAGTATCGAGTTAAACATGCATGGCAACCAGCCCAAAGCGGTGGATATTTATACCGCACCTCATCCTGCATTTCCTACCGATATGCAGGCTCAGTTTGTGACCATGAATTCGCTTGCAAATGGCACTAGTAAGGTTGTTGAAAACATATTCGAAAACCGCTTCATGCATGTACAAGAGCTGCAACGCATGGGCGCACAAATAGACCTAGAAGGTAATACCGCGTTTATCACTGGACGTAACAAGTTACGTGGCGCACCAGTGATGGCCACAGACTTACGTGCCTCTGCGAGTCTTGTTTTAGCGGCATTAATGGCCGACAAGCCGACCGTTATCGACCGTATTTATCACATCGACCGCGGTTATGAGAGTATTGAAGAAAAATTGTCACGTTTAGGCGCTAATATACGCCGCGTGCCCGGCCACGTATGGGATAAAGACCTCGCCCTGCAAGAACTGGTTAAATAGCACGATTACCCAGCCACATAGACTGACCAACCCAAGACTGAGCAACTGATGATTACCCTAGCGCTTTCTAAAGGCCGAATTCTTAAGCAGACACTGCCGTTGCTTGAGCAAATAGGCATTACTCTAAAAGACGATCCGTTTACCAGTCGTAAACTCATCTTCGCGACCAGTCGGGACGATTTACAATGCGTGATCATTCGCGCCACCGATGTGCCAACCTATGTTCAGTTCGGCGCGGCTGATGTCGGGATCGTTGGCAAAGATGGCCTGTTAGAGCATGGTGGCGAAGGCCTCTGTGAGCTACTTGATTTGCAATATTCAAAATGTCGTTTGATGACCGCTGTGCGGGTTGAAGACCTCGACCGCCCGAAGACTCAAAAGCGTTTACGAGTGGCAACTAAATACGTCAAATCGGCAAAGCGTTATTATGAGTCGCAGGGGATTCAAGCTGAAATTATTAAATTATACGGAGCCATGGAGTTAGCTCCGTTGGTTGGCTTGGCCGATGAGATTGTTGACTTGGTAGAAACCGGGAACACTTTGAAAGCCAATAACTTGGTTGCCAAAGACGTGGTTGCTCATAGTTCATGCCGTTTAATTTCTAATGCGGCCGCGATGCGCGTAAAGCACGCCTCTATTTCGGCGTTGGTGGGGCGGCTGTCAGCTGTTATCGAAAGTCAATAAAGTACTCCTTATGAATGTGATGATGAAGAAGCTAAAATCGTCTGATGCCGATTTTACAGCGGCGCTTAATTCGCTGTTAAACCGCGATGAAACCTTAGAATCCGGAGTCGAGAGTACCGTCGCCAAGGTTATCAGTGATGTTGCCAAGCATGGTGACTCTGCCTTGTTTGCCTATACTCAAAAGTTTGATAACTTTGATGTCGAAGCTCGAGGCTTGGAAGTACGCCCAGCACGCTTACAGCAAGCGCTTGAAAATATTAACCCCGATCAACGCGAAGCGCTCGAATATGCGGTTGAGCGTGTACGAAGCTATCACCAGAAACAATTAGCTGAGTCATGGAGTTACACCGAAGCTGATGGAACGCAGTTGGGCCAGAAGATAACCCCAATGAAGCGTGTTGGTGTGTATGTGCCCGGTGGCAAAGCGACGTATCCTTCATCGGTCATCATGAATGCGGTACCGGCCAAGGTGGCTGGGGTAAAAGAGCTGATCATGGCCTCGCCCACGCCCAATGGTGAGTTTAACGATATGGTGTTGGCCGCCGCGCTGATGTCTGGAGTAGATCGGGTCTTCAGAGTTGGTGGTGCGCAAGCTATCGCCGCGCTGGCCTACGGCACTAAGACAATTCCAGCGGTAGACAAAATTACTGGCCCTGGTAACATTTATGTTGCCACCGCCAAAAAACAGGTGTTTGGTAAGGTTGGCATCGATATGATTGCTGGCCCATCTGAAGTGCTGGTTATTGCAGACGAGTCGGTTAATCCTGATTGGGTAGCGATGGATTTGTTTGCTCAAGCCGAGCATGATGAGGTCGCCCAGTCAATTTTACTAACGCAAAGCGAATTATTGGCCGAGCGTGTTCAGCAGTCCATTGATAAGTTATTACCCAGTATGGAGCGTGCCGATATTATCCAACAATCGCTGAAACGAAATGGCGCGATTATTGTCGCCAGTACACGCGCTGATGTTGTTGCTATTGCTGATGAAATTGCCGCCGAACACTTAGAGATTTTCACCCAAGACGCCGACAGCTTAGCCGATGAGATTAGTAATGCAGGTGCCATTTTTATTGGCCCCTATAGTGCTGAATCACTAGGTGATTATTGTGCCGGCCCGAACCACGTACTACCGACCGCCGGCACCGCACGTTTTACCTCGCCGCTTGGGGTTTACGATTTTCAGAAGCGTACTAGCATGATCAAAGTATCGCGGGAAGGCGCTCAGACGATAGGCAAACATGCGTCAACCTTAGCACGTGGTGAATCGCTCACTGCGCATGCACGTTCAGCCGAATACAGGCTCGACAAAGAGCAATGAGATCGCTCTGCAATAATGTAAAAGGCTCCGCCGAGATTTAAAGACCCCAGCGAGATTTAAATCTATAGCGAAATCGTTTGCCCTTGCCTTGCTTGTTGGGCAACTCTATATGGTCAATAGTTTGTCCAACAATAATCAAATCCTGAGCTGCTGAAAAGCGTGCGTCATGAAGCTCTAAACGAGTGATTTGATCTAATGATAGCGACCTAGGAAAGCTTAGAGTTATAGACTTTCCCGTGACTAAGTTTGAACTTTCGACCACATTTGAGTAAATTTTATTTCCATCGCTTACCGCTAAAGCCCTTAACTTTGGTGTATCTCGATTTACCAGTTTTGCAAAAAAGCTGTCGCTGCGTTGCGAGTTAGGCAGCTGAGAAATCTCTACTTTAGTTATTTGACTTCCATAGATATAAGCCAAGAATACGCCGAGTAAAAAAATAACACTTAAGATAATAAGCTGAGTACGCCTTTTAAATCGCGGATAGTCTAAGCACAGTTCAAACGGCGGCGTGCAAGTACCGCAATTTTTTCCACCCCTTGGGCCCAAGGAATCACCCAAACAGCCGGCGTCTCCCGCGCAACTAATATCACAAGGAATATCGGCTCGGTGGCTGGCTAAATGAACTGATGCGGCATGGCACTCTCTGAAGCGTAATCTCGACAATTTGACAATATCGCCAAAACGTTCCTCAATTAGTATTTTCTTGATCGCATTCGAGCAAGTATCGCCTTGGTGCAGGCGATGGTGAGCGCAGTTAAAGCCCTTTATCGGAGATAAGAATCGTTGATAGAAACTAATTATTAAAAGGCAAACGAACTTAGTCATTATCCGACAGGCTCCTCAGCTAAGTTGCCTGTGGCCAAATCTAGTCATCGGCCCGTCGATTTTTCAGCACTTTCATTGGCACGCCGGCGACAACATCAAATTCACCAACGTTCTTATTGACTACTGTGCTAGCACCAATGATCGAGCCAGACTCTATAATCACACCGTCAAATACCTGAACGTGACTACCAAACCAGACATTGTCTGCGATTTTTATACCGCCTTGCGGCGTCATACCTTGCTTCTTGAATGGCTGCTCTAAGCTTTCTGTGCCATACGGACCGCTACCAATAAAATAGCAAAACGCGCCGATTAAGACATTGTCGCCGATAGTAACGTCGCTACCTTCCATTGCATGCACCAGTGTGCTGATGCCAATGGTGCAGTCTGATCCAATAGTAATATCTCCGTTCTTGCACGACAAAACCACGTTACGGCTAACAATAGTGTTATTGGCAATAATGATACCGTGATTTGAGCCACCTTTGGCGTCAAGTACGGCTCGATCGTCAATAATCACACCATCGCCAATCGTTATCTTTTGACCGTGACGAATAGCTACCCCTTGACCGAACACAACATTGCGCCCGACCTTGCCGATAATGAATGGGTACAAAGCCTTTCGTAGCACTAAGCCTAAGGCGCCTGGAACCCAGGAGGCGAACAACATGATTAGCTCATACTTGACTAAATACCACAGGCTATTAGAGCCTAGCGCGAGATCTTGGTAGCGAGCAAAAGCCGACTTACTATTGTCGGTAAGCTGTTCATGTAGCGTTCCTTCAGAGAGGCCGGGCTTTTGATTATTGGTCATGATTAGGGTAATAATGTTTTAGTTAAAGTTGAGAATTAAGATGCCCCTGAGGGTATCTCAATCACGGCTCAAAAAATAACTAAAACAACCAAACAAAAAACTTCAATGCCAACCAAACTAGACCGGCAACAGCCAACAATAACGTGCCATTCACGGTGTACTTCAGTGCCTTATAGGCCGGCAAATTTGTTTCCTTTAGGCGTTTAGATTTATCCAATAGAGGCACTAGAGTGCTAAAGGTCTTATTGGCAAAGCCTCGTTTATCTTCATCTGTGTTTGGAACTACCGTTGCGCGCATTAATAACTTATACGGCCAGTTTAGCAGTCGGCCTATGGGCGACATTGGTCGCTCGATATCACACATTAAAATCAGCCGCGGCTTATCGGCGTCATTATGAGCAAAATGTAAATAGGTGACGTCAAACAGTAAAGGTTCACTGTCGCGCCATGAGTATTTTTGATCATCTACGCTGATATAGCATTTGTCGTCATTTGGCGTATCTAAGCCCAAATGATAACGCAGCGAGCATGCTACAGGATCTAAGTGCCGAGTCAGTTGTCCGCCGGGAGGAAGTACCGAAAACATGGCGCCATTAACCTGTGGAATTCTACTCAAGAGCGCAACTGTTTTTGGGCAGGTGCGTTTGGCCGATTCGTGTGTATAGCCATACCAGTTGACGTAAAATTTGGTCCAACCGTATTTGTAAAAAGTGCGAAACCCAATGTCGTAATAAGATGCCGAGTCCTTATCCGCTATTTGATCGAAGCCACCCTCGGCCATTAATTCCACGGCTTCTTGACGAATTATCTGCCAATTATCTGCAATTTCCGTTAATTCAGGAAACTCTCTAATATCCATAATCGCAGGGCGAGCTTTTGCGGCAGTAAACAAATAAAGCAGGCAATTGAACGGTGTGAAAATCGGCCACCCTTTGCGAATATATTCGCCGAAACCGTCCCACCGTGCTTGGCCCCGATAGGCATAGGCATAGGTAATTGAGCCAACGCAAAAAAGCAAAATGGCGGCCATTATTAATGTGGTCATAACAAATACGCTCTAATTTAGGTTGCGTTTAAACGCTTTGGTTTCTGTAAAGCCAGTTATTGAAAAGCCAATCGTTGATTGGTCGTCCTGGCAAAAACGCAACGGTATGTTCTTGCCTGAGAATATAGCCTAAAACAGCCCTTTTCCCCAGCGCTTGAGCTTCGAAGACGAGCAATTTCAGGCGCTGAGTATCGATATATCAGAATACTTGAACAGTCGATGATAGATTTGCGGTGAATCTCAGCGCCTGCTAGTCTTTAGTTCAAGCATGAATACTCTTTGGGTTAATCACGAATAGGTTTTAGACAAACTGTAGAATAAGGCTGGCTCAGCTTACAAGCCAAGACCCGAGATCGAAATACAATACAGGGTATTTCTAGACAAGGGAGTGGTGGCTTACCACCTAGGATATGAGCAAGTTTGAGCCGATTACATGGCCTAGCTCGAGATTCAAAGTTTGAGATTCCCAGTTTGAGATTCCCAGTTTGAGATTCTCAGTGCGTATCTCGATACGCCAAAACGGATGTATTTATGAAAACCTTATGATGGGGCGACGGCACAGAGATTTCAGCAGAGAAAACTCAAACCATGATCGCTTAAACGTAGTCAAACTTCGCTCGCTTTTGGCGGCATTAACACAATGAGCCTGTCGGATAATGAATTTCACTAGTACGAAAGCGCCACTCTGGTCTATTTTTTGGTTTATTTTCGAGCAATGGAACAACCATTACGTCCTAAATAAACCAAAAAACTAGCCTCCCCGAAGGGCGAGCTAGCGAGTTGTTCCCCTTTCTACTGACCTAAATCATTATTCGACCGGCCCACAATTTAATTATGTCTAGAAAACCATTGAACTTTCAAGAACTCTCTGCCGAAGAGATGTTACTAATTTCGCGCGAATTTAACTCGAGAGTGTCAGGTAGGCGCAGCGTACGCGACTTCTCTGATCGGCCGGTAGATCGAGAGGTTATAGAGAATGCCGTGCGCACCGCCGGTTCAGCACCCAGTGGGGCTAATAAGCAGCCTTGGCACTTTGCGATCGTCGAAAGCCATGAGACCAAGGCGCTGATTCGTAAAGCCGCGGAAGCCGAAGAGCAAGAATTTTACAATGGCAGAGCACCTAAAGCATGGTTAGACGATCTTAAAGTATTCGAAACCGATCAGCACAAACCATTTTTGGAGACCGCGCCGTATTTGATCGCGGTGTTTCTGCAACGTAATTCGGTTGATGAAGAGGGCGTAAAGCATAAGAACTATTACATGCCCGAATCAGTTGGCATCGCCACCGGGATGCTAATCACCGCGCTGCACGTGTCAGGCCTCGCAACCCTAACCCATACACCTAGCCCAATGAAGTTTCTGAATCAGATTCTTCAACGACCGAGCAACGAAAAACCCTTTATGCTGATTGTTGCAGGCTATCCGAGCGACGGCGTAACAGTGCCAGATATTGAGCGTAAACCATTCGACGAGATTGCCAGTATTTTTTGAAGACTATGGTCCGGTCTTTAACAGGGTGGCCAGCGCCGCACGCGTATCAGCAGGGTCTATAACCGCGTCGATCTCCAAAACGCTAGCCACCTCAGCCGCTTGGCCGCGCTCATATTGTTGCGCCAATAATTTGTCGAACAAGGCTTTCTGTTGCTCTGCATTGGTGATTGCGGCCAGCTCTTTACTAAAGCCCAATCGAACAGCGCCCTCTAAACCCATTGGGCCAAATTCGCCGGTTGGCCACGACAGAGTGTATAACGGTCTTTGAGTACTGCCGCCGAGCATAGCTTGCGCACCAAGCCCATAACATTTTCTCAAAACTACGGCATAGAATGGTGTCGAAAGTTGAGCGCCGACGCGAAACATTTCGGCTAGACGCCTTACCGCCCCTTGAGTTTCATGATCTGGGCCGACCATAAATCCTGGCGTGTCGCAAAACGAAATGATTGGCAATTTGAATTGATCGCAAAGCTGCATAAATTTTGTCGCCTTATCACCGGCGCTAACATCAATGGCGCCGCCTAGCGACGTGCAGTCATTGGCTAAAATGCCAATCGCTGTACCTTCAATACGGGCCAGCCCGACGACCATCGATGGGCCGTAAGCTTTACCCAACTCGATGAATGAATCTTGGTCGGCTAATTGCTCAATAACGCCTCGTACTTGGTAGGTCTGTCGCCGATTCTCTGGCAGCAAACGTTGTAATTCTGTTTGATCATTAGACTGCCAGTCTGACTCGTCGGCCTGAAAATAGCTCAGCACTTTTACCGCGACTTCGGCGGCTTGGACTTCATCGTCTACAACAATGTCTACCGTACCATTGCTTGATTGGACCTCGATCGGGCCGATGTCGGTTGGCTTGTAAGTGCCTAAACCGCCGCCCTCAATCATCGCTGGACCGGCCATGCCAATCCATGACTGCTTAGTCGCGATGGTGATATCCGCAGCCCCGAATAAAGCGGCGTTGCCAGCAAAATTATAGCCGTTGGCCACGCTGATCCGTGGAACCAATCCGCTTAAACCAGCCCAAGTTCCAAACGAGGCACATTGCAGGCCTGAGTTCACTACCGTCACATCGGTGTCTCCCGGGCGGCCGCCACCGCCCTCGGTAAACATAATTACCGGCAATTTTTTATCACCTGCAACCGCTAAAATACGATCCAATTTCTGATGGTGGAAATAACCTTGTGTGCCGGCCATTACCGAGTAGTCGTTGACCACTAAGGCAACCGATTGGCCATTTACTTGTCCGATACCGGTAATTATGCCATCGGCCGCGCTGCTGGTTTTCAATGTTTGGTAGTCATGGCGTTGGCGTTGCGCCGCGACCGCAAATTGGCCGTATTCTTGAAAACTCTTTGGGTCGCAGAGTCTGGCTAAGTTTTCTCTTGCCGTTTGATAACCCCTACTATGACGCTTTGCTGCGGCCTCGCTACGGTGTTGATCTAGGCTCAAAGCCTGACGGTCATAGAACTCCTGAATCAGCG
>JAFMHC010000267.1 GCA_017854775.1 Gammaproteobacteria bacterium | reverse complement strand
GTTTGTCTGAAATTTTGCATGTTAGCGAAGATCAGTTGCGAGCCAAACGACATGCATTGAATATTCGACCGGTCTATAAGCGAGTTGACTCTTGCGCTGCAGAATTTGCTACCGCTACGGCGTATATGTATTCAACTTACGAACACGAGTGCGAGTCGCTGCCCGAGCAAAGCGAAAAAATCATGGTACTAGGCGGTGGGCCGAATCGTATCGGTCAAGGCATCGAATTCGATTACTGTTGTGTTCACGCGTCAATGGCGTTACGCGAAGCGGGTTACCAAACCATTATGGTCAACTGTAACCCCGAAACCGTATCGACTGACTACGATACCTCAGATCGCTTATATTTTGAGCCGCTAACGCTAGAGGATGTGCTAGAGATTGTGCACAAAGAAAACCCGTCGGGCGTAATCGTGCAATACGGTGGCCAAACGCCATTAAAACTCGCTCGCCCATTGAAAGCGCACGGTACGAAAATTATCGGCACCTCACCAGAGGCCATTCACGCCGCTGAAGATCGCGAACAGTTCCAAGCATTGCTTAACGAGCTAAAACTGAAGCAGCCGCCTAATCGCATCGCCTCAAGCGAAGATACCGCGCTGGCGTTAGCTGAAGAGGTTGGTTATCCGCTGGTAGTTCGTCCATCTTACGTGCTCGGCGGGCGGGCAATGGAAATTGTGCATGATGCGCACGCGCTATCCAACTATATGCATACCGCGATTCAAGTTTCCAATGAGTCGCCAGTACTGTTAGACCGGTTCTTAAACGATGCAATCGAAGTGGATGTCGATGCAATTTGTGATGGCGTCGACGTTGTTATTGGCGGAATCATGGAGCATATCGAAGAAGCTGGCGTTCATTCAGGTGACTCTGCGTGCTCATTGCCACCGTTTAGCTTGTCTGACGAAATTAAAGCAGAGCTGCGTGAGCAAACCAGAAAAATGGCGTTGGCGCTAAATGTGATTGGCTTAATGAATGTTCAGTTCGCGATCAAGGGAGCCGATATTTACGTGCTTGAAGTTAATCCGCGCGCGTCGCGTACTGTCCCATTTGTATCAAAGGCTACGTCTCGACCACTGGCGAAAATTGCCGCGCTCTGTATGGCTGGTAAGACATTGGCTGAGCAAGGTATTCTCAAAGAAATAATTCCTGAGTATTTTTCGGTTAAGGAGGCGGTATTTCCGTTTGTAAAATTCCCTGGCGTTGATACATTGTTAAGCCCTGAGATGAAATCAACCGGTGAAGTGATGGGCGTTGGAGCCACCTTCGGTGCCGCTTATAATAAGGCGCAACAAGGTACTGGCTCAGATATCCCTCGTGAAGGCACTGTTTTATTCAGCGTGCGCGACTCCGATAAGGCTGTTGCCACCGATCTGGCTGGCTATTTGTCTGAATCTGGTTTCAAAATTGTTGCCACCCGTGGTACTGCTGAGGGCTTCAAGAAAGCCGGGATTGCATGTCAAACAGTTAATAAGGTGACTGAAGGGCGGCCACACATCGTTGATATGATTATTGACGGCAAGGCCAACCTGGTAATCAACACAACCAGCAACAACAATACGGTTAAAGATTCGTACACAATTCGGCGTGAAGCATTGATGCACAAAGTGACTTACTTCACCAATATTGCCGCCGCTCGTGCTATGGTTGAGGCACACAAAGCTCATGACGAAATGCGTGTTAGTAAGCTACAAGATCTGCATAAGACTATTAGCCTATAGCAAGTCATAAACCTTTATAGATACAGCAGCTGTTGGCGTTTAGGAAGTTTAGGCTTCTTAAGCGCTTTTTCTGGTCAATTGGTCGGCTAGCTGGTATTAAAATTATTGAAACTTATAAGAACTGAATTAAAATGGAACGAGTACTACTAACAAAAAAAGGCGCCGAAGCACTTCGGGCCGAATTAAAGAAACTGAAAAGCGAAGATCGGCCGAAGGTTATTCAGGAAATTGCAGATGCCCGCGCTCACGGTGACTTATCTGAAAACGCCGAGTATCACGCTGCGCGTGAGCAGCAAAGTTTTATTGAAGGTCGTATTAAAGAGCTCGAAAGCAATCTTGGGGTTGCTGAGGTTATCGATACGTCCAAACTAAATGTCAAAGGCAAAGTCGTATTTGGTGCCAAGGTTAAGTTGTATGACGAAGGCGCGGATGCGCAAGTGAGTTATCAAGTTGTTGGTGATCTAGAGGCCGATATCGCGAAGGGGAAAATCTCGCTGAGCTCACCGATTGGCCGAGCGTTGATTGGCAAGTTCGAAGGAGATGAATTTACTTTTGAAGCTCCAGCAGGCGAAAAGGCATACGAGATATTAGAAGTTAGCTACGACGACTAAAATCATTTAAGCATGACTATATTTAAATGAACAAAGTTATTTTTTTCGCGTTCGCGTTGTCACTTATGCTGACGACCAACGCGCTAGCTGATGTAAAAATCAAGTTGCTCGCAAAGAAAAAGTGGACGCTAGTCGAGAGTGAAAACTTTAAGATCATCACCGATATATCGGCAAAAAAAGCCCGTTTAACGACAGAGCAACTAGAGAAATATAGAGCCTTTTGTGCCTTCTTTCTAAATGCTAAACCGCAGCAGAGCACCGGCACAAAAAGTAGCGACACAAAAATGATCCTGTTTATGACCGACGCCCGTCGAACATGGAGGGGGTTGGGTTTGCCAGAGGAGTTTGTAAGTATCCAGCTTAATCGCCCAGGCATGCCAACGAGAATGTTTGTTGATATTAAAGGTTTTTTCGGCAATAGCTTTCGAGTTGCTAATTCTGGACGTTCGGTTGTATTCAATGCGATTGCTCAGGATTCACTCAATAGTGCGGGCATCGATGATAGCTACCCTCTTTGGTTTCGTGTTGGCTTCGCGTATTACTTAGCCACCTATACCGAGTCATCAAATCGAATTGTGCTTGGTAGTCTAGAGGCGTATACCAACCGTATTCGTTCAATACTCAATAGCGGTGGCGGCGTAACCAGTTTTGATAGCGAATCACTATTCGCGCGTACAACATTTAATCAAAAAGCATCTACAGGTAATAATAGACAATGGTTGCGCCAAGCGAATCGAAACTACATGCATTCGTTTTTCACGGTGCACTATTTGTATGCTGATAATACTCGTAGGGAACAATTAATCGATTATTTGAGGGCGGTCATATCAGGGCAGAGTCAAGAACAGGCGTTTGTTGCTGCATTCTCTATGAGTTACGCAGAGCTTGATAAAGACCTTCGTCAATATGTATCAGGTTCGAGTCTTTTTGCTCGGGCAATGGATCGTCAGAAGGTAGAGGCGTTAATGGCTCTCCCACTAGACGAATCTTATAAAGTATCGAGAATTGACGATTCAGAGTTCTTTAAGTACTTCGCTCAGGCTATTATTGAGCTAGACGAGTCGACAATTCCGAACCAAGATAAGCAGTCCTTCTTAGACGCATACAAAGAGCGTTATAAGCCAAGTAAGACAGAGGTTGAGCCGCTTTAAATCGATTAAAAAGAGGATCTAACGATCTTTTGCTGTGCTAATAGCGAATTACTAATAATCAGCAGCCGTTTGCAATTTATAATTTAGAGCATAGAAACCGCATTCATTGCGGTTACTGGCTTCCCTGAAAGGGGGGCTAAATATTGGGGATAGTGATTTTCGCGTCATCACTGGCACGGTAAATTACACCTATACGGCCTATTAATTGCACCGGTTCACTATTCGATTTGCTAGTGATTAGCGCTAACAATGCGACTTTCTCAGCTTTTTCATTGCCGGGTAGTTTAATCTTGATTAACTCATGTTGATTTAACGCTAAGTCGATTTCGTTCATCACGGCGTCGGTTAGTCCTTTGTTGCCAATCATAACAACAGGGTTAAGATTGTGAGCAATTCCACGTAAGTAGTTCTTTTGTTTTCCAGTTAGAGTCATTTAATGAGATAATTATTAGCTGCGCGATAGGTTAACATCGTGCTATACATTTAAGACGCGCGATTCTACCTAAATTCAGGAAAAAAACATCCAAAATGGCACGAAAAGGCAATAAAACTGGCGAATGGGCACGTCGCCATATCAACGATTCCTATGTTAAGAAAGCAACGAGCCAAGGCTATCGTTCGCGTGCGGTCTACAAATTTAAGGAAATTGACGAACAAGACAGCTTAGTCACTGCTGGCATGGTGGTGGTCGATTTAGGCTCAGCGCCGGGCGGTTGGTCCCAATACATAGCACGAAAATTCGGAGACAGAGTTACCACAATCGCAATAGACTTGCTAGATATGGACCCAATTGACAATGTACACTTCATCAAGGGTGATTTTCAAGATGATGATATATTGATGCAAGTCGATCAGTTACTTAATGGCCGAAAAATCGATCTTGTAATCTCTGATATGGCCCCCAATATTACAGGTATTCGCAGTTCCGATGACGCTCTCTATGAAAGCCTGTTGGATTCGGTGCTGTACTTTTGCGAGAAACGCTTAAAAGCCAATAGCCATCTACTTGTGAAGCTGTTTGAAGGCAGTGCATCGCATTATTTTCGACGCGAAGTTAAAAGTCGCTACAAAAGTGGTGTTGTGCGTAAGCCTGCGGCATCTCGGCCAAAAAGCCGTGAGTATTATTTTTTAGCTAGAAACAGACTGGCTTAAGCATTATCAATGTGTAACCAGCCTCACACGACTTCATGCGAGGCTGCTACACTTAGCATGAATTTAAAGAAACTAATTTCCCCTCAACCTAGAGTGTTTAAAGGTGTTATGCAGTGAATAGACTCACCAACATAGTTATTATTGGTCTGCTTTTTTTAATAGTAGGCTCATTCTTGGCAGACCAGAACTCTGATGCCGGAACCTCCACCAAGGAGTTGAAATACTCAGAATTTATGGATCAGGTTACTAACGGCAATGTTAAGTCGTTGCTATTAGACGAAGGCGAACTGCGGATCGTCGGAAGCTATAAATCTGGCGGCGAATTCTGGACCGTAATGACAAAGTTTGATGAAAAGCTCATCGATACGCTGGTTGATCGCAGGATCCCATTCGAAGTTAAGCAGGCTGAAGGGCGCTCGCTACTAACTACTATTTTGGTTAATACCCTACCTATCTTACTGTTCATTGGCGTATGGATTTATCTAATGCGACAAATGCAAGGCGGTGGCGGTAAAGGTGCGATGAGCTTTGGTAAGAGTAAAGCTCGGCTACTTGATCAAGACACAAATCGAGTAACCTTTGAAGATGTCGCCGGAGTCGAAGAATCGAAAGAAGAAGTTCAAGAAATCGTAGAGTTTTTGCGTGATCCATCACGTTTTCAAAAATTGGGTGGTCGCATGCCTAGCGGCGTATTGTTAACCGGCAGCCCAGGTACAGGTAAAACTCTTTTAGCTAAGGCTATTGCCGGCGAAGCAAAAGTGCCGTTCTTTTCTATCTCTGGCTCAGACTTCGTTGAAATGTTTGTAGGTGTCGGCGCATCGCGCGTACGAGACATGTTCGAGCAGGCTAAGAAGAGTGCACCATGTATTATTTTTATCGATGAAATCGATGCGGTAGGCCGTCATCGTGGAGCCGGTATCGGTGGTGGTAACGACGAGCGTGAGCAGACCTTGAATCAGTTGTTAGTCGAGATGGACGGCTTTGAAGGCAGCGAAGGTATTATCGTGATCGCCGCTACTAACCGCCCAGATGTATTAGACCCAGCGTTATTGAGACCTGGCCGCTTCGACCGTCAGGTGGTCGTGCCTCTGCCAGACATTCGTGGGCGTGAGCAGATTCTAAAGGTTCATATGCGTAAGGTGCCTATCGGCAAAACTGTTGACGCAGCCGTGATTGCCCGAGGCACATTAAGATTGTCATGTTTGGTAAGCCTGGTACAGCCATGGCCGCATTTGCAG
>JAFMHC010000266.1 GCA_017854775.1 Gammaproteobacteria bacterium | reverse complement strand
CCGGTGTTGCCGCCAGTAAAGAGTAAATTGATTCCTTCGATCGCGCTCTCTAGCCCATGAAGTGTGTGCGCTCGATACTTGATTTTACCTTCCATTAGATACTTAGACATGGCCTGCATCATGCCGGGTATCTTGTCGTAATGGTCTGGCATAGTGAATCCTTGAATTGTTAGGCGCTTCTTGATAATTGGGATCCAATTTGGCCCTGCCGAAGGCGTCAAGGTATTATAGTCAGAGATCATGCCACAAACCATTATGCGGCCATGAGCATTCATTAGCTCGAAGACAGCATGTTGCACAGGGCCGCCGGTATTTTCAAAATAAAGATCAACACCATTCGGGGCGGCCGCATTTAACTCGGCTTGCAAGTTTTCTGATTTATAATTGATTGCCGCATCGAAACCCAGTTCGTCGATTAGCCATTTACACTTTTCGTCGGTACCGGCTGTGCCGATCACTGTTAGCCCCTCGGCTTTAGCTATTTGTCCGACCATTGACCCGACTGAGCCGGCGGCGCCCGAGACCACTAGCGTCTCACCTGATTTGGGTTTGCCAATATTCATCAGGCCCTGATAAGCCGTCATACCTGGTAATGCCAAGACACATAAAACAGCTTCTGTTGGAACGTTCTCAGGCAGTAAGTTCATGCCTTGCCCATTACTCACGATATACTCTGCCCAGCCGGTTAGTCCTTGAACTCTAGCGCCAACCTTGAAGCCGCTATTCTTCGATTCAACGATTTCTCCAACTCCGCCAGAGCGCATAACATCACCTAATTCGACCGGCGGAATATAGCTTTCACGATCAGCCGTCATCCACCCCTTCATTGCTGGGTCGAGTGACATGTGTGTTTGTTTAATTAGGATTTCGCCATCTTTTAGCTCAGGCGTGGTTAATTTAACAACTTCAAACAAATCTGGGGTAATGACTGTTTCTGGACGCTTTACCAGTTTTATAGCGGTATATTCGATGTTCATTTAAAAACTCCTAAGGTGGTTGTAGCTTAATAAGCTGTTTGTAGACTTATAGCGTGTTTATAGTTTGAATATTGTCGTCGTAATTTATCGAACCGAGGTCTCTAATTATGCTTATACGTTAGCGGAAAGCACTAGCATTCTATGCAGGACCTTCGTTGCCCAGGCCGTGTGAGTATGTGACTCAGTCTGATCTGCCACCAAGCTTAACAAGCAGTAGCAGTAGGGCTATCTGCGGTCCTTAATGTCAATTAAGCTTGACCTGATAAGGGTGTAAAACATAGCTGAGGTTAGGCCTGAGGACGTAAAAAACATCAACATGATCATGATTTGGTATCGCACCGCAATCAACGGTGATACGCCTGATAAAATTTGTCCAGTCATCATTCCGGGTAACGACACAAGGCCAACCGCCATCAGCGAATTAGTGATCGGAATGAGGGTGGCTTTGTATGCGATATTGCGAGCGGCGGTTTCATCTGTTCGCTCTAATTCGGCAAAATAGCGTTCAGCAAAGAGACTTATGCTATTCATACCAACCGCGAATACCATACCCGCAAGAGGAATGACAATGCTAGGTGCATACCAAGGCGATGTATCGAGAACTACTTGGGTAATTAACCCGAGCAAGCAAGAATTAACGATAAAGGTGGCCAGCAGGGCCTTAAAGTATAAGTTGCTGCGTTGTTCGGGTACTGAGCTTAGGGCAATCCAGGACGAAGCACACAACATTACGCTTAACACTGATAACACTAAGACCGAGCTTTCAGTTTCGAAAATAAAGGTCAGTGCATAACCAATTAAGCATAGCTGAATGACCATACGGGCTAGCGCATAGGCTGACCTACTGGCTGAGTCGGACCAACGCCGCAGAATAACAAGCACTAACAGAGCCGGCAGCGCAATGATAACTAGGTTAGTAATCGGAATAGTCTGCATAGTAGTGCTACCGTGTTGCGTCATTGTTTATTATAGTTTGAAAGTAAGTCCATGCAACGGTATTCGCTTGTCACTAATAATCATGTGGGTGTAATGGTCTCGGTCTATTTGTTTAGTAGGCTTCGGCTCGGATAAGCATTGAAATTTTACTTTTTTACTGTATATACATGACAGGCTAACTCCGCCGCCGACTAACCTTTTACACGCACATTATGTCTTCTATTAAACAGCTAGTTGAATCCAATTGGTTTCAAACCTTCATTATCGTAGTCATCGTCGTTAACGGCATCATTTTAGGATTAGAAACGAACGACGGCTGGAGTGGCCCAGTTCACTCTGCGTTGAAAGTTGCCGATGGCATATGCCTGTTTATCTTTGTGGTCGAGCTAGTTCTCAAGCTGGCAGTGTATCGCTTGAGTTTTTTTACCAAGGGTTGGAACGTATTCGATTTTGTTATCGTAATAATCTCCTTAATTCCATCGTCGGGAGGCTTGTCAATTCTTCGTGCGTTTAGAATTCTGCGAGTGCTGCGATTGATAACCGCGGTTGATTCATTTCGGCGCGTCGTCTCGGGTATGCTATTGGCAATACCGGGCGTGGGCTCGGTGGCAGGTTTATTACTGCTAGTATTTTATATTTCAGGCGTGCTTAGCACGATGCTCTTTGGAGACACCTTTCCACAATGGTTCGGTAGCCTTGGTGATTCGATGTATTCGCTATTTCAGATTATGACGCTTGAGTCATGGTCGATGGGAATCGTTAGGCCGATTATGGAGGTTCACCCGTATGCTTGGGCATTCTTTATCCCCTTTATCACCGTCACCACGTTTACCGTACTAAATCTTTTTATCGGCATTGTGGTTGACGCTATGGCAACGGTAAAAGAAGCTGAGGCTAAAGAGCTTCATGAAGACCATGATGATATTGAGGTGTTGATTAAGAATCTTCAAAAAGAAGTGCGAGCGCTGCGCGATGATTTAAGCAAGGCAGGCTCAAACAAGCCATCATAAGGCCAAAAAAAGGGCTATCGAATGATAGCCCTTACCTTCAACATAGATTGTGATTAGCCAGTATTTCTTAGGCCGGTAGCGATACCGTTTATGCTGTCCAAGGCTGGCTTCAGCCATTTAGATTGCATACGATCTTCTTCTTTATCTAAACGTGCAAGCAGTTTCACTTGAATGTGGTTCAGTGGATCCAGATAAGCATTACGCCAGCGTACCGATTGGCCGATTTTAGGAAAGTCGGCCATCATTAATCGCTCGCCGGTGATTTCTCTAATATTGTCGATCGATAGACGGAACTCGCCAGCGAGTTGCGCGTATGTGCGTTCGGCAATATCACTATCACTGCACAGCTTGGAATACTCTTGTGCGACTTTTTGGTCGGTCTTCAATATCACCATCTGGGAGTTGCTAAGCAAGTTCTGAAAGTAGCGCCAGTTCTTTTGCATGTCTTGTAAAGTGGCGAGGCCGCCGTTATCAATCGCATTTTTGAGCGCGCTACCTAAGCCATACCAACCAGGTATATTCTGGCGAGACTGTGACCAGCCGAATACCCAGCCGATTGCTCTAATAGACTTCTTCGAATAGTCGGCTTTTTTGCGGTGTGATGGACGCGAACCGATATTTAACAGGCCGATTTCATTTGACGGCGTAGTTTCGTAAAAGTATTGCATGGTGGCTACATTGTCGTCGGTAAGCTCGCGAAAAGCCGCTTCGCCGGAAACCACTAGTTGGTCCATCATCGCGATGTGTTCTGGCTTATCTTGGCGATCATTGCTTGGGTCACTGGCTTTCATCAAACCGGTTATGCCGATGGTAAGTTCATAGCGCGCGGTGTCTTTAAAGTTGTATTTAAACGAAAGTACTTCACCTTGCTCGGTAAACTTAATGCCACCTTTGACCGTGCCCTTGGGTTGGCTTAAAATTGATTCATGAGTTGGGCCGCCGCCACGGCCTATGGTGCCGCCACGGCCATGGAATAGTAAGCATCGAATACCATATTTGTCGGTTACCGATACAATGTTTTGTTGGGCCTTATAGAGGTTCCAGCTGGACGCCAGAATACCACCATCTTTGCATGAGTCTGAGTAGCCGAGCATCACTTCCTGAGTGTCGTTGGTGTAGGCTAGTAGCTGACGGTAAACTGGGTTGCGGAACAAGCTATCGAGTGTCGGTTCTGCGTGCTCTAAATCGACCACCGTTTCGAACAACGGGGCGATGTGGATCTCACTTTTGATATTACCCTTCTCATCTGAACTTATCAGGCCTGACATCTTTGCTAATAGAGCCACTTCGAGAAGGTGACTTGCCTGATGCGTCATCGAAATAATGTAGCTACCAAAACAGTCAGCTGAGACTTCTTCACGCATCTCGCTGATTAAGTCAAAAACCGCGATGATATCGGCGCTTTGTATAGTGATTTGGCGATGATCGTAGTTGAGCGTTTTGGTATCCAGAATAGCGGCTGTTAGCCATGCTTGGCGTTCGGCCTCATTCATCGAATAATAGTCTATAGGTTGGTCGATGGTTAAACCAATTTCTTGAATCGCTTGGCTGTGAAGCGTTGACTCTTGGCGAATATCCAGCTTCGATAAATAGAAGCCACAGCTGTCTAACAAACGCATTAGATCTTGCAAGCCACCGCGCGTTAGGTTGGCTTCATTATGGTGGGCAAGTGAGTCGCAAACCGTGGTGAGCTCGTATTTGAACTCAGCTTCATTTTGAAATGCGAGCGGATCAAAGGACGCGTGGCCGTCACCTAAATGCGCTTCGGCGATCGCAATCGTATGTTCCAAGCGAAGCTTTACTAAACTGAGTTTGAGGCGATAGGGTTCTTTTAAGTGTTTTTTTCCTAGATACTTAGTTAAGCGAATATGATCACGTTGCATAGATGCTGTGAACTCATCTGAAAGCGTCACTTGGTCGATGCTGTGAGTAAGGATTTTGCTTAAGCTGTCGACTCGGCGAGCATACTCTGAAAGTACTTCGATTTGCTGCATCCGCAGCGCATTACGAGTAATTTCAGGCGTGACAAATGGGTTTCCATCGCGATCTCCACCAACCCAAGT
Source organism: Gammaproteobacteria bacterium (assembly GCA_017854775.1). Lineage (GTDB taxonomy): Bacteria > Pseudomonadota > Gammaproteobacteria > Arenicellales > Arenicellaceae > Arenicella. The sequence goes on along the minus strand of JAFMHC010000266.1, from coordinate 938 downwards.
TCCGAAGCGGACAATATTTGGTAGCTCAATGGCTTGGCCGCGAGCCTCGGGGTACGAGTGTTTAATCGCGCTCTCTAAATCACGATATATCTCAGGCAAACAAGCGAAGATGCTCTCTCGAAAATAATATAATGAATTTTCAATTTCATCGTAAACCGTTGGCTTGGATGGGCGCACTGCCTCAGTTTTCCAAAAAATCTGAATCATTGCTTTTAAGCGATGACGAAACTCGGATAGCTCAACTTCGCTCATACCCCCGCTGGTTAGACCCTGATACTCCTTATGTATGCGTTGCAGCGCTTCCAGCACAATTGGTCGTTTGGCTTCTGTAGGGTGGGCGGTAAAGGTGGGGTAATAGTTTAGGTCGCTAACTAAGGCTATTACCTCGTCTAGTGACTTACCATTACGCTTAAAACCTGCGACGGTATCGACGAACGAGTTGCTCCAAGTTTCGCCCGCTTCTTCTAAAGTGTCGCGAGACTTTTGGCTAGCGTGTTCTTCCGAAATATTGGTAAGGTGAAAAAAAGTGCTGAATGCATGAATCACCCTATCGATCGCTTCAACGCTTAAGCCCTCGATAGTGTTCAATAACTCATCAAGTTTGGCGGCATCGGGCGAAGTTCGCTGGTTTATAAAGCCTTTCCGCAGTAATTCTACCGCATCGAAAATTTGATGCCCTTCTTGTTCAATTATGACTTCGCCGAGTAAGTCTGGCAGTATTTTAGCGTCTTCGCTTAACGAATTGATAGGTAGATTCACGGTTACAGATCCTACAATTATGTAATTTAATTACACTAATTGTAGCATTGCTGAAAGTGATAGCGATAAAGAGTTTGTAACATTGTCGAGATAAATAGTGAAACTATTGATATTAAAGGGTATTTACTATTAGAAAACCTTCGCATAGTTCAACTTGAATCGGGCCTATCGACATCATT
>JAFMHC010000265.1 GCA_017854775.1 Gammaproteobacteria bacterium | reverse complement strand
TACTCTGTGTCAATTATCGCTTGTGAGTCAACCGGCCAAGATAAGTCTGTGTTTGATATTTTTCTAGCAATGACAGCAGAATGAATATAAGCCAATCCGTCTTTAACCCCGACACTGCCTTCATAGATACACTTTGGAACTATTGATACAGGATCAATCAGCTCGGTTCTTATTATTTCGAAACCGGTTGCCTTGTTAAACATCGAGTACCAAGCGTTGTCTGAAAACCTGAAGTAATCCCATGGTAGGTCATGAAGTGGGTATGCGTGGTGGGTAAATATCATCACCACGCCGCCTTTTTTCATTACTTTGTTGATCTCCAAGACCACTTTCCAAGGCATAAGTAAGTGTTCAAAAACGTTTAGTGAATAAACCAGCTCGTATTTATCTTGTTCGACGTGCTCGCTAAGTTGGTGGGCATCGCAAACAACATCAACACACTCACCAGCAAGCACATCAACACCTGTGAATTCAATTTCAGGTGATAAGTACGTATCTCTATTGTTAACGCCAGATCGGGCCCTTGAGCCAATTTCTAACGCTGTCTTAATTCCTTTACCATTAACAAATTCATTGAAAAAATTGGGCACAAATTGGCGGTACGGACCTCTCTCGATCCCGTGAATATGCAGAAGTGAACAATCGTGTTGTTGTTTCCCAATTCCCCAGCCAGATTCAAACCTTAACCTCAATTTCAAGGTGTCTTCAGGTAGCTTGTCGAATAACTTAATAGAAAACCTGGCGTTTTGAGCAATATTTGTGTCGTGTGCTTTTGCTACGTCGTCACTTGCTCGAGTTTCAAACGGAATTTTTTTCCAATTCCCATCACATGTCTGGTAGTAAATACGTTCAATCGCTGAACCGTCGAAGAAAGCCCAGCCAGATAGAAAAACAACACTATTGTGTTCGTTAAATTGTTCGATATTGTACTTAAAGCTTTGCTTTTGAATGAAACGATTTTTTATCTTGGTTAACATTTTTAAGGTCGCAATTTGGACTAGGTTTTTGAGTTTAGAGGAGTGCCTCAGAATAGCGTCAGTACTGTTGAGTCGGACCTATTGTGCCGGAACGACTCAGTGGAAACTATTAAGTTGGGCCTAAGGCTCGGTGCTTGTAATTATTGTATTCGAAAATTGAGCGCATTTGATAAATATTATCGGCAGCTCGATAGAATACTCCGACAGGTCTTACTGCTCCAGTTTGACCCTACTGAGCAGACATTCTTGGTCTAGCCATAAACGAGATCTCGCTGCTTATCGCCGCGTTACCGCGGTTGATCACGTGGCCCGTGATAATATCTATCTAGTAAATAATCGCGGCTGTGGTCAAAAAAATGAGTCGAATGCTTGCATTCTGGCAATCAATTGATTTACCAATCCGATACGGTGAATTAATCCACATTTTTAATCTAAGCATTTTTATTCACCGTTTCCAACAGGCATAATTGGCAAATAATTTACGCGCTTAGCACAATATTGTTTGCACTGCGCACAACAGGCATTACTCATGATTAAAGAAAACTCTGTAGTTACTATGCACTATGAACTTAAAGACTCAGAAGGCGAAGTTTTAGATTCATCAAAAGGCCAAGACCCATTGGTATACTTACACGGCGCTGGCAATATCATTGTCGGCCTAGAAGAACAGTTGGTTGGCAAAACGGTTGGCGATAATGTCGCGGCTGTCGTCAGTCCAGAGAAGGGTTATGGCATGCCCGTTGAGGCGCTAGTCCAAACTGTACCAAAGGAAGCCTTTGGTGAAGAAATTGATAAAGTTTCAGTCGGCATGAGATTTCAAGCTGAGACCGAGCAAGGCCCGGTGCCAGTAGTGGTCACAGCGATGGATGAGACAATGGTAACGGTTGATGGTAACCACCCTTTAGCGGGTAAAGAGTTGCATTTCGACGTTAGCATCGCTGAAGTTCGTGACGCTTCGGCTGAAGAGATCGAGCATGGGCATGTGCATGGCGAAGGTGGGCATCAGCACTAGGATTTTAATACTAGATCTTAATACTAGGCTTGCTTAGTTTTGAGTTGGTTTGGCGTTACTTTTGGGTAACTACAGACCAACTCAAATATCTTCCCCGCCCCTTTGGTTACAGTTGCTTTTCTCGTCCCTGAGTTATGCTGAGACCTCTAAATGAAATAATTCCTGTTAAGAATTCACCACATCTTTTCCAGCTCATCTATGCTGATTAATTGACCGTCAATTTTCCCTGAGGCTAGACTGACACATCAATGATCAAAAATGTTTTAAGAATTACCTTATCTATTGGTATTTCGTTCGCCATTCTGGCGCTGTTACTACAGCTCTTTACCACTGGTTTAGCCGATGCTGACAGGCCTTCGGTTGTTGCCACCTTGCAGGCGACATCAATCAATTTTGTATGGGCTTACATTGGACTGTATTTTGTTAGTCTATTTGTTCGTGCTTACCGCTATCGTTTATTGATTGGTTTAGGTGGCGAATCAAATGTGCCGTCATTTCGACAAATGATAATGGTGACAGGCATTCGAAATATGGTAGTAGATCTGCTGCCAGCGAGGCTCGGCGAGCTTGGTTACATTGCTCTATTGAATCGTGGCTACGGAGTAAAGCTGCAACACTGCGTTAGCTCGCTATCAATTAGCATAGCCTTTGATTTTGTAGCCCTTTTGGTGATCGTGATCTTCATCGTAATCACTCAGTCGTTTGGCACCGGCATCACAGGCTGGGCGATTGGCGCTTTGGTGATGGCATCGGTGCTATCAGCGGTTGCAGTCTTTAGTTTGTTTCGGATCACCCCATGGTTTGTCAAATCAGTGGAAAACTTCAAACCTATAAAATCGGCATTGCCCGATTGGCAAGCCGAACAAAGCTGGCGCGCCAAAGCCATCGAATTACTTCATAGCTTTAACCAAAGTCTGCAAGCCGTTTTAGACTCAGGCAAAGCCAGCCTAGTGATTTCGATATCGGTGCTTATTCGTGTTCTGAAATACTTTGGTTTCTATTTATTGTTTCAAGCGGTAGCCGCAAAGAGCTTTCCTGAACTTGCAGCATTGCCTGTAGAGCATATCGTTAGCGCGTTGATTGGGGGCGAGGTCGGCGCTAGCTTGCCGATCCCTGCGTTTATGAGTTTCGGCGTGTATGAAGTTGGTAGCTCACTTGTATTCCAATTGTTGGGTGTTGCTGACCAAGCGGCAACATTCGTCACTATGTTGTGTGTGCATATTTGGAGTCAGCTTATTGAGTATCTACTAGGAGGGGTTTTTATCGTGACCTTTGTATTATCGACTCGCTTGCAGAAAGAGCCACGCGATCAAGAGTCAGAGCTAGATCGCTTGTCTAATAATAAAATCAGAAAGGCCGGTGCTTATATGCTTGCTGGCATAGTCTTACTGATGGGAACGGTTTTTCTTACGTTTCAATTATGGACTACCACCAAGCTCGGAGCTTTGAGTGCCCCTCCCACCGGTTCAATTACTAGTGACGGCGAACCTTCGCAACTATTATCACAACAGCCGGGGAGTAACATTGATGGTTTTGTCGTGTTTAGTTCAAACCGCGATGGAAATCATGATATTTTTCGCCGTGACCTTAAGACTTTCGAGCTTGATAAATTAACTAATCACCCGAATACTGAAACCTACCCGCGTATTTCTCCAAACGGTGAGCTATTGGTTTTCTCACGTGCCCATCAACCTTGGGTATCACAACGAAATACCGTTGCTTGGGACGTATACCTATTGAACCTCAAGACAATGCAGGAGCGGAAAATTGCCAGCAATGGTACAGCACCTCAATGGCTAAACGACTCTGAGATTAGCTATTTGCGTGACGCCACTGTGGTAGAGAGAGTTAATGTTAATACTTTAGCGTCCAGCGTGATTTACCAAGGTGGCGCTAACAACAACATGCCGGCCGGCGCGCGTTTGCAAAATCCAAAATTCAACGATGCGACTAAGCAGCTAGTGTTTACCGCACGGCAGAGCGAGATAGGCAGTAACACCGGTCATTGGGGCACGGCAATCGATACCAATGGCAAACATCGCGCCGTGCTTAATGGCTGCGAACTTGGTTGGACATCTGATCTAAGCGGTTTGTATCAAGTAACGCCTGGAGCACCCGATGGCACGCTGCATATCGTCAGCGTAAACCCTAAAACCTTAGAGCATAAAACACTGATTAACCTGCGAGGGGAGTTTACTCACGAGTATTGGCCGAAAGATTCATCAAACGGTGAGTACATGGTTTTTGGTGCCAGTAGAGGGTCTGACCAGCACGAGCATGATACTCAGGACTATGAAATTTTTCTTTGGAAGCTAGGTTCAGATTCCGGCCAGGCAACTCGCTTGACCTTTCATACGGGTAACGATAATTGGCCCGATGTGTTTGTCCGCTAGGGTCTAGTCGCAAGGAACTAGCCCCAAGGAACTAGTCGCTAGGACCTAGTTGTTTGGAATTGGTCGCGAGGAACTGACTGTTAGGAATTTTTCGTAATTCAGCAAGCTAAAGTTTCTGCGCAAATAAAAACGGCCCACCAAAGGTGAGCCGTCAATATGCTATCGCCTGTGCTTAATAAAGCTATTCGGCAACAGTGGCTGACTCGATAATAACGGGCTCAACAGGAACATCACCGTGGGGGCCAGATTGACCTGTCTGCACGGCTTCAATTTTATCTACTATCTCGGTGCCGCCGACAACTTTACCGAACACTGCATAGCCCCAACCGTTCTGAGTTTCTGAGCTGAAATTCAAAAATTCGTTGTCTTTGGTATTGATGAAGAATTGAGCGCTGGCTGAATGAGGCTCGCTAGTACGCGCCATTGCTAGCGTGTACTTTTCATTTTTCAGGCCGTTGCTGGCTTCATTCGGGATAGGGCCACGAGACTTTTTCTCCTTCATGTCAGCATCGAAACCGCCGCCTTGAACCATGAAGTTGTTGATTACTCGATGGAATATAACGCCGTCGTAGTGACCTTCTTTTACGTACTGTAGAAAATTTTCAACAGTTTTAGGTGCTTTGTCGGCGTTCAATTCAATTTCAATGTCGCCAAAGTTCGTTTTAAGTGTGACCATAGTATTTTTGTTTGTTGTTGTAGAGTTTTTTTCGGCAAATGCCGATCCATTGATTAGGCACAGCAACATTATGCAGCTGAGCATCGATTTTGCTAGTTTCGTCATTTTGTCTCGTCCTGCTAAATTTTGATGAATTCTTGATCAGTTAGTATAGCATCTAAGGGAACATCCCAAGGCTCACGCTCTAGTGAATTAACTTCTTGGAAATAATGAGCTAAACCGACTAAATACGGCTTGGTGCTGGTCTGATAACTAAGCGCCTCGAGTGCTCGGTCGTAATATCCGGCTCCCATGCCGATGCGTGTACCTGAGCGATCAAACGCAATCAAGGGAACTAATAATACGTCGAAGCTATTAGCTGGCCAAGGCTTACCATCAGCACTAGGTTCCTGAATGCCATACTTGTTGAATCGGTCGACTTTTTTTGCGCAGTAAAAGCGCATTTGGCTGAGCCTGAAATTGGTAATTCTTGGCAGATGAACCGTTCGGCAAGCAAGGTTTTTGACTAAAGTTAGCGGTGATATCTCACCAGCAAAAGGCGCATAACTCAGTATGTGTTGCGCTTGCAGCAGCCGATTTGATTGCCGAGCTTGCTTCGCAAGCCCATTTCGAGCGGCGTTTAGCTGGAGATTACTTAACTCAGCCCGACGTCGGCGCATGGTTCGACGAAGTTGGTTTTTATTCAGCGTTTCGATCATCTGATAAGAATAAGGTAGATCACCTTAAGGAGTAAATAGCCGAATTCATTTGCAGATTAAGAAAACCCGCGCCTCGGTTCGTCAGCTATGCTGACAAGCAGGTAGTCGATTCAGTCTTGAGCCCGTCAGCTACGCTGACAAGCAGGTAATCGATTCAGCCTTGAGCCCGT
>JAFMHC010000041.1 GCA_017854775.1 Gammaproteobacteria bacterium | reverse complement strand
TGAGCGGCTCAGGGGCCCATTGATAGTCAACTTTAATCAACTGACCGTTGGCAAGTTCTTGCTCAACCATCGGTGCCAGTAAGGCGGCGACGCCATACCCATCAACCGTCATTTGCAGACATGCGGATAAATTACTAGAGGGCACTAGTCGTGTTTTTAGTTTAGGCCATTGCGCAAAATGCGCGGCAATATCTTCGTATGGTCGTGTTCGCCTAGCGTGCGTCAATATCGGAAATTGACTCAATTCTTCGACGCTCACAGGGCGATCATTGGCTAATTTGGTCGATGGCGAAGCAACCCAGATAATTGGGTAAACCCCTAAGCAGTGCTCGCCTGAGGCCTTGCGCGCAAACGGTCCACTTTGAAACGCCATGTCAATATTGCGCTCAGCCAAATCAGTCTCCAGCTTTGACGACAGATCTACGCTGAGTTCAATTAATACATTAGGAAAACGTGCCTTGAAAGCCTGCATAAAATCACGCAGCCAAGTGTGTACCACCATCTCGTTAACGCCAAGCCTCACCACTCCGTCGAACGCCGCCTCGCCATTGGCGACTTGGATAAACTCATCGACTGATGACAGCACGTTACGTGCGTAACCAAGCAGTTCATGCCCCTTTGAGGTAAGCCGAACTGAGCCAGCATCACGCTCCATTAATACGCTTTTAAGCGAGCTTTCCAGAGACGCAATCCGTGATGAAATATTCGGCTGCGTGGTGCTTAAGCGCTCAGCCGCGCTTCTAAAGCTGCCAAGATCGGCAACCAAAACAAAGGTTTCAAGTTGTTTGAGGTTAAGTTTCACGGATTGTGCTTAATCAAGGCTTAATGGTTGAAGTTGTTATTTGCTAAGCCTAAAAGAACGCTTGTATGCCGGTTTGCGCTCGACCCAAGATCAGCGCATGAATGTCATGCGTACCCTCATAGGTGTTCACCGTTTCAAGGTTTATCATATGGCGCATCACCGGGTACTCATCGGAGATACCATTACCACCGTGCATGTCTCGAGCAGCACGGGCAATATCAAGTGCCTTGCCGCACGAGTTTCTCTTTAATAGAGAAATCAACTCAGGTGCCAACTTTTTATCTTGCTTTAAACGGGTAGCACGCAGACAACCCTGTAACGCTAGCGAGATCTCAGCCTGCATATCAGCAAGCTTTTTCTGTATTAATTGATTGGCCGCCAGTGGACGATTAAACTGCGTTCTATCCAGGGTGTACTGGCGAGCCGAATGCCAACAGGCTTCCGCCGCGCCCAAGGCGCCCCATGAAATACCAAGGCGTGCGCTATTTAGGCAAGACATTGGTCCTTTTAGGCCGGTCACATTTGGCATCATAGCCTCTTCGGGCACGAACACATTCTGCATCACGATTTCACCGGTAATCGAGGTGCGTAGCGAAAGCTTGCCAGTGATTTTGGGAGCGCTTAAGCCTTTCATTCCTTTTTCAAGAATGAAACCACGCACTACGCCGTCATCGGTTTTCGCCCAAACGACAAAGACATCGGCTATCGGTGCGTTAGAAATCCACATTTTAGCGCCGCTCAGCTCATATCCGCCGGGTACGGTTTTCGCTCGGGTCACCATTCCAGCAGGGTCAGAACCATAATCAGGTTCGGTCAATCCAAAACAGCCGACCCATTCACCGCTGGCTAATTTGGGTAGATATTTCTGACATTGCTCCTCTGAACCAAAGGCGTAAATCGGAAACATCACTAAGCTTGATTGCACACTCATCATTGACCGGTAGCCCGAATCAACGCGCTCGACTTCGCGGGCGATTAAACCATACGATGTGTAACTCATGCCGGCGCAGCCATAGCCATCAATCATTGAGCCCAATAGGCCTTGCTCCCCCATTTGCCTAAATAGGTTTCGGTCAGACGCCTCATTTCGATAGTCTTCGACAACTCGAGGTTGTAGCACCGATTGCGCGAATTTTTGCGCAGTATCGCGAGCCAATATTTCCTCATCATTCAATTGATCTTCTAGAAGGAACGGATCCTGCCAGTTAAATGATGCCCAATGATTTCGCTCGTTCATAATCGTCTTCAGCCTGAATTAAAGTGTTCTAAAACATGTGTGACGATAAATTAAATTAATCCATTGAGTTTATCAAGATAAAATTTAGTTATTATTCAAAAACACCTTACCATTATCTCAAAAATGAACTTCACAAATCTCTGTTACAATAATCTCTCGTTTACAAAATGGTCAATAGGCTACCGTGCCTGAGGATAATTGATGCTAGAAATCACCGTCAACGACATAAGCTATCAGCTAGATGTCGAGCCAGATACACCGCTACTTTGGGTGGTTCGCGATGAGCTCAAACTTAAAGGCACCAAATTTGGCTGCGGCATGGCCCAATGTGGAGCTTGCACAGTGCATTTAGATGGCGTGCCGATTCGCTCATGCGTAACCCCGGTATCGTCAGTCGCGGGCAGGTCAATTACCACCATCGAAGGAATTGGCGAGCAGTCAGAGAACCAACAAACAGCCAAGTTAGATAAGAAATTACACGTGGTGCAACAGGCATGGATTGACGAGCAAGTTCCTCAATGCGGTTATTGTCAATCGGGGCAAGTTATGTCGGCCGTAGCCTTGTTAGAAAAGAACCCGCAACCGACTGACGATGATATTGACAAAGCGATGGCTGGCAACGTCTGCCGTTGTGGCATGTATGGCCGTATTCGCACAGCAATTCATTCAGCCTCAGCCAAGCTAGCAAAAGAAATTATCCTGATACCGGCAGATGAAAAACCAGCGGAGGTCTTGGTTAAGCCAACCGCTGCAGAGGGATCTTTTGATCCAACTGCGGCCGAGGGCTCTATTAACCCAACTATCGCGGAGGGCTCTTAAATGGGTAAGTGGACACGTAGGGCATTTTTAACCACTGGAGCACTGGTCGGTGGTGGATTAATTGTTGGCGTAGCGATTCGGCCCGGCCATCGCACGCCTAAACTTGCCGGCTTAGTTGAAAAAGACGGTGAAACATTAGTTAACGCTTGGGTAAAAATACTGCCTGACAACAGCATCAGAGTCATAGTGCCCCATGCTGAAATGGGCCAAGGCGTGCACACTGTATTGCCAATGATGCTGGCCGATGAGATGGACGCCGACTGGAAAACAGTATCAATGGAGCAGGCTCCTGCCGATGACGAATATGCCTCTAAAGATATCGTGCGCGAATTTGCCTTACCGAGCCAAGCGCCTGGCATGGTTGAGGATACCTTAAATGGCGTATTCTTAAAGATAGCGCAAACGATGTCGCTGCAAATTACCGGAGGTAGTTTCTCAGTCCGCGGCACAGGCACATGGAGCATGCGTGTCGCCGGTGCCGCTGCCCGCGAAATACTGATCGAGGCCGCAGCCGATGAATGGCAAGTCCCATCAAGTGAAATACGTGCCGAAAATAGTTATCTATTTCATGATAAATCGAATAAAAGCGAACCGTTTATTGCCTTTGCCAAGGCTGCCGCCGGTAAGCAAGGCCCGACTCAGCCTAAATTAAAAACACCCGATCAATTCAAAATCATGGGCAAGCATGTTGAGCGCTTTGATATACCAGCAAAGGTCGATGGTAGCGCTGTTTTTGGCGTCGATATAGAATTGCCCGGCATGAAATACGCATGCGTTAAGTCGGCGCCTGTTTTTGGTAATACAGTATCGTCAATCGACAGCGTTGCAGCAGAAGAAATGGCCGGTTTTATCAAGCTTGTAAACCTTGGCTCAGGTGTTGGCGTTATCGCAGACAGCTACTGGCAAGCAAAAAAAGCGCTCGACAAGGTCAAGGTCACTTATACCGAGAACGACTCTAACCGAGCAAGCTCAGAGACGATGTTCGAGCAATTTGGCAAATCAATGGACGCCGCTATCGCAGGTGGCAATGAAGAGGACGATTTCAAGGTTGGCAATGCGCGTAAGGTGCTAGCAAAGTCGAAGAAAGTCATCGAAGCTGAATACCGCGTTCCACATTTAGCCCACGCGACAATGGAGCCAATGAATTGCACCGCATGGGCGCATGATGGGCAACTGGAGATATGGGCCGGCTTACAAAACCCACTGGGCATTCGCAACTTACTTGCAGACCAGTTTGAATTAGATCGAGATAGCATCGTAATTAATAATGTCTATCTCGGCGGAGGCTTTGGTCGCCGCGCAATGGACGACTATCCAGTACAGGGTGCCAAGTTAGCGCTAGCCTTACCGGGTGTGCCAGTAAAAATGATTTGGTCGCGCGAAGAAGACACTCAACAAGATTTTTACCGGCCAGCGATTATGAGTCGATTCAAGGCTAGCTTAGGTGTCAACGGCTTGCCTGAAGCATGGGAAAATCAGTTCGTCGATAAACATGAGCCTGTTGAAGCGCCAACTATTCCTTATGCGGTTGAGAATCAATACATTCATTACACCGATAGCCCAACGCATATTCGCTTTGGACCGTGGCGTAGCGTTGACCATACCCAACATGCATTCTTCACCGAATCTTTTATCGATGAGTTAGCGGCTGAGGCGGGTGTCGACCCATACCAATATCGCTACGACTTATTGAGTCATGATTTGAGGGCTCGTAACGTATTAGAAGCCGCCGCCAACATGGCAACTTGGGGCAAACCACTGCCCGAAGGTTGGGGCCAAGGCATTGCCTTACATCGCTCGTTCAACACCATTGTTGCCGAAATAGTAGATCTCGACATGAGCAGCGGTAAGCCTCGAGTGGCCACCGTTTACTGTGTTGCTGACCCAGGCTTTGCAATGAGCTCCGATGGCTTTAAAGCGCAAATGGAAAGTGGCATTATTTATGGCTTAAGCGCCGCGCTTCACGGCGAAATCAATATAAAAGATGGCGCCGTCGTAGAAAGCAATTTCCACAACTACAAAATGCTACGCATGAACGACGCACCGACAATAGAAGTCGAGATCATCAACAGTGGAGACATATCCTTAGGTGGCGGTGGCGAACCGGGTACACCGCCAATCGCCCCCGCGTTAACCAATGCTATTTTTGCAATTACGGGTAAACGCATACGAGAATTGCCCGTAAGTAAACATGTTTAAACAATAACCCTTAAGCCGCTCGATGCTCTGCCCGAAACTCTGAGGGCAGCAGCGCGAACTTTCGTTTGAAACGGCGGCTAAAGTAACTCGCATCAACAAAGCCACTTTGCTCTGCAATCAACGCGATTGGCAAAGTGGTTTCAACTAGCAAACGTCTCGCGTTCTCTAGGCGCACATCGATGATGTACTGCTTAGGTGTTTTAGATAAAAACTTCTTAAAGCGGCGTTCTAATGCGCTGATTGATAGATGAGACACATCGGCCAAGACACCAAGACTAATCGGCGTCATGTAATTCTTGCGAATATAGTTCACTGGCGTTTTCAATGCTTCGATGCCGCTTAAAGCGATAGATGTTTTCTCAAGGTGGCGGGTAATCCCGTAAGACCCGATGATTTCGCCGCCCGAATTTAGCAGCGGTCTTTTCGTTGTAGTGAACCATGCAATGTCTCCACTGCCTACCGAGTTCATCTCTAAGCGGTCGGTAACCAACTCACCTTTTAATACCCGCTTATCATCTTCCACATATTGTTTAGCTAGCTGACGAGGTGCGAAATCATAGTCGGTAAGGCCCAAGGCTTGCTCTAACGTACGCACACCAATGTGCTCGAGGAAAAACTTGTTTGCGTGCATGATTTGGCCATCATGGTTTTTAATCCAGAACAATACATCAGGTAATACGTCATACATTTTCATGAACTCACTGATTGGTGAGCACGATAAAAAATGGTGTACATCTTGAGTTGTCAATGCCATAACTGGTAATTATTTAATCCATAACAAGCCAATTAAAACATAGATTAAAAGTACAGTTAAGCACTCAAACGCAGATTTAGTCGCATAGAAAACCGATTTACCATCACTTAGCCCAGCCGCCATACTTTAACCTTAGTGCATGAATATGAGATGCCTAAAAACACCAATGCTAAGGTTAATAAATGACTAAGCGGAGACTTAGAATGGGAATGGTGGGGGGCGGCCCAAATGCGTTTATTGGCGCAATTCACCGCATCGCTGCGCGCATGGACAATCAAATTGAATTAGTCTGTGGCGCATTTAGTAGCGACCCTGAAAAATCAAGAGCAGCCGGAGCCGAGCTATTTTTAGACGAAGATCGTTGTTACGGCAGCTATGCAGAAATGTTTGCCGCTGAGTCCAACATGTCGATATCAAAACGAATGGATTTTGTGTCAATAGTGACACCTAACCATTTGCATTATCCTATCGCGGTAGATGCAATTAAGTACGGCATTCATGTAATTTCAGACAAACCAGCGACACTCAATTTAGAACAGGCAATTGACCTAAAACAGCGTATAGAAAGTAGCGAATGCCTTTATGCATTAACGCATACCTACACTGGCTACCCAATGGTAAAAGAAGCGCGCGCTCGAATCGCAAACGGCGAGCTAGGCAAAGTCAAAAAGATAGTAGTGGAATATTCACAAGGTTGGTTAGCAGACACTACTGCGGACTCAAGTAAACAGGCCGCATGGCGTCTCGACCCACATCGAGCAGGCATTAGTTGCTGCATGGGCGATATTGGTGTGCATGCAGCCAATTTAGCTGAGTATATTGCGGGTACAGAGATATCTGAAGTCTGCTCAATTTTAGAGACCACGGTTGAAGGTCGAGTACTCGATGATGACGGTATCGTCGCTCTGCGTTTTGATAACGGAGCGAAAGGCGTATTACTCGCCAGCCAAATAAGCGTTGGAGAAGAGAACAATTTACGTATTAGAATTTACGGTGAGTTAGCCAGTGTCGACTGGTCTCAGCAAGAACCGAATAGCCTTAAAATAAACTTTCAAGATAAACCATCAAAAATACTTCGCGCAGGTGTAGGCGAACTTTCGACAGATACAATGAATCACTTACGAACGCCCGCGGGTCACCCAGAAGGCTATCTCGAGGCATTTGCCAATATTTACACAGATTTTGCTGAACAACTTCGTCACCATATGAGCCTCAGCTCAGGTTCGGCTATTTTGCACCAATCTCCTAATATTGATGATGCGATTAGAGGCATGGCGTTTATCGAAACGGTTGTCGCCGCCAACAAGTCGGATACCAAGTGGCACGCAATTCCAAAGTCGAACGTAAGCCAAAAGGAGCACGTAATTCGAAAGCAACACGCTACTTCTAAAGATAAAGACCCGCTTGAGAATTAGGATCATTTCATGACCACACAAATAAAAGGCCCCGGTATTTTCTTAGCTCAATTTATGAGTGATGAGGCGCCGTTCAATAGCCTCAAAGGCATTTGCCAATGGGCCGCAGGCTTAGGTTATAACTCGGTTCAAATTCCTACTTCTGGAAGTTCCTTTATCGACCTAAAATTAGCCGCCAACAGTCGTGATTATTGCGATGAAATAAAAGGCATAATAAATCAAAGTGGCTTAGAAATATCAGAACTCTCGACCCACTTACAAGGGCAACTAGTGGCGGTTAATCCCGCTTATTCTGAAATGTTTGATGGATTTGCGCCTAAAGAATTACGCGGTAAGCCAGAGCAAAGAACCGCTTGGGCGATACAACAACTTAAATACGCCGCCAAAGCGAGCGAACACTTAGGTCTATCATCTCATGCAAGCTTCTCGGGCGCTCTGTTATGGCACACAGCCTACCCTTGGCCTCAAAGACCCGTTGGCTTAGTTGAAGAAGGCTTCGCAGAACTGGCAAAACGCTGGCTGCCTATCCTTGATGCTTTCGAAGATTCAGGTGTGGATGTTTGCTATGAGCTCCACCCCGGTGAAGACCTGCATGATGGTGTAACATTCGAACGCTTTCTAGACGCTACCAACAATCACAAACGCGCCAACATTTTGTACGACCCTAGTCACTTTGTTTTACAGCAACTCGACTATCTGCAATTCATCGATATCTATCATGAGCGCATAAAAGCCTTTCATGTAAAAGACGCCGAGTTCACCCCATCGGGCCGCTCAGGCGTTTACGGTGGCTACCAATCTTGGGTCGACCGTCCGGGGCGCTTTCGCTCATTGGGTGATGGACAAATTAACTTCAAAAGCATATTCAGCAAACTCACCCAGTTTGGTTTCGATGGCTGGGCCGTACTTGAGTGGGAATGTTGTCTAAAACACCCAGAAGACGGAGCACGCGAAGGAGTCGACTTCATTAGCGACCACCTTATTCGTTGTACCGATAAAGCATTCGATGACTTCGCATCAGTTGCCACAGACGCTGATCTGAACCGCCGAATACTTGGCCTTTAAAATAATAAAAACACAAGGAAGGAAGCATGAACTCAGACACAACCATAAATAGAGCTCCAGTAGAAAATTCAAAAATATTTATCGCCTGCTGTATGGCACTTACAGTCACGTCAATGACCTTCGCTATTCGCGCTGGCATTTTAGGCCAACTAAGTGATAGTTTTGGCTTCACAGACACCGAGTTGGGTTGGATAAACTCTATGGCGTTCTTGGGTTTTCCAGTTGCTACCGTTCTAGGTGGCCTACTATACAATTCACTTGGTGCTAAAAAGTTAGCATTGATCGCCTTTTTCGGTCACATGCTCGGTCTAATACTTACAATTTACGCTTCGGGTTTTTGGACCCTCTTAGTTTCTACCTTTTGCATTGGCTTCGCAAATGGCGCAGTTGAAGCCGCTTGCAACCCTCTAGTAGCAGAAACCTATAGCGATAAGAAAACGACCATGCTCAATCGCTTTCATGTTTGGTTTCCAGGCGGCATTGTAATTGGCGCACTGATTTCAAAGTTTTTTACTGACGCGGGATTTTCGTGGCAGTCACAAATTGCGGTAATGATCGTCCCGACATTAATTTATGGATGGATGATGCTCAGCTTAAAGTTTCCTGAACAAAAGTCACTAAGCAGTTCAACAGCAAAAAATGTCAAAGCAGTATTCTCACCTTTGTTCTTATTCATGGTGTTCTGCATGACACTCACCGCGACCGCCGAGCTTGGTACACAACAATGGATCGAAAGAATTCTATCCGCATCTGGCGCATCTCCAATGCTGATTTTGGCAATGATAACGGGCTTAATGGCGGTTGGAAGATACTTTGCCGGCCCTCTAATTGAAAACCTTAATCCCGCAGGTGTACTGCTGTTCTCATCAATTGTTACCACCATCGGCATTTATTCAATGAGTATCGCTACAGGTAATATGGTTTACGTTGCTGCTATTTTATTTGCCATTGGCGTGACCTACTTCTGGCCAACGATGGTCGGCTTTATCGCGGAGAAAGTTCCCGACTCAGGCGCCTTTGGAATGTCCCTAATTGCAGGTGTCGGCATTTTCGCCGTGAGTATATGGAACCCAGTGATTGGCAGCTGGGTCGATTCGGCAAGACGACAAGCCGAGGCGCAAAACTTGACCGGTGCCGCCGCGGACCTAGTAGCAGGTCAGGCAGCGTTAACCAATTTAACACTATTCCCGATAGCCCTAATTGTTGCGTTTACCGGGCTGCTACTCTTTATGCGCAGCCAATCTAAGCAACAAAATTAACAGGTGAAAAATCATGAGTAAGCAAAACAACGCAGATTCAATGGACCTAAACGATGCAAAACGACGACGTCTTCTTCTAGGGCTTGGCTCAATAGTTGGCGTCGCCACGGCGAGTGAATTACTCGGTGGCAACGCATTTTCGGTCGCAATCGCCTATACCGAATCAAAAGATACAGCAAAGCGAAGCGCCAAAATTTTCGATGCAAGCCAATTGGCAACTCTACGGTACATCTGTCAAACCATAATACCGGCTACCGACACAGCCGGTGCTGGTGACGTAAACACCCACGGATTTATCGACAATCAACTCCACTATTGTTTCGACCAATCGGATCAAGAAGCAATCGTGAAAGTAGTCGTCCTAATCGAAGAAAAGTCGAAGTCACGCCATAAAGCAAGCTTCACATCACTGTCTTTGGCTAATGCAAGTTTGCTGCTCAGCGATATCGACACGAGTAAGAACGGATTTACTAGAGGCCACACAGAGGCGTTTAAGTTTTTAAAATCACTGATTGTTTTTGGCTATTACACATCAGAAGTTGGCGCCTCAAAAGAATTAACTTACGACGCTGTACCAGGTGAATTTAAGGGCAGTATTCAGGTCGACAATGTGGTCTCCGCATGGGGATCACTCGCTTACTTCTAACTAACCCTTTGAAGGTTTTTCTTCAGAACAATACGTCAGCAAATACCTGTGAACTAAAATGAATGACCAACTTTATATAAACGAAAGTAAAGAAGAGTTTGATGTACTAATTGTCGGCAGCGGCATCACTGGAGGCTGGGCCGCCAAAGAGTTTAGCGAGCGTGGTTTTAAAACCCTAATGGTCGAACGTGGTCGGGTGGTAAAACACCAACTTGATTACGCCGGTGAAAGCAAAAAACCTTGGGAACAACCGTTTAGACAACGGGTAGACAAAGAACTAATCGATGGACAATATAACGTTCAAAGTCAGTGCTATGCATTCAACGATGCCACCAAACACTTCTTCGGAAATGATAAAGATCTTCCGTATAGTACTAAAGACGATTCTACGTTCAGCTGGATTAGAGCCAATCAACTCGGTGGGAAATCAATACTCTGGCATCGACAGTCTTACCGCTTTAGTGAATTTGATTTTCAAGCAAACAGTAAAGATGGTCACGGCAATGACTGGCCGATTCGATACAACGATCTGAAGGATTATTATTCTTATGTGGAAAAATTTGTTGGTATCAGCGGCGCAAGAGAAGACTTACCCCAATTGCCCGATGGCGAATTCCAAGCACCATTCGAATTCACTGGACCGGAAAAAAAGCTTAAAGCCTCTGTTGAGAAAAATCACGCCGACACCCGATTAATCATAGGACGCGCAGCCCACATAACCGAGCCGACCAAACTGCAAATATCCTTAGGGCGCGTGAAATGCCAAGCACGCAATGAATGCCAGAAAGGCTGCTCCTTTGGCGCCTACTTCTCAACCCAAAGCAGTACGTTACCTGCGGCGGCGAAAACCAACAAACTACATATCGCACCCAATAGTGTTGTACACAGCTTGATCTACGATGAAAACACTAACCGAGTTAAAGGCGTGCGTGTTATCGACAATGATGATTTAAGCGAACGCGAGTATTTTGCTAAAGTTGTATTTATGTGCGCGTCGACCGTTGGTACAACACAAGTGTTACTCAATAGCACATCAAAGAGATTTCCGAACGGGTTAGCCAATAGCTCAGGCGTATTGGGTCACTATTTAATGGACCACAACTATAATGCAAGCATTGGTGGAGATATCCCAGGGTTTGATGACGAGTACTACCAAGGCCGTCGGCCGACTGGCATCTATATTCCCAACTTTCATTACGAACCCAGTCGCTATAGTTCAAAATTCGTTCGGGGCTATGCGTTTGCTGGGAGAACTCTGCGTGAAAACTGGGGAGCGCGAGCCACCGAGGACGGCATTGGAGTCGGTTTCAAAAACAAACTTAAACAACCAGGTCAATGGAAAATATACCTCGGCGTACAAGGTGAAATGTTGCCTCAATTTGAAAATCAAATGAGCCTGCACTCTTCCAAGAAAGATAAATGGGGAATCCCTCAAGTTAGTTTTGACGTTCACTGGTCCGACAATGAACAAGCAATGATGCAGGATGCCGTTAAGGTCGGTGAATCGATGCTAACGAAATTTGGAGCGTCCAACATATGGAGCCAAGTTACCGATAATCCTCCGGGGCTTGCGATTCATGAAGTGGGCACTGCGCGCATGGGTATGGACCCTAAAGAGTCAGTCCTTAATAGCTACAATCAAACACACGACATTCCTAATTTATTTGTTACAGACGGTTCTAGCTTTTGCTCTACTGCGGTACAGAACCCATCATTAACCTTTATGGCATTAACGGTTAGAGCCGTTGACTACGCCGCTAAAGAAATAAAAGCTGGCCGTCTCTAAGCTAGGCTAAGACAAACAATAGGAAGATGAGAACTCATGAAAACATCTATGAAATTTATATTATTTTTGATGCTCGCATCAATAGCAATAACGACGACGTATGCGAGTGCGGCTAATAAAGAATCACTATCCAACACAGCCCCGAAGCTTAGCGTTCAATTATGGTCAGTGCGCAATCATATCGCCGAAGATTTCGATGCAACCATTGATGCTTTGGCAAGGATGGGCTTCGACGGCGTGGAGCTGGCAGGTGATTTCGGCAAATTCACTGATGACCCAAAAGGCTTGACCGCATTCATCAAATCAAAGGGGTTAGAAGTAAGTGGTGCTCACGTTGATTTCAATTCGCTGTCTGACGACAAATTTGTGGAAACTATCAACTTCTACAAAGCTGCTGATGTGCCTATGTTGATAATTGGCTACGATACACGAGCTGGGAGTAGCGATACGATTGAGCAAACCATTGCTGATTTAAACCGAATAGCCCCTAGGGTAGAAGCTCACGGTATTCGCTTTGGATATCATAATCACGATTTCGAATTTGCACCATTTGGTGAAGCCACGTTTTGGGACCATATTGCCAAGTCCACGCCTAACTCCTTAGTGCTCCAAATGGATGTTGGCTGGGTAAATCATGCGGGAGCAGACCCTATTGAATATGTACGTCGGTACGCTGGACGCACCTTAAGCACCCACTACAAGATAAAATTCAACAACCCGATTATTGGTCAAGACTCATTTGATTGGGCGGGGCTATATAAAGTAAATACTGAGGTCGGTGGCACGCAATGGATTGTATTGGAACAAGAGGAATACCCTGAGGGCCTAACACCTCTGGAGAGTGTTCGGCTATCAAAACAAGGCTTGGCTAAGGCGTTAATATCAGTCAGTATGAGCAACTAGGTGGTCACCAACAATAGATAATGTAGGGGCGCCCTTTAAATCAGCGCCCCCATCAGAGCAGCTTTTTCCGCTCAGGATATCAAATTGATAACCATGCCATGGACAAGTGACGCGTCCTTGGGAATCGATGTCTGACTCTTCTATTGGTCCGAGCATATGAGGGCAGTCGGCCGCGTAAATCACCCATTCGCCTTTCCACTGGTTTACCACGTAGCGATGCTTGCCAAACTGAACAACTTTCGGCAGTTGTTTCAAAACAGTTCCTACCTGGCCTATAGATAGCCTTGTAGGTGATTCAAGATTGTTGTTCTTTTTTTGCCTATCAATCGCTTCTTGACGGCCACTCATTAAGGTTTCATCTTCATCGTATAAAACCGAGTATTGATAATGTAAAGCATTGAGTATCGACGTCTCTGGGCTATCGCTAGCACTCACGTTGTTAATGCCGAGTTTCTCTGCTACTTTTTTATAGAGCTTAAACGGCAGAAACCACTTCGATATATTGAGGCCTAGCAGTACTTTAGAAAACGCCTTTGGCAAGTAAAAATTAATAACAACATCAATTTCGTTAGCCGTGACTTGTTTCGCTTGAGTGTGTATTTCAAAACCCTTAGCATCGCCCGACAATACGGTTGTCGCCCAATAACTCTGGGCGCGATCTACCAGCAATTCCAAGTGTTGCGAGCGTGAGTCTGGCAGTATGGCTACCGCCCGCCACCCCCACTTACCATCTTCAACTAAATTAATTCCCTTAAAACTCGACTCATGAACGTGCGGTAAATGCTCCCAATCGTAGGCGTTTTCCATCATACGGACAATGCTGACCGGCAGTCGACGTTCGTATCTACCAATAAAACACAGCCCTCCTAGACGATCGTAGTCAATCTCATCATTTCTGTTTTCAAACACCAAGGAATTCATGAGGCTGGCTCAACTAGACAATAATTTAGGGTAAACTTAGCAGCAAAGCTAGAAATTCATGCGAAAGTTAAACCCGAAATTCCAGTTTACGCCCTTTGAAACCAATATCTGCGTGCATTACCATTCAGATATTACGAAAATATTACAGAAGCGACCTATGAATCCAACCGTTGTCATCAGTGGCTCAGGTGTTTGGAACCCTCCGCACACCATAACTAACCAAGAATTAGTAGACTCTTATAACGCCTATTCGGCGAAATTTAATGTTGACAACTCATCCGCGATTGAAGACGGTAGCATGCAAGAAATGCCCATGTCATCAGCGCCTTTTATTGAGAAAGTGTCAGGTATTAAGCAACGCTACATTTACATCAAAGATGGCGCCCTAGACATTGACCGCATGCGCCCCCGCATTCCAAAGCGGTCTGATGAAGAGCTTTCGCATCAAGCTGAGATCGCCTTAAACGCGGCAAAAATTGCGCTCCAAGACGCTAATAAAGAGGCCGATGATATCGATGCTGTTATCGTAAGTTGTGCCTACACCGAACGTGCCTACCCAGCTATTGCAATAGAAGTTCAAGAAGCATTAAACATTAAAGGGTTCGGCTTCGACATGCTGGTGGCCTGCTCAGCGGCGACATTCGCCTTGCAACGTGCCTATGAAATGGTAAAAGCTGGGACCGCGAAATGTGTATTAGTAATTAACCCCGAGTTAACATCGCCACAGGTCAACTATAAAGACCGTGATGGTCATTTTATCTTTGGTGATGTGTCCACAGCGGTGGTTGTTGAAAGCTCAGATACCTGCCGCTCAGAACATAGCTACGATATTCTTGGCACTAAAGCCGTTACCCAATTTTCAAATAATATTCGCTCAAATTTTGGTTACGTCTCACACGCTATCGACGACGAGGTGTTCGGCGCTGATAACTTATTTCATCAAAACGGTCGCGGCGTATTCAAAGAAGTATGCCCAATGGCCGCCAAGCATATCGAAGATCACTTGAGCGAACTTGGCCACACCGCGCAAGACCTAAGCCGCTGGTGGCTTCATCAAGCCAATATCAATATGAACTTATTGATCAGCAAGCGTTTACTCGGCCGCGACGCCACCGTAGAAGAAGCGCCAATTGTATTAGATGAATACGCTAATACGGCCTCTGCCGGATCAATAATTGCCTTCACTAAATATAATAAAGATCTAGCACCCGGCAGCGTAGGTGTAATTTGTTCGTTTGGCGCGGGTTACTCGATTGGTAGCTTGGTAGTTAAAAAACGTTAAGTATGTTCGTCACCAAAAGAGCTAGCACCTAGCACTAGATAGAGCATCTTAGCCGCATTGAAAAAACACAGAATACCCTTATCAACATTATAATATCCTGTTGTTACAACCTTTTTATTCAGTTTCAAGGAGCCGCCTATGCAAAACCCTACAATGAAATGCCATGAAGTCGACTACGAAATCTTTGGTGACGATATGCAAATCGTCGAGGTCGAATTAGACCCCGCCGAAACGGTCATCGCCGAAGCCGGGGCCATGAACTACATGCAAGACGGCATTGAATTTGAGACTAAAATGGGCGATGGATCAAAGCCCAGCGGCGGCGTAATGGATGCTTTGCTCAATGTCGGCAAACGTGTGCTCACCGGTGAATCAATTTTCATGACGCACTTTACTAACAATGGCGAAGGCAAAAAACGAGTGGCATTCGCCGCGCCCTATCCAGGCAAAATTGTCGCCATTGATATGAGCCAAGTAGGTGGAGAACTAATCTGTCAGAAAGATGCCTTTCTATGCGCTGCCTTCGGAACCTCCTTGGATATCGCATTTCAAAAAAAGCTAGGCGCCGGCTTCTTCGGTGGCGAAGGGTTTATCTTGCAACGCTTACGCGGCGACGGTAAAGCCTTTGTACACATCGGCGGCACGGTCATTAAGCGCGAACTTAAAGCGGGTGAGATACTTAGAGTCGATACCGGCTGTATAGCCGCGTTTACCAGTGCCGTGGATTACGACATCGAACGCGCCGGGAATTTAAAATCCATGATATTCGGCGGCGAAGGCTTATTTCTAGCCACATTACGCGGACCAGGAACCGTGTACTTACAGAGTCTGCCGTTCTCACGTTTGGCAAATAGAGTTATTCAAGCAAGCGGTAGTTTTGGCAAAAAAGGCGAAGGGTCGGTGCTGGGTGGTCTAGGCGATCTGTTCGGCGATCGCTAGGCAGTTTGTTAAAAGCCAGTAGTTCTATTTTACAATATGATTGTATTGATATTACAAACCCTATTCTCGAATTGAGATATTGCCTGACAACTAATATTCGATAAGTAGACAGACAATTACACTTGGCCTTGATTCGAGCGAGGTCCAATGAGATCTCGTGGCCCACCCCTCTTATCCCGTGGCCTCCAATCTCCCCTGAAACTAAACTTGGCCCATCTGAAAAGATGGGCTTTGTGTTTCGTTCATTTACCTGCTTACCCCGATTACTTCGCAGCCAAACTCTGGGCAAGATCGACTCAGGACGAGGTCTGTCCCCTCGGTTCCTAAAAAACATCTGTATAGTAACAACCTTGCTAATGACTTCTAAGATCAGATCACGCCTAAAAACCGTCATATGTGGCCATTTCCACCTCTTGGTGTCACTTAAGCTAAGGCCAAGACTATTTTTTAGTAATGCCGTGATCTAATGCATAACGAATAAGCTCGGCAAAAGAATCAATACTCAATTTTGACTTAATATTTCGTCGGTGCGCTTCAACCGTTCGGCAGCTTATATCTAGTGCGGTAGCTATTTCTCTGCTGGAATAACCGTCAGCTATAAAAGCCAAAATGGTCTGCTCTCGTGTGGTCAAACTTTCGTTCTTGGGCATCGGATTTTCGATGATGTTGGTGGCGATACTTCCACTAAAATAGGGTCTACCTCCGTACACGCTTTTTATCGCAAAGTGAATTTCTTCAGTCGATGTATCCTTGAGAATGAAGCCTTTTGCTCCGGCTGCCATTATGTTGGCAACGAATTCCGGATTCTCATGCATACTAAAAATAAGAACCTTGGTGTCGGCCGCCCTCTCAAGCATAATCTCGGTAGCATCTATGCCATTCATCGTCGGCATGCTGATGTCCATGAGCACCACATCAGGTTTAAGCTCTAAGCATTTTGTAATGCCATCTTTACCGTTTGAAGCCTGTCCCACTACTTCCATATCTTCATAAAAAGATAAGCATGAAATCAGCCCTCCAATGACCATAGGGTGATCGTCGACTATCAAAATTGAAATTTTCCGTTTGTCCATATTCATGGTTCCCTGTTATTTATGCAGCGCGAGCAGTTTTATCGATATCTGGCGCTGAGTGTCCCTTAAAGAGCGAATTTGAAATCTTGGCTACTACTGTTGTTCCCTGCGGAGTAGATATCACCTCAAATTCCCCGCCTTGGTAATCAAGTCGTTCAGTTAAATTGCGAATTCCGATACCATCTGAAAGAGGGGTACGATGCTCGTCAAAACCGGTACCATCATCAACAATTTCTAGCACCAGCTCTTGAGATGTAAAGTAAAGATTAACCTTACAAAATTTTGCTTGAGAGTGGCGTTCAATATTAGTAAGCGACTCCTGTACCACTCGATACAAGGTTGTGGCTATATCATCCGGCAACACTTTTTTAACC
This sequence comes from Gammaproteobacteria bacterium, assembly GCA_017854775.1. Classification (GTDB taxonomy): domain Bacteria; phylum Pseudomonadota; class Gammaproteobacteria; order Arenicellales; family Arenicellaceae; genus Arenicella. The sequence goes on along the minus strand of JAFMHC010000041.1, from coordinate 10,028 downwards.
GCTGGGCGAACTAGGTCAACTGAAATACCAGTACGGCGACTAAACTCATTGGTAAGTGAGTCCAGTGCTAACCCCAAACCAAGCTCATCTAAGATACGCGGATGAAGGTCGTGTGATATGCGTCTTATCTCTTGAATAGCGGAATTCAAGTTGGTCGCAGCATGATGTAGCGGCTCGGGAGTAATGTCGTTATTTTTATTTAAAAACATACGTGTCGCTTCAATCGAGTACTTTATCGATACTAATATCTGCACGATACCGTCGTGCATTTCACGTGAAATACGTCGTCGCTCCTCTTCCTGCAGGTTAACAATTCTTTGGCTCAGCAGGTTAAGTTGCGTATTGCTCTTGGTCTTCTCCTTAAGCGCAATGATCAACGCTATTAAGAAGATAGTAAACGCAGTCGTTAAGGCAATGCCAAGAATGATTTCTTCAGTGTTCTTAATATGTCGGTCGATGTCCTTTTGTAACGCAGCGATCTGTGCCTCAACGTCATCCAGATATATTCCTGTGCCTATCATCCAGTTCCATTTCGGCAAATACCAAGAATAGCTAACTTTTTCAGTACGGCTATGTAGCGAAGGTTTATCCCATGGATATTGATAGTAGTCTCCGCCGTTTTTTGCATTCTCAATTAATATCTGAATAATTTTGGAGCCACTTTTATCTTCGAGACCCCACCAGTTTTGGCCTACTCTGAAGGGTTGCTTTGGGTGGGCAATGCTGTTGCCCTTGTCATCGTAAACAAAGAAATATCCATCATCTCCATTGTATGACATCTCATCTAAAATATCGGCAACCAAACTTTGCGCTACGTGATTGTCTGGGTCAGCAGACTTGTAAATGTGGTTAATCGCGGAATTGGCTAGCTGTGAGTAGTTATGCAACTCACGACGTTTCGATTCCATCAAAAATGTTTCAAGCGTGCTAAGCGTTTGTTCCGAGAGATGCTTTGACTCATTGGTAATAAATACGTAGGTCAGCACTAAGGCAATAACAACTGGCGTCGTCGCTAGTAATAAAAGCTTTATTGGCAGTTTGATCATGTTGCTCCCCTTAATAAATACTATAGAGGATTTTTACCAACCGAGCCTACGCAGTTTACCTAGGTAGTTGTACCTAGGGCACATGCGCAGTAGTACCGACGCGAGCGCAGCTTCGTTAGTTAATAATGCTATCTCAATAGCTAATGTGTATAAGGCTAAATAGCTAAAGACCACGTTCGAGGAAGAAGCATGACATTATTTACCACTAAAACCGTTGCTAAGCTCACAATTGTGATTGCTACGGTAATTGTGACCAGCCAATCTTTAGCCGCCGAAAAAACTTACCGCTGGCGTTTGGCTGAAACGTGGGGGCCAAATTTTCCAGTATTTGGCGATACAACTAAAAATTTAGCCGCTATGGTCAAGAAAATGTCGAACGGACGTTTAACCATACAAGTGGATTCCGCCAACAAACATAAGTCTGCATTAGGTATTTTTGACTTCGTTAAGTCAGGGCAATATCAGATGGGTCATTCGGCTTCCTACTACTGGAAAGGTAAAAATTTCAACACAATGTTCTTCAGCACCGTGCCATTTGGCATGACCGCTTCCGAACAGAATGCTTGGTTTTATCACGGCGGGGGCATAGAACTCATGGAAGAGGTCTATAAACCCTACGGGTTGATGTCGTTCCCCGGCGGCAACACCGGCGTGCAAATGGGAGGTTGGTTTCGCAAGGAGATTAAGAGCGTAGACGACCTTAAAGGCTTGAAAATGAGAATTCCAGGATTTGCCGGTGAAGTGCTAGCAAAACTAGGTGCCAAGCCTACCAACATACCCGCTGGCGAGTTGTACACCGCACTTGAAAGAAACACCATAGATGCACTTGAGTGGGTAGGTCCCTCATTAGACCTGCGAATGGGATTTCACAAGATTGCTCCCTATTACTACACCGGCTGGCATGAGCCGGCTACCGAGTTGCAATTCATGGTTAATGAAAAAGCCTATCAGACGTTGCCAGCAGACTTGCAAGAGATATTAACAACCGCAATGCGTGTAAGCGCTTACGACATGTACGCTCAATCGACTCATGAAAGTGCGATTAATTTGGCCAGAATACAAACAGATTTCCCAAATGTTGAAATTCGTAGCTTTCCAGCTGAGGTGATGCAGGCCTTGCGTTCTGCCAACACTCAATTATTGATGGAGTCTGCGGCGAAAGACCCGATGACGGCGAAGATATTAACCTCGATCGCAGACTATACAAAGAATGCTCGAGCTTGGACCAACTTCTCCGACAAAGCATATTTATCTATTCCCTCAGAGTAGATCAATGTAGGTTTGTGAGGCGGGGCGAAGGGAGTCGCCACGTCTCATTTTTTAAGCTTATTAGAGAGCGATAAAATGAAAAGCTTAACACTAGCAATAGGAAAACTAATCGATATGGTCGGTTATCTTTGTGGGCTGCTGATGATATTAATGGTGCTCAATGTATTTTACGACGTGGTCATGCGTTATGTTTTTAACGATGCAAGTATCGGCATGCAAGAACTCGAATGGCACCTTTTTGCGACTATGTTTATGTTTGGTATTGGCTTCACTTTAAAGCAAGGAGGGCATGTACGAGTCGATATTATTTATGACCGTTTGTCACCCAAAGCCCAGGCATGGATCGACATTATTGGAACGCTCATCTTTGCAATTCCATTCACCACGTTAATTGTTTATTTCGGTTACGGCTATTCCCTTGACGCCTTTCAAATGGGCGAAGGCAGTGCGGATCCCGGCGGTTTACCACACCGATGGATTATTAGATCGGTTATCCCATTAGCATCTAGCTTCGTAATTCTTTGTTTTATACATCTACTAATGGAAAAAGTTGGCGTTCTGCTCGACAACTCTGATCAGCATGGAGTCGGATTGTGATTGGTATCATCATTTTTGTCGCGGCCTTGTTGCTACTATTTTTTGGCTATTATGTCGCGTATACCTTTGCTGGCGTAGCGTTGGTCGTCGGCTTTATTTTTTTGGGGCTAGACCTGTTTGCATTTATGCCATATCGAATCATGTCGATCATGGAAAACACGGTGATGATGGCTATTCCAATGTTCATTCTTATGGGCGTGATTCTGCAACGCTCAGGTTTGGCTGAGCAGTTACTTGAAAGCATGGGAAAGTTGTTTGGCGGCATGTCTGGCGGCTTAGCGATCTCAACCATATTAGTTGGCACATTTCTTGCCGCGTCCACGGGTGTGGTAGGCGCGAGCGTAGTAGCTATGGGCGTTATCTCATTGCCAGTGATGCTTAAACATAAATACGACCCTCGTTTGGCCACCGGTACTATTTGTGCCTCCGGTACATTGGGGCAAATTGTGCCCCCCTCTATCGTACTAATAATTTTAGGTGACGTAATGGGGATCTCCGTCGGCGATCTTTTTAAAGCCGCCGTGGTGCCAAGCTTAATGTTAGTAACCGCGTACACCTTATATATTCTGTTTGTCGCAAGAACCCAGCCAGAACGTTGTCCGCCGATCGTTGTGACTGAAGACAAAATGTTGATACTAAAGCAAGCGCTTAAAAACATCATTCCCACCATGTTGTTGATTATTGGCGTTTTAGGATCGATCTTTATGGGAATTGCGACGCCAACTGAATCAGCCGCTATAGGTGCCGTTGGCGCAGCCATATTATCCATCTTTTTCGGCTCCTTCTCGTTTTCAAGCTTGATGCAATCATCGCTAGAAACCGTCAAAGTCACGTCAATGGTGTTTGCCGTTTTACTCGGCGCGACTGCCTTCTCGATGGTATTCAGTTATGGCGGAGGTGACGCCCTCATAGAAGAATTTTTCTTATCAGTACCGGGCGATAAATGGACTTTTATTTTCATCGCAATGCTGTCGATACTAATATTAGGTTTTTTTATCGACTTTATCGAGATCGCCTTCATCGTCGTACCCTTATTAGCCCCAATCGCTGAGTTGATGGGCATCAACATGGTTTGGTTCGCTATCTTGATTGCGATGAATTTACAGACTTCTTTCTTAACTCCCCCATTCGGCTTCTCATTATTTTATCTCAAAGGTGTCGCCGGTGACTCAGTTAAAACCTCGACTATCTACCGAGGAGTAATGCCATTTATAGCACTTCAAGTGTTTGTTTTATTACTGGTTGTGTGTTTTCCAAACACATTTATTTTTTACTAGATATTTTTCCCTGCACTATTTTGACCACACTATTTTAAGTAGCACTTTTTAAAAAAAAATTATTTTAATAACATAGGAGAACAAGGATGAAAGCAAAATTACTAACCCTGGCCATAGCCACTACTGCGCTATTTGGCGTCGGCTCCGCCCACGCCGAAGTGACCGCCTACGGGCGAGTGACCTACAACTTGATATCCGACGACACCTCCGATGATACATATTTTGGGCGCCATGAATTCGCTGAAACAACAATTGGCATCAAGGGCAGTAAAGATTGGGGCAATTTAAAAATAGGGGCCAACGTCGAATTTGGTCTCAACGAAGGCGTGTCTGATCTACTACAGGACGGTAGTAATGCGCGAAACCGAATTCAAGAATTCAGCCTCTCCGGGTCCTTTGGTACGGTTAGCCTTGGTACAGGGCCATCAATTACCTTTGTGATTTCCGATGTCGACCAATCAGGCACCTGGTTTTCTGACCCTCTGGGCATGAGTGCGCGATTTGGCTCAACACGCAGAGGCCCCGGTGGGCAAAGCCAAACACCCTTTGTTCAAGGTCAATCTATTTTTAATGAACGCATTCGTTACGATTCGCCGAAGATGTGGGGTGGTGCAACATTTCACGCGCAACTAAATGAAGATAGCGGTTCCGAATTCGCGCTAAAGTACAGCGCTAAAAATGGCATTCGTTTCAACGCATGGTCTGTTGATCACGGCGACGGTGACAATGACGATGACCCGCAACAAAACGTTGATGGTTTTCGTACCTCTGGTTTTTTTGGTGCTGAGTCTGGTGCCGGAGCACTAATAGGTTATAAACACCAATCAGGATTCAATATTAGCGCTACAAGCATCATCGCCGACCAATTAGATGGTGGCGAGCGAGATTTAAATGCTGTCAAGTTAGGCTACACCTTCGGCAAGCACGCAGTGAGTGTGAGTCGGGGTTCATACGGATTGGAAAATGCTGAAGGAATTGATGACGCTGACCATGATCGCACCACCCTAGCGTATAACTTTAAGCCCGTAGGCGGCGTCCAGTTTTGGGTACAAGCTACGTCGGGTGACACTGATGGCCAGTCGAGTTTCGACTCAGTTGCAATTGGCGGTTTAGTCAAACTCTAATCAAAAAACCGTTGTTATATAGGGCTATTGCATGAGTAATCGCCCTGCTAACGATATAGCCCCAAGATGGTTATGCCCCACCCTATTTAACAGAGGAAATATAATATGTTCGCGTCGAAATACTTCGTAATTACGCTCACGGTGATCAGCACCTTTTCATATAACACCAATAGCCTAGCTGACGACAACTTGACCCCTGGCCCAGGTTTATTTTCTGGTGACAGCGGCGAATTTAGTTTGAGTCAACTAATTAGCAGCAAACCCACGACAACCGATCACACAACTAAGCATGAAAGCCAAATGCTAGAAACGGTTGCTACCTCTAGCTATGAGCGTGACCGAAAAACCAATAATGGTGATGAAAAAACTGATTTTGAGGCCTATAAAGAATGGCATAAACTGCATCAACAAAATCCAGAACTTTATGATAACTTTGAAGTTTGGCTTGAATACCAATCATACCTAAAGACAAGATAAGCTGAGGCTTTAGAGCGCCAAGCATCAATTTAATCTAAATGGAAAGGCTTTAGAACAATACTTGAGCTGAAAAAACAGGTATCTGTCAGATAAGGCCTGAATTTCAACACATTAACAATATATACGTTCAACTAACCCTCAAATTTTTCCTCTTTTTTGTTTCCTTGAATAGCTGCTTTATAGCTTGTGCCTATAGAAGTTTTTATCTCGCCAGTTTCGATGTCGTGATGAGTAGCGCTCATACTTAATTTAATGAAACTAAGTATCAGCGATGCACACCAAAGAACAATTTTTATGCGGCGGCCATCAGCATTGGCAAGCGGAGAAAGATGCTTGATCAAAGGCTCTATTTTTACTGACAAGCATAGGTGGCGCTTGAAAAATATTAGGCAATTTTGACACTTAAAATCTTTGCCTATTTGTTTTCAATGGCAGTGTCGGCTAGCTTCTCTTTACTCCATTGCAGGACGTTTTTAAGAGTTTCCGACTCTTTATACTTGTCCCCAAAAGTGTAGTAATGGTTGATGTTGGATATTGCTTTCTTATACATGCCGTTAAGGTAATACACGTATGGCTCATAGTCAGCATAATACTGATCATTGGCTGCGCTTGCTCCTTTTTCGATCGCAATATTTAGATATTCAAGTGCCTTTTTTTCATCGAAAAATTCTTTATCTGATTTGGTACTATAAACCCAAGATATAGACTCGTAACCCTTAGCCAAATTTGGGTTGAGTTCCACGCTCTTTTTAAACGCTGCAAGCGCTTTTTCGTTTTGCCTTGAATAGTAGTACACCATACCAACACACCAAATGGCGACTGAGCTTTCTGGGTATAAGTCGGCTACGTGTTGAAATAAGCTTAGGGCTTGATCGTAATCTTCGGTAATCAGTAAATGATAATCGGCTTGAACCATACTCCTCTCGCTATCTAAGGGATGAATCTTGGACAGCTCAAACGCTTTGGTCACCAACTCTTTATATTTAGGAGTATCATCTGGCACATAAAAAGATTGCATCAAATAGGCCGACGGATAGCTTGGGTCTAATTCAGTAATTTTCGCCGCTATTTCTTCATATTTCGATTTGTCTTGGTAGTTAAAAAAAGAGTATTGCAAATCGTTCGCCAGTTGGTGTACTTCCGGTACTTTCGACCCAATTGGCAACACAAATCCGTAGGTATTTAGATTCTCTGGTTCATACATCTTGTACATAGTTTGGTCTTTTTCTCGTGCGGTTTGAGCCGCCTCAGAGATTGAAAAAGTCGACACTATGACAAATAGATAAAATATTTTTTTACACCCGCTGAATACACTCATTGTTATTTAGTTCTGTTATTAAAAAACTAATCATAGAGTTGCAATGTGCCGTTGCTTGAAAAAGTAGACGTACATGCGATTTGCGTCTACTAACGAGGCGCTTTCGACCTTTAATAGAGGTCAAACGGCCGTGAATATAGATAGCATTCGATCCGATCTAACCATGAATACCAAATATTTGAGACAATTACCGCCTCTCGCCTTGAGCCCGATGGAAAAACCCATAGGCGTGATCAAAAAAACAGATTTTTCGACCTATCAGGAACCGCATAAGTTGCAGCGACAAAACCCAGTCATATTCGACCACAATGAGGTTTTTCTTAAATACCCATCATACTTAAAGACAAAATAATCGAGGTCGTATTTTATCCATCGACTACCCCACGCATGGCAACATCTATTAAGTAGTCTAGTGGAGGCCAGTCATGTTGGCTGATTGTTATTAGGTTGTGTGCAATACCATTCACAAAGCACATCATCGCATCCAGTTTCTGCCTTAATTCATCATGAGTAAGCTCATCTGGCGATGCGTTCACAATCGCCAACAAAAACACCTCGTAACGCGCAACGATTTTCGGGTTCGCTATAAAAGCACTCACATCGGGTTGATTAACACCCTCGGTCATGAAAACCAGACGATAATGCTCGGGATTTTCCAGCCAATAGCTAACATAGGTTGACGCTAGAGAAACGAGCTGCTCACGAGGAGATTTATTCGCTAACTCAAGCGAATCAAGCCTATTGAATATGATCTCAAATACATCTGACCAGAGTGTGTGGAGTATGTCGATCTTGGCATCATAGTATTTATAGAGTGTCATCGGCGAGCAGCCAACCTCACCTGCGATTCGCCGCATCGATATTTGGCGATATCCCTCCGTTTGAAAAAGAAACTGGGTCGACGTGGCAATCTTTTCACGCATCTCTCGCCTCTTGTCATCGGTGATCGCCGGCCGCCCTGGTTTTACTGGCTTATCGCTTGTGTTGGGCTTTTTAGGTTGTTTCATTTTTTTCTGTTGCTAACCATTCCAGCTGTTAAGGGATTGACTTGTTGGTGCCTGATCAATATATTATACGCGTATATTTAATAAAAGAGACACGTGATGATTGAACAAGTTTACATTCTAACAACGCTAGCAATAGGTCTTTTTGCAGGAAGCCTGCTCACCGAAGAATTATTCTAGTGCCCTACTGGCGTCGTATGGAGCCTAAAGAATTCTTTCGACTACATGGTAGTTTGGGGCCAAGCCTCTTCCGTTACTACGCGCCACTGACTAGCATAGCCGTAATTCTTGCTGTTATCGCCGCCGCCCTAGCGGGGGCAGGCAATCTGCCATGGTTAATCTCAGCAGGCCTTTGCCTAACAACTCTAGTAATTTTCTTTACTTATTTTCGCACCGCCAATAATCGCTTCGCAACACACGACATAAGCAACGCCAACTTAGCTAGCGAGCTAAAAAAATGGGCGACCTGGCATTGGGTTAGAACGGTATTAGTAATCGTTGCCCTAGGAACTTCAATCTATGGACATAGTCTGCGGGTTGCGATATGACAGGCTATGCAGCTCGAATGCGTGTAACCTGATTAAGCGCTAGGGGCAACTTTGCCCCATTTACATTGACTTAATCAATTGGCTCTTGAATACTCAATTTAGACATTCGATATGATTTAAACTGTCTACTTCGTTGTTTCTAATTCAACACGTTTATGCTATTTCAAATGTAATACTGGTTGGTTTTATCCGGAGATTTATAGTGCGTAAATTAAAGCTGTCTTTGCTAGTTATTTTTGTTTCCATTTTTGTATTAGGGGGGGTAAGCCAACGGCATGCTCTAGCTTGTGAGTTTGTTGGGTACTCAAATTATTTAGAAATTGAGCATAAGGTTTTTGTTAGCTCTTCACTTACTGAGGACAGGGCTCAGAAATTGCTTTCTATTTTGAGTTTAGGTAAGTCGAGAGTAGACAACACATTTGGTGTAATGGCTTCATCTCCAATAGTCATTATTACTTCTGATGAAGATGAAGCATCTAGGTTTGGCTCAAACGCCTACGGAAGGGCTCATATAACACCTCTTGGTCAATGCCTTGTTTTCGGTCCCAAGGGTCATAATGTCGATGTTATCGCTCATGAGTATACTCATTCTGAGGTTCATTATAGAGTTGGCTGGTTCAACCATTCTCTGAATCTGCCAATTTGGTTTAACGAAGGTGTTTCTCTTTTAGTTGATTTTAGAGAGCCATATTTGGTGTCCAATATTAAGTTATCTCAAGTAGAGGTCGATGCTATAAAGAGAAAAGGTAGCAAATTTTTCAGTGGTGATAACTTACTTGAAAATTATCAAGCAGCAAGGATTGCCGTTGATGCTGTTGATAAAGAACATCTTTATGACAATTTGGCGAAAATCAGAAATGGTGAAAATTTTAACGACGTGTTTGGCCTATAAGAGGAATGGCGGCAAACGGCAAACTAACGACTATTTTGTCTTTGCATAAGCGCTTAGGGCAAGTCGCTGTCATTTTGACCGAACCAAGCTAGTTATAAAGTCTCAATACATGATATGACTCTTTCAATTACGTTTGAATTTTAGATGCCTTCGAGGGCAAGCTGCGCGCTCTTTTGCGCCAAAAGAATGAACGTGAGATGTGCAACGCCCGCCACAGCATAGCTACATAGACCTCGGTGCCCCCTTTGTGGTGCAGCTAGCTTATTCGAGCATTGACGGAGCAACTGTCGATTGGCAAACTTGTCCGCAGTTGAGCAGTTGCTGAATATACGAAAACTAAGCGAGTGGGGAAATATTAACGTCGTAGCCACAGGAACTCTAGAGTGTACCCAAAATAATATACGCTCGCGGAGAGTGAATCTCGCGCTATGAAATCGAGCATATACAAGCCTGACGTCAGGGCTTTACTTAATTCT
>JAFMHC010000040.1 GCA_017854775.1 Gammaproteobacteria bacterium | reverse complement strand
GGCGGTTATAACTTTCGCATAATTTTATTCCCGCTATTTTGGCAATCGCGTACGGCTCGTTGGTCGGTTCTAGTTCGCCAGTTAACAGTGAACTCTCGCCTATTGGCTGATTAGACAGCCTAGGATAAATACAAGACGAGCCCAACAGCAGCAGTTTTTTCACGCCTGCTTTATTGGCCGCATTGATAACGTTTGACTGCATCATTAAGTTGTCATAAATAAAGTCTGCGGGGTAGGTGTTGTTTGCGTGTATACCACCCACTTTCGCTGCCGCGAGGTAAACTTGATCAATCGCATGTTCGGCGAAAAATGCTTCGACATCAGCCTGATTAATTAAATCTAATTCTGCGTGCGAGCGGGTAAGCAGCTCTACATTAGGCTGCTTCTTAAGTAGCCTCAATAATGAAGACCCCACCATACCGCGGTGGCCCGCGACAAATATTTTATTAGTCATTACCAACAAACTCACTCATACGTCGTAGCGACATCAAAACCATGTTTTTTAAGTAGCGAATTTCGCTTTGCGACTTCCACATCGTTTGCAACCATTTCGGCGCACATCTGCTCAACCGTAATTTCGGCCTTCCACCCCATCTTCTCACGAGCCTTGGTCGGGTCACCCAGGAGCGTCTCAACTTCTGCGGGTCGAAAGTATCGGGGGTCAACTTTAACTATTTGATCACCAACACTTAAAGCCGGTGCACGCTCGACATCTACCGAGGCGACAACGCCAACCTCATCAACACCCTCGCCGTTAAATTCTAGTTCGACACCGATTTCAGCAGCAGCCAAGCGGACAAACTCTCTGACGGATATTTGGTTACCAGTAGCAATAACAAAATCATCAGCTTGCTCTTGCTGCAACATCAGCCATTGCATACGAACGTAATCTTTGGCATGCCCCCAATCTCGCAGTGCATCCATATTCCCAAGGTAGACAACAGGTTCTAAACCGTGTGCAATATTGGCCAAGGCTCGGGTAATTTTTCGGGTTACAAACGTTTCGCCCCGACGTGGCGACTCATGATTAAATAAAATACCATTACAGGCAAACATGCCGTATGACTCACGATAATTTACCGTTATCCAGTAGGCATATAGTTTAGCAACCGCATATGGCGAGCGAGGGTAAAATGGCGTAGTTTCTCTTTGCGGCGTCTCTTGCACCAAGCCGTACAATTCAGAGGTCGCAGCTTGATAGAATTTGGTTGTCTTTTCTAGCCCCAGAAACCGAATCGCTTCAAGCAGACGAAGGGTTCCCAATGCATCTACATCAGCGGTGTATTCTGGCACCTCAAATGACACCGCCACATGACTTTGCGCAGCAAGGTTATACACTTCGTCAGGACGAACCTCTTGAATTATCCGAGTTAGGTTCGAGGTATCGCTCAAGTCACCGTAATGCAAAAATAACTTTTGATTGCGGACATGAGGATCTTGATATAAGTGATCAATTCTTTCTGTATTGAATGACGAAGCTCGTCGTTTAATACCATGAACCTCATAACCTTTTTCTAATAGAAACTCGGCAAGATAAGACCCATCTTGGCCGGTGATACCTGTAATTAAGGCCTTTTTCATTATTGATTTATTCCCGAGTTAAAACATCACAGGCGAAGCGCAATGTGAAATAGTTATCTATGTAGTGTATCGAATTGACGTTTAAAAACATAGAAACAGATGAAATCACAAAAAGTTATTCGAAACCCAGCCTAAGGTATGTATTTCTTATAAGTATGTCCGAGCCAGATGCAACGATCGGACTACCCATTTGCTAGTTAAGGTAACACCAAGCATGGAATGGTGTTCACGTTACCCCATAATACCGTCGGCTAACACAATAACTTTTTCTCAGCAGCGTCAACACATTGATAAATAAGGGTATTAATGGTCATTGGGCCGACACCACCAGGAACAGGTGTGACTGCGCTGGCTTTTTTCATCAATGGCGCAAGTTCAATATCGCCGATTCCACCAGGGTGATAACCGGCATCAACCACGACAGCGCCCTCTTTAATCCAATCCGCTTTAATTAGCTCTGGCACACCTACCGCGCCAACAATTATGTCGCCTTGACTAACTAATTCTTTTAAATTTTTGGTGCGTGAATGACAAATAGTTACCGTTGCATTGGCGTTTAATAACATCAATGCCATCGGCTTGCCTAATATCGGGCTACGCCCAATAACCACCGCATGCTTACCTTGGAGCTCAATATCATAAGCGTCGAGTAGGCGCATAATCCCTTGCGGCGTAGCACTGCCATAGGCTGATTCTTGCATCGCCATTCGACCGAAGCCTAGGCAGGTGACGCCATCGACATCTTTGCTCAAGTCAATCGCATCGAAACAGGCGCGCTCATCAACTTGGCTTGGCACCGGGTGCTGTAACAAAATTCCGTGCACATCGGGGTTAGCGTTTAATTCACCAATCTTGGCCAGCAACTCTTCTGTGGTGGTTTTCTCGCTCATCTCGACCCGAATCGACTCCATGCCGATACGAGCACAGGCGTTACCTTTCATTTTCACATAAGTCGCCGATGCTGGGTCGGCACCCACTAAGATGGTCGCCAGAATTGGCGTCGCGCCATCGGCCGCTTGCTTTAGCTTGGCGACTCTAACTGAGAGTTCTTGCTCGGTTTTCTTAGCAACGGCTTTGCCGTCCAAAATGATTGCTGTCATAGTTCTTCTGTCGTTAGTGAGAAAAGGCTGTTGGTTAATAAAAGTTGTTAATTAACAATGAAAGAGAATAGTGCCCGAAACTTATCTGCGCCCAAGATAGCGTTTAGCCATTTCGAAACGCTACGCTCGTTGATCTCCGTGATACAAGCGCACAACATGGCGCGCTTCAGCAAAGAACAACCATCGTTCTATGAATAAACCAAAATACAACGAAACCATGGCAAAGTAGACTGCAGGAGCGACATCAAACATATAGGTCGCGACAACTAACAGCAATGGCACAATGAAGAGGAGGATAATCATCAACCAACGTAAGCGCAACAACTTCATTGCGCCAGCGTCAAAAACAAACTCCTTGGTAAGAAAAGTGTCGGCATTATGGCCAGCATCAAGCAGCCGCACTTGAGCTTGGGTAAACCCGGTGGCGCTGCCTATGGTTGACCCTTCGGGCTTACCAATAGATTTGAAATAAATAATCTTCATTAGCAGAGAAATAAACAACAAAATAACAAACGCGCTGGTTGCCAAAGGAGACAAGCTGGCCTCTAAGGCTAGACTTAACATAGTGTAGGCCAAGGCGCCGCTGGTAACACTAAACAGTAAATATAAAGGAGTCACTAATGGATTATGCCATTGGCGAATTGGCTTGAGGCTAGCGTAAATCATTCCGGTGCAAATCACCGTTGCTAACGCGATCAATAGAGACACCGCACCTATCACCTTGAGAACTAGAGTCAGCTCTCCGCCGTTAGCGTAAAGAACATAGGCATATATTAATATAACCGGGTAATACAAGAGTGAAAATACGCCCTCGCGAGATAGCCACGAGGTACGAAAACGACTAAACGCACGCCAGGCATTTTTAGGGTTTGCTAAGTGCAAGGTTGACGATAACAAGCCTAAGGTTGCTAGTGTTAGGCCAATAAAACCGACCATAAGAAAGTTCTGCAACTCGCCAACTTGACCACTTATTAGTTGCATTGCCACTAACCACATTAGCAGCCCATAGCCGATACCCGAAGTGACGGTGAAAAATAGTACTGAAAAGGCTGGTTTCATTGTTTGGTCTTTTTAATTTTAGATAAGGTGTGTCGACTCAACGAGCAATAACTCGATTGGCCCACTTCTTTAGCTTTGATAGCGCCGGTTGCTTAGTTTTTGCCATCGCAGGCACTTGCGCCGTCTCTCTTGGCGGCAGGTAGCGATTTGTCGGCTTATAGCCAAGCTCTGGCATCAAGCCTTTACCGCCTCGCTCAATAGTTAATCGACTCACATCTGAGCTTGGATCATCAAAGTCGCCAAACACGCGTGAACTGGTTGGGCAACTTAATACACATGCGGGCTGTCGTTCAGATTCGGGTAGCTTTTCGTCATAGATACGATCCACACACAAGGTACATTTTTTCATTACCCCCTGCTCTTCATCAAGCTCGCGCGCTCCATAAGGGCATGCCCAAGAACACAAGTTACAGCCCATGCATTTATCTTGATCGATAAGTACAATGCCATCTTCCGCACGCTTGTAAGACGCACCGGTTGGGCAAACGGTGACACAATCAGCATCTTCGCATTGCATACACGACATAGGCATATGAACCGTTTTACTTGCAGGCGCGCCGGTGGCAGAATTTATACCAGCAAAGCTAAGCGTAGATTCACCTTTAGTCGCGAGTGCGTATAAATCAAATTGCTGCGAACCACATGAAGACTCTTGATTGTCTGAAGCCGTCCTCTGATCAGCTTTTGACAGTTTTGGGTCGGCTGAGGGCAGTTTTTGGTCGGCTGAGGGCTCCTTAACTTCATAGGTGCGGATACGATTTAACCATGAGCCTATAGGGTTTTTCCCATACGGGTTTTGATCAGATAACGGCCCGATGGTGCCCGAAGTATTCCATTGTTTACAGGCGGTTGCGCAAGCATGACAGCCAACACAGGTATCGAGGTCAATCACTAAACCGAGTTTCATTATCGTTTTCCTCGCGTCAAAATATCTTTCAGAGAGCGCTTAATATTCACATTTTGATGCGTACTATAGCTAATTTCTTTTGCTGACAAGGGCTGATTAGGTAACGGTTCAACCGACTCAAATTGCGGCCATGCTCCACTTTCGCCATCTAACGCGGGAGTGATCTTAACGCAGAGATCGTACCAAGCGGCCTGCCCTGTCACTGGGTCGGAATTTGTTATGTCAGCAAAGCTTTGTTTCGGCGGTAGCAACTCAGAAATTAAGTGATTTAACAAAAATGCGTCTTTGCTCTCGTTGGCGTCTTTATCTAGCCCCCAGGTACCTGAGGCTTTAGCGATTGCGTTCCATGTCCATACGGTATTGGCCTCAACGCCATCCATATGCTTTACCTGTGCACGAATTTTACCGTTATGCGATTCAAGCCAAACCCAACTTTCATCTTCTATGCCCATGCGGCCGCATTCCTCGCGGTTCATATATAAATAGTTTTGTGAAGCGATCTGGCGCAGCCAAGCGTTTTGCGAATCCCAAGAATGATACATAAACATCGGCCGCTGTGTTATTGCGTGAAAGCGGTATTCATCAGTATCAATACGCTGCTGCTCTAATGGCATGTAAAAGTAAGGCAACGGGTCAAAGTGATCCCTCAACCGTTGCTTATGCTGCTCATCGGTCGGCATCGGACCGTCATATAGACCTTGACCAGCCAAGCGAAATTTTTGCAGCGGCTCAGAATACACTTCGATTAATATCTGCTCTGTTGAGCCGACCCAACCGGCGGTCTTTGCAAGCTCCAAATAATCTTTGTTGGCGTGCCGATAATATCGTTGACTTGGCTCGAGCGGGTATTCAAAGAAGCATTCGTTTTCTATATAAGCCTCCCATTGTTTGGGATTTGGCTCACCAACTAAGTGTTGATCACCATTTTTACCGCGCCAGCCCGCTAGAAAGCCGATTCCGGGAGCACGTTCGTAGTTAATTATGAAGTCTTTGTAGTTTTGATACTTATTGGCGCCCTGCTCATCTTTAAACGCCGGAAAGTCCAACCGCCCAGCTAGCTCGACTAACACTTCTTGCCATGCACGCACATCTCGATCAACGGTTAAGATTGGTTGCCGAATGGAGTCGCAAGCGGCGTCTGTTTCAGATATCGGCCGATCTAGCATTGAAATCGTGTCGTACCGTTCTAAAAAAGTCGTGTCCGGCAAGACTAAATCAGAGTAGTTAACCATCTCGGAATGGAAGGCATCAGAATTAACTATAAACGGAATCTTGTACTCGCCATTGTCTTTTTTCTCGCGCAACATAGACATAGTATTAGCGGTATTCATACTGGAATTCCAAGCCATGTTGGCCATAAATAGCATCAAGGTATCAATCTCGTATGGGTCGCCTTTTACCGCATTACTAATAACCATGTGCATCAATCCGTGAGCCGCAATCGGTGCGTCCCATGAATATGCCTTATCAATTCTTAGCGGTGTTCCATCGCCGTCGATGCAGAGATCTTCTGGCGCAGTTGGAAACCCCAAGGGCGCAGAGGTCAATGGTGTATTCGGAGCCATGTCCCGTGCCGGTTTTAAGTTTGGCGGTATGTGTTTGGGAAACGGTGGCTTGGCTAAATGTCCACCAGGGCAGTCGATGGTGCCTAACATCACTTGAAGTAAGTGAATTGCGCGACAAGTTTGAAAACCATTTGAATGAGCCGAGATTCCACGCATCGCATGCATGGAAACCGGCCGACCAACAAACTGGGTTTGCTTACGACCCGCCCAATCAGTCCATTCGCAATCGATTGTGATGCTTTCTTCGAACGCCACGTGGGCGATTTCCAAGGCCAAACGCTCTATTGTTTCGGCAGGCACTCCACACACCTTAGCGGCCGCCTCAGGTGAGTATTCATCAACTAAATATTTATCAGCCAACAGACTCATCACAGTGCGAACCGGTCGGCCGTCGTCTGCGGTAAAATCCCCGAAAAGTGCTGGGCTTATGTCTACTCGATTACCATCAACTAGGGCGCCTCGTTGTTGGTCATACACGAGTGCCTCACCATCGGCATTGCGTAAAAACAAGCCATCACCAACTTGTCCTGGAGTATTTACCACTAAGCGAGGTGAATTGGTATAACGCACCAAAAACTCATCATCGAACATATCGTGTTGCAAAAGCACATGAACCATAGCCAACGCCAGCATTCCGTCGGTCCCTGGTCGAACCGCGATCCACTCATCGGCAATCGCTTGGTAACCGGTGCGAACAGGGTTAATAGCGACGAATTTTGCGCCTCGTTCTTTAAGTTTTTTAAGTCCGATCTTAATTGGGTTAGAGGCGTGGTCTTCGGCAACACCCCACATCATGAAATACTTAGTAAGATTCCAATCAGGATCGCCAAATTCCCAGAATGAATGACCTGTTGTATACAGGCCTGCAGCGGCCATATTAACCGAGCAAAAACCGCCATGAGCCGCCCAGTTGATGGTGCCAAACTGACTTGCCCAAAACCCAGTCAACGCCTGCATTTGGTCTCGACCAGTGAAAAAGGCTAATTTTTTAGGATCAGTCTGGCGAATTTTTTTCAATCGAGCGGTGAGTATCTCGAGAGCCTGATCCCAACTAATCTCGTCAAACTCTCCGGCTCCACGTTCAGAACCGGGTTTTCTCAACAACGGCGAGCGCAGCTTGGCCGGTGAGCTCTGCTTCATGATTCCCGAGTTACCCTTGGCGCATAAAACGCCCTTGTTAATCGGGTGATTTGGGTTGCCTTGAATAAAGCGGACTTCGTTACCCTCGGTAGTCACCTTGATTCCACAGCGACAAGCACACATGTAGCAGGTAGTAAATTTAGTCTCTTGCTCTGCGTGGTTCTCGAACTCTGGAAGCAAATTTACTGGAGTGTTCATACAGGTAGATCCCGATCAGATTATAGTTCTCTCAACGGCGGTGACTTACTAAAAACAAGGAAAGCGCCTTAACATTGAGGTGTTAGCTATCATACATAAAAATAATTAGTATATAACAATAAATTATAAGCATCTACCATTTGCATTGTCTTGGGAGCTTTGAACTCTGCCACCGGACAACAAAAATAAAAAAAGCCCACTGGCTAACCAGTGGGCTTTTTATAAACTTAGTTACTAGTTAGTTACTAGTTAGTTACTAGTTAGTTACTAGTAGGAATCTGTTGCGCTAACGTCGCACAGTTATCGTGATGCCAGCTAGCAAATACTACCTAGTCATCATCGTCAGTTAGCCAGCGAGGCCAGCAAAATCGAAGGAAGCATCTCTAGCTTGGCTAGCGCAAGATCGATCTGAGTCTAACTGCTCAACAGAACCCGACGATTGAGTTCGCTTGCCTTCGGCAATTTCTACTCTTGATTGTGTAGCAACTACCTGTGTGTTGTATGAACTATTATAAGTGCTTCTACTGTAACTGCTATGTTTGTTCGCTTGCATCGCTACCACCTCGTTTTATGGCTCAAGTATAGGTTGACGCCAAAGCCGATAGGAAAGAACACTTTTTACTATCATTAGTCGAACAAGTTATATGAACGAAGATTGAAATAAATTAGACTTGATACGATTGCTTAAAAATTGAGACTCAATAAGGATATGACAAACGCTTCTGATAAGTCTGACAAGTCTTCAGCCGCATTGCGCGTGCTCAGTATTTTGGAAACGGTTGCAAAGTCATCTACGCCGATGACCGCTACCGAAATAAACCTCGAATTAAAGTTACCAAAGCCCACAATTCATCGTCTTTGCACCATGTTAGAAAACGAGGGCTATCTACAACCTCGCCTAGACGGGCGAGGATTTCTGCCTGGTCGGCGACTATCGAGCATGGCATTGGGTATCTTCAGCAACAATGATCATTGGCGCACAGAGCGGCACGGTATTCTAAAAAGATTATCTGAGGAAGTTGGCGAGACCTGCAATATATCGATACCCGATGGTTCGCAAATGGTCTACTTCGACCGAGTCGAAACACATTGGCCATTACGAATTCAGCTAAAGAAAAATGATCGGGTGCCAATTTATTGTACTGCGAGCGGTAAGTTGTTCTTAAATAACATACCGAGCGTTAAGCGCTCAAGGCTACTAGCGAAAATTCATCTTGAGCAATATACAAACAACACATTAACCGATATCAATAAACTTAAACGTGAGTTGAAACGCTTAGCACCTCAAGACATTGGGATTGATAATGAAGAGTTTATGCAAGGAATGGTTGCGGTGGCCGTTCCACTTCGTAGTGAAGACGGTGCGTTTTACGGAGCTTTGGCTATGCATGCTCCGAGTGCACGCATGAGCTTGAATGACGCAATTGGTCACATCCCAAAACTAAAGGTCGCGGCAATCGATTTAGTTGAGCTTATCCACGAATAAGCATCTCGGTCTACACACATAAAAAGTGTAATCGAGCATCATCTGCAAACTAGGTTTGTCTAAATCTACGATCCCTGAGCAAAAATGCAGTCACCTCGTTCGGCGAATTTGAATTCTCCACATTTTGGAGCTTGCTGCATTAACACTTGATTGCCTCAAGACTTTAACTGGCTTCAATTTAAACTCGACATTCGAGCCTCTAGACACCGCCCTACTGAGTTCCTCAAGACGTCGCTGCATGAGCTGTTTGTTTGCTTGATTAGAAGCCGCCAAGGTCGGCGTTATCTCTACAATATCGCCCTCATTTAAATACCTAAACGATTCCAAAAGTTTCGTTAAAGTTAGCTTTCCGTCCGCCGTCATTGATGCCGAACCTGCGGCATAGCCTAAATCGATGTTAATTTTTGGTCTACCGAGCGACAACAATAACATGTTCAAACTGTACGAATCAGTCACTGAGCTAGGGCTATAACTGCCGTCCTTTTGCACAACAATGCTTGGGTCATTAGTATCGGCCCATGCGACCTCGCTCTTCTGGGTGTAGGTGTCATCTGAGTTTTTACTAGCATATACCGTCATAGATGGTAATTCGATACTGCCATTTTGATCCGCATTTGATTTGGCAATAGATAGCGTAATTACTAGACAACAAAGCACTGAGCAGCAAAAAGCTCTTGGCAAAGGGGTGCTGATAGATTTATTAAACGTGTGTAGGGGCACGATACATCTCAAAGGCTAACGAAAAGCAAATTAGTGTTAGACCAACACTATCTGCTTAAAATAAAGGTTAATATTACTATTACATATTGTATGTGATCTTTTCGTTTACAGATGTAACAAAAGTTACTTTTATTAGCGAGCGCTTATACATAATTATAGTAAGCGCTAAACGCAGCTACTGCTATGTACAATGCAACTAAGGCGATAGGGTGACAACGGCCTGTCAAATCCAAACATACCTGCATTTTCAGCATGTTTTTCAACTTATCTCCGATTTAGCTTACTCAGGGTTACCCATTAAAGCTTGATGTACGACATTTAGCATATTCTGATTCTCTTTGACTTTTTGAAGAACTTGCCAATACGATAGTAAGGCCATCGGCTGAGATCGTTGCTCAGCGGCAATATTGGCTAAGTACTTGGCGTGTTGAAAAAAAATTTCATAGGCCTGCCATACCGAGTATTTAGGGTCAAACATATGAGTTGGCAACGATGCGACACCATTAACTTCGATCACCACGAACTCACCTCGTTTGAACGCCTCTTCGTCTACCGCTTTAACGTCGACCCTGCCAAAGTTAAACCCAGTTTGAGTTTCGAATACTGCGAAGATTGCCTTTTCCAATTCATCTGTATGAAGATCACCATCGTCGGTGAATTTACAACCAAGGGTGTGAGATCCAATAAAAGACAGTCGTTTTTCTGCACCTAGTTGAAGAACTTCAGTGGTATCAATATCTTGTAAAAACGAGTTCCAATGTTTGCTGTAACGCGGATGGCTCTTGGCTAGCGCTAACACGTCGTCACGGCCATTACCGACTACCGTTGGAAAGTGTTTTTTGTTGATTCCTGTTATTTTTGGCTGACCCTTCTGACGTACATAGAACACCCCGCATTCGAATGGATTCGAGGTGAACTTTTGCAGAATATAGCCACCTAACAAACGAGGAGTGTGTTTATCAACATCATCTTCGGTGGATACTTTAACAATGCCTTTACCAACACTACCAACGTTTGATTTCAAGATAACTGGGTAGCCGTGTTGCTTAACAAACGCATGAATTTGGTCTTTCTTTTGATCCACAGTTAAAGAGTCCTCGATCAGAACGCTTGGCAGAAAAAAACGCTGATCAAACGCCAGCTGGCTATCAAACTTAGAGCCAAGGCCGATTTCACCGTGATCCAAGGCATAGTTAGCTTTCGCTAGCCCTTTAATGCCGACTCGATTGATTAGGCACTGTAGGCCAAGGTAAATATAAAATGGTATCTCGAACAATCGCGGGTTCCAGAATTCGTATTTTTTAATCAACATGGCTGCCCTATGGTGAGAGTTATTGAGGTCGGCTGTTACCCTAACAGATTAACCCTGACAGCCCGATTGTAAGCCGCACATAGGCAATAATCTAGCGCATTTCAAACACCACTATGACGCTATTATGCTAATCCGCCAGCCCGTTGCTAGAGTTGCTATAAATTTTTATCTATGCAACAGGACTGAGTTTTCAGGAAATGCCCGGCCGGTGAGAAATAACAGAAAGCCACGCCTGTTACGAAGGAATAATTCTGGCAAATTTACGCTTACCAACTTGCAGTACAAATGGCTCAGATTCTAGGACCAACATTCTTGGATCCTCAAGCTTTTCACCGTTTATTTTAACCGCCCCCTGTTTAACCATACGCCCACCTTCTGATGAACTTGAGCATAACTGAGCTTCCTTAGTCAAATTACCGATCAACATGCCATCACCAAGCGCTATAACAATTTCAGGCATATCATCGGGAATGGCATTTTTTTGAAAACGCTGAATAAAATCTTGCTTGGCGCCGATAGCCGCTGCCGCGTCATGAAAGCGGGTAATAATTTCTTCACACAATAAGAATTTAATATCTCGCGGGTTAGCACCTTCTTCGATTTGCTGCTGAAAACCGGTGATCTCGGACATTGGGCGAAAACTGAGTAGCTCGAAGTAGCGCCACATGAGATCGTCTGACACCGACATGAGCTTACCAAACATGTCGTTCGGTGCATCCGTAATGCCGATGTAATTACCGAGCGACTTGGACATTTTCTGCACGCCATCAAGACCCTCTAGTATAGGCACGGTAAGAATCGCTTGCTGCGGCTTACCGTAGGCTTTTTGCATTTCACGACCAACCAGCAAATTAAACTTCTGGTCAGTACCACCCAGCTCAATGTCTGTATCCATTGCCACAGAGTCATAGCCCTGCACTAAAGGGTACAAAAACTCATGAATCGCAATCGGCTGTTGAGAGGTGTAACGCTTATGGAAATCATCACGCTCAAGCATCCGCGCAACCGTGTATTGTGCCGCTAAGCGAATCATATCAGTCGACGTCATCTTGCTCATCCACTCTGAATTAAAGCGAACACGAGTTAAATCGGGGTCAAGAATTTTAAACACCTGATCTTGATAGCTAATGGCATTTTGCTGTATTTCGGCTTCAGTAAGCGCGGGGCGCGTGGCACTTTTACCTGTTGGATCACCAATTAAACCGGTGAAGTCACCGATTAAGAAGCTTACCGTATGCCCTAGTTTCTGGAACTGGCGTAGCTTATTGATCAGCACCGTGTGACCTAAATGTAGATCTGGAGCAGTCGGGTCAAAGCCTGCCTTTACCTCGAGCGGTTTGCCAGTAAGTAGTTTGGCCTCAAGCTCGGCTTGAGGAATAATTTCTTCGGCACCACGAAGCAATTGTTGCATTACCGCTGACGGCTCTTTTTGAGCTACCGCTGATGGCTCTTTTGGGGCTACCGCTGATGGCTCTTTTGGGGCTACCGCTGACGGCTCTTTTTGCATTACCGCTGACGGCTCTTTAGACGATTGTTGTGACAAAATAATCTCTTTAACACTTACAGTTTGTTCATGCTCAAACGCAATTAACGTTTGAGCTCTAAAGCCGCAAGACTAAACGCTCGGAGGCCATATGACAAGCCCCTCGCTAGGTGTCAGCGACATCTAAGCAGCCTATTTTTACTAGGCAATATTACCAATCAACATTTTGATTCTATTTTTTTCTGATAATTATTTGCTAAACGGCGGCCAAACTAGCAGAATGTTCGGATTATTAGGCTCATACACTTAGCAGGTATGGGAACGAGACTGCGAAGACAGCCGCTAACAATCAAAGGCCCCTAGACCATATGCCCTCAAAAATAGAGTTATCTATATTCGGAAAAGTTTCCGACATATTCAATACCCAAAAACCAAAGGCTCAGAACTCAAGACAAGCTTATATGCATAAACGTCATTGGGTACTAGGCACCGCAGTAATTTTAGCTGGCAGCTGGATTACCCACACCACCACTGCGACCATCGCCACTCCAGAGCAGGTTGCATCAAGCAACATCGCCTCTCCAGAGAATCTACTAAGCTATAATATTGATCACGCTATTAACGCGCAAAATAATCTGGTCGCCTTTGTCGGTATTTCACCATCATTTGCGATGACATCACTACCTGATGTCACACCACCAACTGTGGCACCGCTGACTTTACCAACAAATGCTCAAGCGCAAATACCCGACGCCATACCTGAAGAAGTATTCGCATCGGTTAAACACAAAGTAAAAAAAGGTGAGTCGCTCGGCATAATTTTTAGAAAAATGTCGCTTGACATGTCCTTGCCGCACAAAATTTCTCAGCACGAGACGGCTAAACAACTGGTATCACTCTCAATAGGAAAGGAACTGGTATTTAAGTTCGATGGTGCGCAGAAATTACGCGAAATCAACTACCCTGTCGGCGCATTAGAGCGCTTAGAGGTAAAGCTTGAAGATAACGACATTGCAATGGCAAACATTGAAACATTGCCATTCACAACCGGCCAGAAGACCGTCTCAGCCGACATCGAATCGTCGCTTTATCTGTCAGCGTTGAACTCTGGCTTGAGTAACAACCTGATCATGGAAATGATTAGAATTTTTGGCTGGGATGTAGACTTTGTTTTAGATATACGCAAAGGCGATTCCTTTCACGTCATTTACACCGAACACAGCATGGATGGAGAAAAGCTTGCTGATGGCGATATTCTAGCGGCAGAGTTCACCACTCAAGGGCAAACGTATCGAGCGATACGTTTTCAAAACAATGAGGGCAACGCCAGTTTCTACACGCCGGAAGGTAAAAGTATGCTTGGGACATTTTTACGTTCGCCCGTAGAGTTCAGCCGTATATCCTCACGCTTCGGCAAACGCAAACACCCAATCTCTAAGAAATGGAAGGCCCATAATGGCGTCGATTATGCCGCATCTCGAGGCACACCAGTTAGAGCCACCGCGGACGGGAAAGTGGTGTTGGCCGGTCGCAAGGGCGGTTATGGCAATACAGTTGTTATCAGTCACGCAGGAAGATTCAGCACTCTCTACGCACACATGAAAGGCTTCGCTAAACAAGTTCGATCAGGTTCACGAGTGAAACAGGGGCAAATTATTGGCTACGTAGGCTCAACCGGCTACTCTACCGGACCACACTTGCACTACGAATTCAGAGTCGATGGAGTTCACCGCAACTCGTTAACCTACAAAACACCGAAAGCATCGTCGATTAAGGACGAGTTGAAAGCGGAGTTTATGTTACTTGCGTCAAACATGTCTGAGCAACTGAATAAGGCTGAAAACGATTATCAACTTGCAAAATACTCTGGCAGCAGCGAAAGTCAGAATAAATCTCTGTCAAAAGCAGCTCTATAATCGTAAGCACCTAGCAACTATAGGCGCTCTTTTAGTTTAAAACACCAAGGTAGACACGAAGGCAAATACTATGGCCGAGGAATTATTTATTGGCTTGATGTCGGGCACCAGCGTTGATGGCATTGACGCTGCGCTAGTTTCCTTCGACTCTAACAATCGACTGCGCGTGATAGAAACCTTGTTCACTGAATTCGATACCGAGATTCGAAAGAAGATTAATCAGGCTGCGCAGAATAATGAGCATTTACGTACTAATCAAGATTCGCCTCTGCATCAACTATTAGCGCCGGTATATGCCTCGGCTTGCATTACGCTATTAGCCAAGGCGGGCATCCCAAGCTCTAAGATCAGTGGCATTGCAAATCACGGTCAGACGGTAAAACACGAGCCTCAGGCAAAACCACCATATAGCCTCCAGCTCGGGGATGGGCAAACCATCGCTGATTTAACGGGTATAAAAACCTATACTCAATTTAGACAAGCAGACCTAATCGCTGGAGGCCAGGGCGCGCCCTTGATGCCAGCGTTTCATAAGTCCGTATTTATTGATAACGCGTCTGAGCGCCTACAAGGCGAGAATCCTACAAGTAGCGATAATGTCTTTATCTTGAACATTGGCGGCATTGCTAACGTCACTCATCTTAAAGAGCCTTTAATTGGCTTCGACACTGGGCCCGGCAACGTCTTGCTAGACCAGTGGATAGATCAGAAGCTCGGCTTGAGTTACGACAAAAACGGAGAGTGGGCAAACCAAGGGCAAGTTAATCACCAATTGCTCGAAAACTTACTCACCGACAACTACTTTGCCGAGCCGTACCCAAAAAGTACCGGTACTGACTACTTTAACTTGGCTTGGTTAATGGCACGACACCCTGCTCTCAACACCCTAGCCGCACAAGACGTTCAGGCAACACTGGTTCAGTTAACAGTAGACAGCATCAGCGATTCAATTTTAGCGCTCGGTAATTCTAAAGGCGAGGTCTACGTTTGCGGAGGCGGCGCCAATAACCCATTGATTATGCAGGGCTTGCGTTCTAAATTAGCCAAATTTGAGATTGCTAAAACAGACGCCTTAGGGGTACCTTGTGATTGGCTTGAAGCAATCGGTTTTGCTTGGCTGGGTTATTGCTGTGCGCATGACATCGCAAGTAACATACCGAGCGTTACTGGAGCCAAATCAGCAGTGGTCTTGGGGGAAGTTTTTCTTCCCCATTAATTCCTTAAGCGCACTGACAAGCTTGCGTCATTCTTAGGCATGACTCTCTAAGCTCAATAGTAATAAAGCTCAATAGCAATAAGCTATCACTGCTACCGATTCCGCTACACAACCCTGTTAAACGGCCCTCTTAAACGGCTAAGCAGAAAATGATGATCCGCAGCCACAGGTAGTACTGGCGTTGGGATTATTAATAATAAAACGCGCACCTTCTAAATCATCTTTATAGTCGATTTTTGCACCGATCAGGTACTGAAAACTCATTGGGTCAACGAGTAAACGAACACCATCGCGGTCCACGGCCGTGTCATCCTCTTGCTGCTCCTCATCAAAAGTAAAGCCATACTGAAACCCTGAGCACCCGCCGCCTTGCACATAGACGCGCAGTTTCAGCTCGGCATTAGCTTCTTCTTCAATCAGTTCACTCACTTTTCCAGCCGCAGCGATTGTGAAGTCCAATGGAGTTGCTGCAGATGTTACTTGTTCAATTTCAATCATGGTGTCACCATTCACGTATAAATTTGGCGGTAAAAAAATATTTTACGCCCATATGCTCATTATGCGGTTAACTGTAGCAATCTCAAGTGCAGTCGACCGAACAAAACGTCAAAAAGGTCTATTTCGAAGACTCTTTTTTATCAGCGACTCCGGCACTTACGTCATAAACCGGCGTACTGGCGTCTGAGACTAGGCTCCCATTGAGAACCGCTCCCAGCTCCATCTCTACCGCTTTGTAGTGAATATCACCACTAATATTAGCATTTGCCTGCAACTCAACATGCCCTGTTGAAGCAATATTGCCTTTGACCGTTCCATTGATCACGACATGGGGCACGTTTACATCACCCTCAATTACACCAGATTCGCTGAGCACTAAGGTGCCGTTACTGCTATCGTGCGCTGAAACATGACCCTTGATATGCCCATCAACTCGGAGCCCACCAGTAAACTCCAGGTCACCTTGTAAAACCGAGCCTGCCCCGATCAAGGTATCAATAGTCTCAACAGGCTTGCCAACTTTTTCTTTATTGCGCTTCATCATTCTTAAAACCTTCAATTTTTGGTATTCGGGCTCAGGCAACTCGTATCTACGAGCACCCCCTAGCCAGAGGTTGTTTTATCATTACTATTACTGCTGTTATTGGTACTAGTCGCTGTGTTAGGCACGTTAAACCAGCGCTCTAACACCGACCCATCTTGCAAGTGCAGCTCAACTTTAACCTTGGCCTTCTCAGCGATAACAGGTTTGTCGATTGAACCCGACACCTGTGTAAAGTATTGGTAATTGACGCTTCTATCACTTGATCGCGGCCATTCTGCTGTAGCGACATCATTTTCAAACAGGGTGACCTTAAGGTTGCCACGAATTTGATGTTTATGTTTAATTGCTTGTACTAGGGTGATATCAAAACTTAGTTTACCATCATCATACGAGTGGTTTAGCTGCTGAATAGCGGGGCCCGACTGGCCATCTTCGGGCGATATAATGCTTCGATAGAAATCTAAACGTGAGCCTAAGACACTGTTCTTTTGTTCTGAATTTGCGTAAGCCTTGTTCATCTGCTTATACGCTTCTGCTTGAATCTGCTGCTGCCTTTTTGAGTAAATCAAGCCCTCCTGTGAAACCGACAGCTGTTTGCGTAGGCTACTCAAGTTTTCCTTTAGTTGGGCGATCATCGCTTGATCTTGCTCGTAGCGATCATGGCCAGAGCGCAAGCCTTGGCCATAGACGAAATACACTAAAGCCAATATCGAAAATACACCGATGACCAACGATACCATGACCGTATTACGAGACATTTTCGGCTTAATTGTTAAGTCATTTGTGGATTTTCTAATCATTTAATTATTACTGTTCAACGAAACTCGATTACGAGCATAACCCTAAGGCTGTACTGCGGGGTTACTTATACCAACGGTCTGATCAAGGCCAAACATGATGTTCATATTTTGAATCGCCTGACCAGCCGCACCTTTGGTGAGATTATCGATCACCGATAAGACCACTAATTTGCCAGAGCCTCCAGCCTTATGCAATCCGATTCGGCACATGTTTGATGTCTTCACTGAACGCGTGTCTGGATGAGAGCCCAGTGGCATTACATCAACAAATGGCTCATTGCGATAACGAGATTCGTAGATCGCGTGAATATCTTCAATCGGCTGATCAAAATTTAATAAATTGGCATACAGTGTCGCATGTATACCCCGCAACATAGGCGTTAAATGAGGCACAAACGTCAGACCAACCGGTTTGTTCGCCGCCTCTGCCAAGTTCTGGCTAATCTCTGGGTGATGTCGATGACCGCCAACAGCATAGGCCTTAAAGCTGTCATTGACCTCACTATAAAGGTTGCCTACGCTAGCGCCGCGACCAGCACCAGTGACGCCAGACTTGGTATCGGCCACTAAGTCTGACACATCAACTAAGCCACTCTCAATCAACGGTAAGAAGCCAAGCGTCGTCGCGGTTGGATAACAACCGGGGTTAGCCACCAGTTGGGCGTTCTTCAATAACGCCATGTTGACCTCAGGAAGACCATACACCGCTTGCTCAACAAGTTCGGGGCATGCATGCGTCATGCCATACCATTCGCTCCACACAGACACATCTTTAATTCGAAAATCTGCCGCCAAGTCAATCAGCTTTACCCCCTTATTAAGCAATTCACGAGCGTGTGTCATGGCTATGCCATTGGGGGTGGCGCTAAAGACCACGTCACAATGATTGAACGACGAAGGCTCAGGCTTAGTAAAAGCCAGATCAGTAAAACCACGTAAGCTCGGAAATAAATCAGATACCGCGCGCCCGGACTCGGATCGAGAGGTGATTAAAACCACGTCAGCGTTGGGATGCACCAACAACAATCTAAGAAGCTCAACACCTGTATAGCCGGTGCCGCCGATGATGCCTATTTTTATCTTACTCACGTGCCAGCTAAAGAATTTTTTTGGGGGAAGCTAAGTTTAGATTGATTTGCGTCGCAGTCAATAAAAAAATTGACAAATGAAGACAATGGACTGCCTACCGCCGGCTTTTGACAAGCCCAAACGCAAGAAAGCCGGCACAAGGCCGGCTTTCCAAACACTGCATAGCAGAGCGTAAAACGATTAACGTTTTGAGAATTGTGGACGCTTACGAGCGCCTTTAAGACCAACTTTCTTACGCTCAACTTCACGTGCATCACGAGTAACAAAACCAGCTGCTCTTAATTGCGGACGAAGCTCTTCGTCATACGCTAATAATGAACGGGTAATACCGTGACGAATCGCACCGGCTTGACCACTACCGCCACCGCCCTGTACGTTTACGTTAATGTCGAATTTGCCTTCCATATCAAGCAAAACTAATGGTTGACGAACAATCATTCGCGCTGTCTCACGACCAAAGTACTCATCAAGAGGACGTTGATTTACAGTGATAGAACCTTTGCCAGATTGCATGCGAACACGAGCGGTCGATGATTTACGACGGCCAGTGCCTAGATAAACTTCTGAAGTTGCCATTGATTTCTCTCCTTAAACTTCAAGTACTTTAGGTTCTTGAGCTTGGTGCTTATGCTCAGGACCTGCGTAGATATGTAATTTTTTGAACATAGCGCGACCCAATGGGTTCTTTGGCAACATGCCACGCACTGCATTTTCGATAAGTCGCTCAGGCGCTTTTTCACGCAATTTACGAACGTTGGTTTCTTTAATACCACCTGGGAAACCAGAGTGACTATAATAAATTTTGCCTTCTTCCTTATTACCAGTTACGGCAATTTTATCAGCATTGATTACAACGATATGATCGCCAGTGTCAACGTGTGGAGTGTATACAGGCTTATGCTTGCCGCGCAAACGAAGTGCGATTTCAGTCGCAACACGACCAAGCACTTTGTTATCAGCATCGATAACGAACCACTCTCGCGTCACGTCTGCTGGCTTTGCAGAAAATGTTTTCATGATAAATATCTCATCTACGGTTAATTTCTTTGTCATCACCCGAGCTCAATAACCAAGGGTCAATAACGGTTCCAAGCAGAGAACTCTGCGAGGACGCGCGATTATGATGGAGGGCCGAGCGATATGCAAGGTTTGCTTAGCTAAAAGCGCATAAATATGGAGTTATCGGTGGTCAGGCAAAGACTTATAAGCAAAGCCTACATGCGCCCGTGGCGTACCCAGACACGTTAACGGTCGCATTTTCCGAGGTTCGAACTAGTATATTTTTTGAACATGTATCTCACACCACTCTTTTGCGCATCCATGCGCCCGTGGCGTACCCAGGACGTTAACGGTCGCATTTGCCGAGGTTCTAACTTGTATATTTTTTGAGCATGTATCTCACACCACTCTTTTGCGCATCCATGCGCCCGTGGCGTACCCACATCCTGTGGGCAAAAAAAAGGCGCGACTAATGTCGCGCCCAAACCACCAAAGGAGGATGGAGGAGTCGTGCAAGCTGATTTGTATTACAAACAAAGCAACTTATTAACTGGTGATCAAATCGGGGCAGAAGCCTCGCTTACTTGACATTATGAATAAAATCACACTCCCAGTCAAAACAATTACACGCAACACTACAGACACGCAACCGACATAAGTGATTGTTATTAAACACATATAAATACCTATTATTAGAGATATAACCATATTTCATGGTTAAATTTTGTGTCATAACCAATTTTACGCTTTTATCACTCCCGCAAGTTTAAAGTTAGCGTTATAGTTTAACGAACATGTTTAGACTCCAGTATGACGCAGGGAACACATCAAAATAGCTCCGAATGCCTCCGATTGAGCTGTAAAACGCGGCTGAAAGCGATCGTATAACAACGGCCTTTTCTCCAGCAATACAGAAGCAATTGCCGAGCTTTCAAGTAAAATTGGTAAAGTTTCGACTCAAATAAAACAGTTATAGGCCTTTTTCTTGGTCGATCGCGTTATCCTTGGGCTTCTTACCATTACAACAGTAGCCAAATGACTCAACACAATCCAACAACGTTTATTGATCAACTCTTTAGCCATCTTGACCATGGTTTGCGCAGCACATTTGTTCGACCTTCGTCGAATAGAGCCTCCCCTGCGGACTCGATAACAATAGACCCGATTGAAGCTCAGCCTATGTTGCGTGATATGTCCGCGTCGCTGATGCGAGTAAACCATGTTGGCGAAGTTTGCGCTCAAGCCCTATACCAAGGCCAAGCTCTAACATCGCGCTCAAGCGAAATTAGAGAGAAGATGAATGAGGCAGCTGAGGAAGAGATCGACCATCTAAATTGGTGCTACCAACGCATAGAGCAACTTGATGGGCACACTAGCTACCTTAATCCGCTCTGGTATCTCGGCTCGTTTGCACTTGGTCTCGGCGCGGGCCTAGCAGGTGACAAATGGAGCCTTGGATTCTTAGCCGAAACCGAACGGCAAGTGGTGCAACATTTGAAATCACACTTAGAGCGTCTCCCAGAGGAAGATACCGTTAGCCGAGCGATTGTTGCCCAAATGGCTGAAGACGAGGCAAGGCATGCCGAGATGGCGGTAGACAGTGGAGCGGCAGAACTACCTGAATTTGTTAAAAAAGCAATGACGGTGACCGCAGGCTTGATGACTCAACTGTCAGAACGTATATAAACTGTCAGAACGTATATAAACTGTCAGAACGCATATAAACTGTCAGAACGCCTATAAACGGTCGGAACGCACAGACAGATATTAAGAAACCATCGCCCCAACAACACTGCTTAAGTATAGCGAACTATTTATGCTCTTGGTTTAGCTGTACTGCCGACCTTTTCGAGCTACATGTGCCGCATACAGAGCCGCTGTCAACAATGCCACTGCTCCAGCTTGATGAGCCGCGCCCAATGCCACTGGCACCTTCATAACAAGCGCTGAAATGCCCAGGCTAACTTGCACTAGCATAACTGCCAACACCACCCCCATGGCTGTTTTGAAACGCTCACTGATTGCCAAAACAAATCCAGTGATCACCGAAATAAATACAAGTACAGCGATAGACCTGTGCAAGAATTGAACCATAACTGGGTTTTCAAATAAGTTCCTCCAAGCCGGTTGCAAGCTCAGCCATCCGGCTGGGATCCATTCGCCATTCATAGTGGGAAACGTATTGATGATATAGCCAGCCTTAGTGCCAGCGACAAAGCCACCGCTTAGCATCATCACGAATACAATAATGACCACCCATGCTGTCGCCTTCAGGTAAGCTGACGAGGCATGATTAGCACGAGTTTCACCGCGTAAAAAATCCATCGCGAACCACAACATAGCGGCAAAGATCACTAACGCCAGACCTAAATGCGCTGTCAATCTGTATTGACTCACATGAGGAATGTCGACTAGACCACTCTTTACCATGTACCAGCCCATTAAACCCTGTAGGCCGCCGAGGATAAACAACCCAAACAGGCGTGCGTACCAATCTTTCGGCACCATACCTCTGACTATGAAGAAGATTAACGGTACAAAGTAAATCAGCCCGATAACTCGACCTAATACACGATGCCCATACTCCCAGTAAAAAATATTTTTAAACGCATCCAGACTCATGCCTGCGTTTATTTTAATGTATTCAGGGCTCTGTCGGTACTTGTTAAAAACGTCCATCCATTGCGCTTCGCCGATCGGAGGAATAATACCCATAATTGGATCCCATTCGACCATCGATAAGCCAGACTGAGTCAGCCGGGTTATACCGCCGACAACAATCATAATATAGACAACAGCGGCGCAAAATAGCAGCCAGCAACCGAGAACAAATGCGTGTTGGTATTGATAATTTCGATTCATGACACTTGGAATGATGACCAATAAAATTTCTAACGAGGGGGTACTAAAATTAACGAGCTGAGAGTAACCCAAGTCTGTGAAACTTGGGTGGACATCATCAGACTCACTGACGGCTGACCACCCAGATAACGAACGTTAAATATTACAATACCAATTACGTTCGAGTTTATAGACCATAAAAGCCGCCATAGGTCTTGAAGAACCTATAAATCTAGAAAAACCTATAAATCTAGAAAAACCTATAAATCTTGAAAAACCAGCGAAGCGTTAGTACCACCGAAGCCAAAACTGTTCGACATAATAGTTCGTACTTTTTGGTTTAGGTTTTCCATTAATATCGGCAAACCGACCGCCGCCGCGTCGAGTTCTATAATATTAGCTGATGCCGCGAGGAATTTTTCTTTCATCATGATCAGAGAATAAATCGCCTCGTGAACGCCAGCCGCTCCTAAGGCGTGCCCAGACAATGCTTTGGTCGCGCTAATGAATGGCATCTTGTCTTTAAAAACTTGTTTTAGCGCTTCGAGTTCTTTAACGTCGCCAACAGGCGTGCTGGTGCCGTGCGTATTAACGTACTCTATTGGGCCATCGACGGTTTCCATTGCTTGCTGCATGCAACGAACGGCTCCCTCACCCGACGGTGCGACCATATCATAGCCATCTGAGGTAGCGCCAAATCCGACTAACTCAGCGTGAATTCTTGCCCCGCGAGCGACCGCGCGCTCATACTCTTCAAGCACCAAAATACCGCCGCCGCCAGCGATAACAAAGCCATCGCGATTAGCATCATAGGTTCTAGACGCTTGGGTTGGGGTGTCATTAAACTTACTAGACATTGCGCCCATCGCGTCAAACAAAATCGACATGGTCCAGTGCTCTTCCTCACCACCACCGGCGAACACAGTATGATGTCGTCCGCCGCGAATCAAATCGGCCGCGTGACCGATACAATGAGCGCTGGTAGAGCAAGCTGAACTAATTGAATAACTTGTACCCTGAATACCAAACATAGTCGATAAACATGCCGAGGTAGTGCTGCCCATTGTTTTGGGAACAGCGTATGGCCCGACTCGCTTAACGCCCCGCGTTTTAGCGATCTCGGCAGCCAGCACATTATTCGACGGTGATCCGCCACCTGAACCGGTAATCAAGCCAACCTTTGGATTTCTAATTTCGTCTAACTCTAAGCCCGCATCTTCGATAGCCTGCTGCATCGCAACATAGCTAAACGCCGCTGCGTCGCCCATAAATCGCAAATGCTTACGGTCGATCAACTCTTTCTGGTCAATCGAAACACGGCCAGCAATTTGGCTGCGCATGCCTAGCTCAGCATAATCGTCGCAAAACTGAATGCCCGATTTGCCATCTTTTAGACTAGTGGTTACCTCAGTAATATCATTTCCGAGACTTGATACTATACCCATCCCCGTAACTACAACTCGTTTCATCGCAAATCATCTCTCTGATTGTTTAGTTATTGCTTGCTTAACATTACTATTTTACTAAGCGTCTGGTCCAAACAGACCTACTTTTAAATCGCTCATACTGTAGATTAGCTTGTCATCACAAAACACCTTGGCATCGCCAATGCCCATGTAAAGCCTACGTGAAATCACACGTTTCATTTCAATTTCATAGCGCACTTTTTTTGCTGTTGGTTCTACTTGACCAGTGAACTTAACTTCTCCTACACCGAGTGCTCGCCCCTTACCCGGGCCACCATTCCATGACAGAAAAAACCCGACTAATTGCCACACAGCATCTAAACCGAGACAGCCAGGCATCACCGGATCTCCTTTAAAATGACAGTCGAAAAACCAAAGATCCGGCGTAACATCTAGCTCAGCAACAACCTTACCTTTACCATGTTCACCGCCATCTGCAGTGATTTCCGTGATGCGATCAAACATTAGCATCGGCGGCAAAGGTAAACGTGAAATATCTTGCTCTGGAAGCTCGCCATTGCCATGCGCAATAATGTCTTCGTAGCTGTAGCTGGGTTGTTGAATCATAGTTTTCTCAAGCCCGTTTCGGCTCATTCTTGGTTAAGAGTGCAAGACTAACGCCAAACGTAAAAAATGCAAGTCAGTTATTGTTATGTACAGAAGCTTACCACTTTTTAGTAAAAGCTAGCCATTGCTCAAACGCCATATTTCAAACTACCCAGCCAGAAAGTACTAACAAGAGCGCAAGTGGCAAGGTTACCACTGAGGCAATATTTCCAATCAACACCATAGATGCTACGGCCTCGGGCTCTCGGTCATATTGCTCAGCAAGCATAAAATTAATAACAGCGGGCGGCAATGCACCGAACAAAATTAAAACGCTCTGATGCAAAGCACTCATAGGAACAATCTGACAAATAACTACCGCCAAGCCTATGCCTACAATAGGACAAAACGCGGCCATTACCAAACCTGGGGTCGAGTCATGCCAGCTGACTCGCGTAAGGCGCACCCCGAGTGAGAACAGCATTAACGGAATTGCCACTCTGCCGAGCATTTCAATAGATTGGTCAATAACCGACGGTAAACTCAGACCTAAGGCATTGATCAAGCCACCTAAGAGTACGGCAATAATAATTGGCGTTTTAAGTACTTCGAAGCCAGTCAACTTACCTGAATAGATGTAGGTACCAATGGTAAAACAAAGTAGATTGCCGGCGACTACCAGCATGACTCCTGCCCCCAAAGCATCATCTCCGAGCGCAAAAACATACAACGGCAAACCTAGATTAGCCCAGTTTGAGAACATTGCTGGGGGCGTAAATGCGCGCCAAGAAAAGCCCACCATCTTACTCAAGGTAAATGCCGCTAAGCCCGATAGCAACATCAACATAATACCAGCGCCAACTAAATTAATGTATTGCAGTGGATAGAAATCATCTTGAATCATTACATGAAAAATCAGCGCAGGCATGAACACGTCCATTATCAACTGATTTGTGATTCGCATCTCAGGGCGCACGCGCGAGCCGTAAAAATACCCTATCGCGGCAATAATAAATAGCGGAGCGACAATTGAGAAAACCTGCTGGATCATAAGTTTTTAGATTTGGGATCACCGAGAAGTTCAGAGTGTACCTGTTTTAGACTATAATTTGGACAGCAGCCGACGACCAACTATTCTTTATTCTGTCTTGCTGTAACTATTATCTATCGCTGACTCTCTAACTTCATTTCTGCTTATGACTACCAACAAAGACCAAATTTATCGGACGGATGAAGCGGCCACCCCGGCAAAGCCAGGCAGTTTTGTATTTGACGCCCGAGTTGCCTCGGTGTTTACCGATATGATTTCGCGCTCGGTACCGGGCTACCAACAGATATTAGAGATGCTGCCAACGCTAACACGCCAGTTTAGAGTAGAAAACGCTAACTACTATGATCTTGGATGTTCTCTCGGCGCAGGTATGCTAGCAATGTCAGAAGGTTTAGACCAAATGTCGGGGCATATTATTGGCATTGATAGTTCGATTGCTATGATTCGGCAAGCCGAGCGTAACCTAACGGCGATTGACTCTAAAAACAGCCGCTACAGCTTGCTCGATAACGACTTGCTCGACATTGAGATCGAGTCAGCCTCGATGGTATTAATGAATTTCACCTTGCAATTTATCCCGCTGGCTCTGCGTGACAACCTAGTAGCAAAGATTTACGCTGGCTTGTTGAATGGTGGCATTTTGGTGCTATCGGAGAAAATTAAATTTGATAATGTCAAAACTAACGACGCGTTAATAGACATACACCATCAGTATAAGGCTGACCAAGGCTATAGTCAGATGGAGATCTCACAAAAGCGCGATGCGATTGAAAACGTACTGATTCCTGAGACGCTAAAAACACATATAAAAAGGCTTGAAAATGCCGGCTTCAGCGTAGTAACTCCTTGGGTTCAGAACCTTCAATTTATTTCTATTTTGGCGATTAAATAGCCCATTAACATGATCGACTTCAACTCTTTTTTCTCGCGTCCAGAGTTTCAACAATGGCATACTGATTTTAAAACCGCACTGGCTCAGCGAGTAGACCCAAAACGTCATGGCGACCTACGCGGCTGGCTAGAAATCATAGATTCCTTGCCTGAGATAGATACCAACGAAATTTATCTAAACCAAGATACGGTCACTATTGGCGCGAAAGGCGCACTGAACCAGCAGGATAAAAGCCAATTGCACGATGCTCTTTTTGCGCTTAAACCGTGGCGCAAAGGCCCGTACCAAATCTTCGACACATTTATCGATACCGAATGGCGGTCCGATTGGAAGTGGCAACGGGTGAGTCCACATATCGCGTCGCTTGCCGGGCGAACGGTATTAGATGTCGGCTGCGGGACAGGCTATCACTGCTGGAGAATGTTAGGCGACGGTGCAGACTATGTCCTTGGCATAGATCCATCTATGCGTTTTTTAGTTCAACATATGGCCGTTCAAAAATACGCCCAGAACTCTAACTTTGACTTACTGCCGATTGGTATCGAAGATATGCCAGGCTCAATGCCGCTGTTCGATAGCGTGTTCTCAATGGGAGTTCTGTATCATCGACGAAACCCAATCAACCATATAATAGAGCTAAAGAATCTACTCGCCAGCGGCGGCGAATTAGTGCTCGAAACCCTAATCATTGATCACATCGAGGGAGGTATATTAACGCCTAAAGAGCGCTACGCGCAGATGCGCAACGTCTGGAGTATTATGACGGTAGACAAAATTATTTCGCTGATTAAGCAAGCCGGGTTTACTGACGTTCAGTGCGTTGATCAGAATGTAACCTCGCTTGATGAGCAGCGCAGAACTGACTGGATGCAGTTTCATTCATTGAAAGAGTTCTTAGATCCGCACGATGTTAGCAAGACAATAGAAGGCTACCCTGCGCCGAAACGTGGTTTATTTATCGCCACAAAGCGCTAAAAAAGAGCCCGTTTACTCAAGGCTCTTTCTTTGCTGAAAAAAGTTTGCTGAACAAAATTTCAGTTTCGTCTACTTACCAGATTTACCAGCACTTTTAGTAGTAGATTTTTTGTCTTTTGTTTGTTTGGCTGTGGACTGTGTTGTCACAGACTTCTTAGCTACGGACTTGGTCCGGCAAAAAGATTTAACGCTACGGCCATCCTTGCGTTGATATCCTTCAACCCAACCGCATGATGATTTATTGCCGCATGCCGAATTATCTAAACCTTTACAGGCACTTGCCG
>JAFMHC010000264.1 GCA_017854775.1 Gammaproteobacteria bacterium | reverse complement strand
ATGGAGCTCGTTGAATCTTATACGCGAGGTTTCTACAAAAGCATCCGCGCTTGACGCTTTCGATGCTCGGAGTAAGTGCCAATTTGGCATTTCAAAATCTCTAAAACGGCCAATGACGAAGATCAAAAACAGATGTTTTCTAATCCAGAAAATTAGCCGAAACGGTTACTATCGTGATCGCAAAGTTACCCCCCAGATAAAGCACCGAGTTTTAACTCACCGCTCTAGCTTATTGTAATCACAGCGTATATCTTCCAATCTAAAGCGTCTATAAGTATCGATAGCCGATCCCGTATACCGGGTGAATATAGTCTGAATCAGGTTTCGCCTCTTTTAGCTTCTTGCGTAAATTAGCGACGTGACTATCGACTGTTCTATCACTGACGGCCCGATGATCATCATACATATGGTTCATTAAAGTGTCCCTCTTGAGAACACGGCTAGGCGGGCCATAGAGTGCCGCAAGAATCTTAAATTCGATGGGTGTAAGCTGCAACGCAACGCCATCAATAGCTGCTTGGTAATTTGGCCGGTCTAAGATTAGGCCAGTGTTTTTCGATTCAAGCTCAACCGGATCGTGTCGGGTTCGTCTGAGAATCGCTTTAATTCTAGCAACCACTTCGCGCGGGCTAAACGGTTTACAAATGTAATCATCTGCGCCTAGCTCTAAGCCGAGTAAACGATCAATTTCATCAACCCTGGCAGTGGTCATCACAATTGGTATTTCAGAAAACTGGCGTAGTTCCTTACAGATCTCAATTCCGCTTTTTCCAGGCAACATGATATCCAGTAAAATCAAATCAGGCTTCTGTTGATGCACTGCTTCGACAACTTGATCTCCTCGGTCAAAAATAACTAAGTCAAAGCCCTCTGCCCTAATGTATTTCTCTAACACATTAGCAAGCTTCTCCTCGTCTTCAACTATAAAAATCTTGCTCATAGCCTCATACCCACTGATCTTTGATCGGAAGAGAAAAACGAATTGCAAGCCCACCTAAGGATGACTTCTCCGATCCAATATCACCACCATGGGCTTTGATGATTGCGTGGCAGATCGACAATCCCAATCCAGAGGCACCAGTGGCACGATTACGTGATGGGTCTACGCGATATAAACGGTCAAACAGTTTTGCTAATGATGCCTCTGGCACGGCCGGCGATGAGTCTTCAAACAGCAACTCAATCGCGCTATCAAGCTGACGCCAGCTAATTCTAAAACGGCCTGGCGAATCGGTATACCTCAGGGTGTTTTCTAGAAGGTTGTTGATCACTTGCCGCAGGCGAAAGGCATCAGCATAAACCAAAGGCAAATTGTCGAGCTCTATATTGGCCACGATATTTTTTTCTGAAAAACGTTCGCCCACTATTGTCATCGCATTAGCGACTTCAGAAGCAATGTCACACATCGAAAAATTGAAGGTCATCGCCCCAGAATCTGCTTGCGAAAGCTGATGCAAATCATCGATTAAATAACTTAAACGAATGACTTCCGCTTTTAAGGATGATACGGCTTCCATATCCAATGGCTTATGCTTGTCTTCGATACATTCTATCTCGGCCTGCAATACGGCAACTGGAGTACGCAACTCGTGTGAAATATCGGATATCCATTGCTGCCGATTAAGGCGATTGTCGCGCAGTCTAGCAGCCAGACTATTTAAATTATTCGATAGCGAGCCAAACTCATCACTCTTGTCACCAACAAAGGTAACGTTATAGTGCCCATCGTATAGCTTTTGTACCTGCTCTACTAAATTTTTTATTGGCCTCCCTAGGCTTCGTGAAATAAGAAATGCAAAGAGTAATGCGCCAATCAAAACGACTATCACTGCCCATATGCGCCCTGTCTGCTGTTGCTCAGAAAACCGTCGGTCAATTTCGCGAGTAACGCGAGAGTCTGTCGGGACAGCAAGATAGCCAATGACCGCTCCGCTATAGTTGATAGGCTTAAACAGGCTTTCTGAAATATCGATCGCACCAGCAATATGTTTCTTATTTTCATCCAATAAAGCCAATCTAGCAAAACGCCTGGGTGGCCCGCGAAAGCTTTGACGATCATCAAAGTGAATCGAGGGATGCTGATGCTCATTGGGTCGCGTCTCAGATCGAATCAGAATATCAGGAATCGGCAACCGTTCCTGGCCTCGCAACGATTCCCAGCTTTTTTCTGTAATATAAATATCTGTTAAGCCTAATATTAGCGGCTCTAAACGTTCTAGTCGGCTACTTTGAGAATAACGTTTTAGGCCACTTTCGAAGCTGTAACGCTGAGCTTGTTGCAACGCAAAAACGCTCACAAAAGCGGTAGCCAAAATAGCAAAAAAAAGTTTATAACGAATCTTCATAAATGACTAATGCAGTGAACCAGAGAGCGTCGAACTATTTTTTAGAGACCTCAGCATAACTTAGAGACGAAATAAAAGTTGCTTGAAATATCCCCAATTGATACGAAAAACGCGTCGAATAGCGAGCCATTAACAATCTTTCCACTCAACAGTCGAGGAGTATCAAGGCAAATAAAACAGCTTACAAACAATATTATTCGTTCGCCGATTTATGCTGAGGCCTCTTATCGTATAACCAAGAAATCCGACCAGCTTAAAAGCCCAGCTGGCCGAAATAAACAGTGAATAACTGGTATAAGACCATGTCTCACCTACCACATCATAAACACAGTTTGAAAAAGAGCGATTTATAAAAAACAGAACATGGCCTAGAAATTCTGTGAACCGCCGCGCTTCCCCCTTCCTGAGCCACCGCCCCGCTCGCCAGACCTAGACCCACCTTTTCGCGCCTCAGGAGGTGAAACGATAGTAACTAGTTCTTGGTAACTTACCTTACTATCTTCATTTTTATCGGCATCATGAAATAGTTTGTTCAAACCAACATCAAACTCTGATTGAGTTATTCTATCGTTAAAGTTTCGATCGAAATAAACAAGATTGGGCAATGCACTCCGTGAGCCAGTGGCTTTAGGTTGCCAAAACCTGAATTCTGACAAACTTATTACTCCATTGCCATCGAGGTCTGCTGCTTTAAAAGCGTTCACCCGGCCTTCGGCGAGTTCAGCCTCGTCAATTACATAATCATCATTCCGATTAAATCCAATCAGGAGTGCTCCACCAGGCAGCAATGAAGTGACTGGCTCCTGACCCTGTGGAATGCGTTTACCATTCTTACTGGCGCAGCCGGTTATGAAAATTATGACGATAACTACCGCCTTGGTTTTTAAATTCATGTCGCGTTCCTATAAATTAATGGCTGATTACAAATCAGGGGTTTACGGTTAAGCTGCTCATTCAGTTGATGTGCTTTGCTTACGACGTTCAGCACGTTTTTGCTTGCGCAATTTAGCTTTTTCGATTTTGGCAAGTTGTTCCGAGGTCAGTATTTGCTCCAAACTACTTTTGAACTTTGCCATTTCATACACCCTTTCACGAGCAGCGGCGGCGGCTTGGTCTGCGGCTTGGTCTAAATATCCTTGATCAATTAACTCTTGGATTTGTGACCTACTCTGAAACTTGGAGTCGCGTTGACTAATACGGCTATCCATCAATGCGTCCATCTGAATAGTTTGCTCGTCTGTGAGCTCTAACTTTTCGATCATCCGCTCAATTGAAGAATGGTGACCGTCACCCTTATGTCCGAAAGGCCCCTGAGCGACCGCAACATCTGTCATCAAGGTAAGAGCTACCGCGATTGCTAACGCGCTGCGTTTCATATTTTTTTTTGACGTTGTCATACTATATTTACCTAAAGAGTTAGTTTTAAAAAAGGCAGACCCTAGCAAGTCTGATAACCATGTTCAGCGTTGATTGTTTTACCGAACGCGCCCACTTTAGGATATAAATGTAGAGAAGGAATGGAGAAACTATCCAGATTGTGTGGAGTTTTTTTTGAATTTCTTGTCTCTTAGACTAACTAATACAGATACTCCGAAAATTAACTCAAGGTCTCTAATTGACTATTCTATCGTCAGCATATATTTACCAAATGCGCGGTTTCGCTGCACCCGATGAATTTGAAATTGCTATATGATCGAATAGGTATTCCTTGCCAGCACCCAAAACACGATAACTCTTGTCGCCGGAACCCAAATATGAAAACAACTAAAATCAGATATTTCGTTAAAACTATCGCTATCCTGTTGCTTACTTTATTGGCACTTACCTCCTGCTCTGAAAAACAAGATAAACCCATATTTAAGGTGCTCTCACCATCTATTGCCGATACCTTAGTGATAAATGCTAAAGCATGGACCGGAAACCCAAACCAACCGTGGGTAGAAACTATCGCAATCAAGGGCTCGAGGATAATTGCTACTGGCGGCAAGGATCTTGAGACTGAATTTAATGCCAGCAAAACCATTGATGCAGAAGGCAAACTGGTGCTTCCCGGGTTTATTGATAATCATGTACATTTTATGGAAGGTGCAGCAACTTTACTCAATATAGACACACAGTCGGTTAAAACCAAACAAGCATTCATCTCCAAGATAAAAGACTACGCATTATCGATACCTGAAGGCGAATGGATAACCGGTGGTATCTGGGACCACGAAGCCTGGGGCGGCGAGTTGCCACATAGAGATTGGATTGACCAATACACTCAAAACAATCCGGTTTTCTTAACCCGTACTGATGGGCATATGGGAATAGCAAACTCACTCGCGCTGGAGATGTCGGGGATTAACAAAGACACACCTGACACAGAGGGCGGCCTGATTGTTCGTGATGCAAATGGTGTCCCCACGGGCATATTGAAAGACAATGCACTGATGCTGGTCACTGAAAAAATGCCACAGCCGAGTGAAGCACAAAACAGTCGGCTGTTTGATGCCGCGATTGCCCATGCGCTGATAAATGGGGTAACTCAGGTTCATAATGTTGATGAACGTGAGAGACAGTGGAGTAATATAGCCATATTTGAAAAGGCTAAGGCCGAGGGACGGTTGAAAATACGTGTTTACTACATCCCACATATCTCAAATCGTCACCGCCTAGCCGAACAAATAAAAGCGCAGGGCAAAGGGGATCAATGGTTACGGTTTGGTGGGGTCAAACAATTAGTCGATGGCTCACTTGGCTCGACCACGGCGTGGTTTTATCAGCCGTATGCCGATGCGCCGGAAACTAGCGGGTTTCCGCTAATGCCAATCGAGGAATTGGAGAGCACCATTGCTGAGGCACACGCTCTCGGCTTACAACTGGTTATTCATGGCATTGGCGACCGTACCAATGATGAAATCTTGCGAATATTTGAAGAGTTAGATGTTAAAGGGTCGCGCCCACGCATCGAACACGCACAACATCTTAGTCCAGCTGCGATCAAGCGTTTTGCTCCGCTAGGGGTAATACCATCAATGCATCCTTACCATGCCATCGATGACGGGCGTTGGGCTGAAAAACGAATAGGCTCTGAACGAATTAAAACGACCTATGCCTTTAACTCATTATTAGATGCGGGTGCCACCTTAAGCTTTGGTTCCGACTGGTATGTTGCCCCACTCAGTCCAATCGCCGGTATTTATGCCGCTGTGACGCGCCGAACATTAGATGGCAAAAACCCGAATGGCTGGATTCCAGAAGAAAAAATAACGGTTGAGCAAGCTATTCGGGCTTACACCTTGAACAATGCATTTTCCGGATTCCAAGAAAATCATTTAGGTTCTATAGAAGTTGATAAATTGGCTGACTTAGTGATACTCAGTGACAATATTTTTGCAATAGATCCGCAAGAGATCATCAATACCAAAGTAACGCTGACGATGGTCGGTGGTGACGTAATGTATTCGAAATAGCGGTGATTATATAAATCGGGACTAAATGATTCTATTCTAAAATTTGCCAATGCCGCCGGTTATTGCTAGGCGACGGTAATTGTTTTACATTTTAGCTTTAGTTTTACTCGTGGCTTTTGCTTTTTCAGGATTGTCAGGCCAAAAATGTCTAGGGTAGCGGCCTTTCATCTCTTTTTGAATTGACTTGTAACTGCCTTTCC
Source organism: Gammaproteobacteria bacterium (assembly GCA_017854775.1). Lineage (GTDB taxonomy): Bacteria > Pseudomonadota > Gammaproteobacteria > Arenicellales > Arenicellaceae > Arenicella. Next base: position 20 of record JAFMHC010000264.1, on the reverse strand, counting down.
AAAAACCCTCGAGGTCTTGT
>JAFMHC010000263.1 GCA_017854775.1 Gammaproteobacteria bacterium | reverse complement strand
GCCTATGATTTTTGCTACTACTGGAATCATCGCTTCGGTCATGAAATGAACCTTTTATGGGCCGCTCACGTGATTCATCATTCGAGCGAAGAATACAATTTGACCACCGCCTTACGCCAGACAGGTAGCAGTTTTCTGTCCTTCGTATTCTACCTTCCGCTAGCATTGTTGGGCTTTGACCCGCTGATGATGATCACGGTTGGCGCACTGAACCTCATCTATCAGTTCTGGGTGCACACGCGCCATATCGGTAAACTCGGTTGGTTTGAGTGGTTTTTTGTAACGCCATCAAATCATCGTGGCCATCATGCACAGAACACGGTTTATATCGATCGAAATTACGGTGGCGTTTTTATCATTTGGGATCGACTGTTTGGCAGCTATCAAGAAGAGCTGGATCACGATAAACCAATTTTCGGCATCCGTGGTGCGGTTAAAAGTTGGAACCCGATTTTGATTAACTTACAGGTCTATCGCCAACTATTTCAAGACGCGCTGCATACCAAAAGTTGGTGGCATAAATTAACGCTTTGGTTCCGCAGAACCGGTTGGCGGCCGCCTGATGTTATCGAGGCATACCCAATCGCCAAGAGCGATGACCTTTCTAACTTTGAAAAGTATCAAACTGAGGTGCCGAGCGCGCTGAAGGCGCACTGTATTATTCAATACGTGGCGACCGCAGCTATCGCTTTAGCATTGTCACTAAATTTTTCAAGCCTGAGCCTGCTTGAGCATATGGCGATCGTCGTGTTTGCGATTGTTAGTAGCGTCTCAATAGGTGCGTTAATGGAGAACCAGCACTATGCCGGAGTGCTCGAATGGGTGCGCTTGACGATATTAGTCATTGCCGCAACGCTGCTTCCGTTGCCGCAGGCCTTAGCGATATTTTTAGTGGTATGCGCGCTGATTTGCATGCCATTGTTGTGGATCGGGCGCAGCCGAGCGCCACAGCTGGCGCATTAGTTGCCGCTGTTAGGCGATTTAGTGCCTAGCGGTCTAGTAATGGCTGCTTGCTAATAAGCGCTTATTAAAAGCCGCTTCCTAATTGCTGAGGGGCAATGATTTTTTCTCGCTGATATCTTCAGTGGTTTTCTGACTCAGCAGAAAGTGATAGCATCGCTCGGATGAATGTTTCTGATTTTTCTTACCAACTCCCCGACGAACTGATTGCACAGTTTCCTCCGGAGAATCGTGGCGACAGTCGTCTGCTCAAAGTGATGCAAGGCCGAGCGCTAGAAGAGGGTGTCTTCTCATCCATTGTCGACGAGTTTCGAGCCGGCGACTTACTGGTGCTCAACAATACCAAAGTTATTCCTGCACGCGTGTTTGCTAAAAAAGACACCGGCGGTAAATTAGAGATATTGCTCGAACGCATTACCAGCGAGCACAGTTTTTTGGCGCAGGTTCGCTCAAGCAAATCACCAAAAATAGGTCAACAAATTATTGCCGATGAAGACCCCGATACAGCGATGGTTGTCAGCGGTCGCCAAGGGCAGTTCTTCGAGATCGAAATCAAGCAAAACGGCAGCTTATTCGATTGGTTCGAGCGAGTAGGGCATATGCCATTGCCTCCCTATATTGACAGAGCCGACAACAGCGCAGACAGCAACCGCTATCAAACCGTATTCGCCGAGCGCCAAGGCGCGGTCGCCGCGCCAACCGCAGGCCTGCATTACGACGACCAACTGCTTGACCGTATTCGCCAAGCCGGTGTTCGTGTCGAGACAATTACGCTACACGTCGGCGCAGGCACCTATCAGCCAGTTCGAGTCGACAACGTAGACGACCATCAAATGCACTCTGAAAGCATCGAGGTCTCACAAACAGTCTGCGACGCGATAAACGAAACTAAAGAGAACGGTGGGCGAGTAATCGCAGTGGGCACTACAGTGGTTCGCTCATTGGAGACAGCAGCTAAAGAATTCCAAGGTAAACTAGTAAATAATCAAGTAATTCAACCTTTTAGCGGCGAAACCGAGATTTTCATTTACCCTGGGTTTGAATTCAAAGTAGTCGATCTATTGCAGACTAATTTCCATTTATCCGAATCAACCTTGCTCATGTTAGTGTCCGCGTTCGCCGGCTACGAGCAAATCATGGCCGCGTATCAATATGCCATCGAGCAAAAGTTTCGCTTCTTTAGTTACGGCGATGCAATGCTATTAGAGCTAGCCAGCCAGTCGTAACCGACGAGCTCTAATTGCTTGTAGAACAAACGCTTGGTCATATGGCACTTAACGTGGTGCCTATTTGAGCTAATTCATTCTGATTCTATATTCTCAGTTTTCATGTTTTTAAACTGTTGATCGAGCATGCTAACCGCCGGCTGGCCTTGCTTTTCAATTCCATGCACCGACAGTTTTATAATTGCACCGTCTGTTGGATTATAAACCGAAATAAAAGCCGATCTAGCATATTGCGAGCCACACCTCTTATCGCCTCCAGAAATTTCACCGGCTTTAAGTGCACCCATTAAACGATCATCCAGTGCGCTTTTTCTCATAGAATCAAACTTTGAAAACGCACTACTAATGACATCTTCGCCGACTAAAATATTTCCCAATACGGCAAAATCATCACCAATTTTTGACCCACTCCAATCCTTTATAAGGTTTCCTGAGTGAACCAAGGGTTTTTCATTGGGTGTAAGAGCCAAAATGCCGTACTGCTGATTTTCTGGCTCAAACTCTTTGTCATTCATCGCCTCAAGTATTTCATTTGTCGAGGCATCGCTCCGCATCAACTGAACGCCTTTCATGCGAGCAAAGTAACTACTAGCCGCTTGAACAACAATTGCGCCTTTACCTGGCACAATTGAGGCGATACCTTGCACATCAAAAGTACAAGATGCACCGGCTATTCCAATTTCCCCGGTTTCTTTATCGACAGCAATGATTGACCAAGTAGCGTTGGCGTTTGACGCTAAGGTTGTTGCCAAGATTAATACAATCAACTGAGCTATTAACTTATTCATTTATGACACCCAAATTTCCGACATGCAAAATTATTGCCAAGTTTGTTCGACGCATATTCGTGACTCCCTAATTACTTTTGTGTATAAGCGGTGAGAGCGCTAGCGTTACACAGCTTAGTAGTAATCGGGAAAGAAGGTGCTGAACGGTTATATTTGGGGATAAGAGGTCTTTTTTAGTCGAGTTCACCGTACAGCGCCCATTGTCATTCTCTAACGCACTCGCGAGAAGACAGGAGGCGCAGTGATTATCAGCCCGAATATCGAGATTTATAATCTACGAATAATGGCCGAGCAGAGTACTATTCAGCTCTTCTTAATCGTGATGCTGCCCGCTTTATTAAGGCGGCTTGGGCGCTTCTGCTTAGCGACCTTCGCTATTAAAGGGTCGCGATCACTGACTTCAAAATCATCGAGCACGATGCGCTTTATGCGGCCACCAATTAGTCGCTCAATCGACTCCAAAGAGCGCTCTTCCTCACGGCTCACTAGTGAAATGGCATAACCCTTATTACCTGCTCGGCCGGTGCGGCCTATGCGGTGCACGTAGTCTTCGGCTAGATAAGGCAAATTATAATTAACCACAAAGTCCAAGTCTGGAATATCCAAGCCTCGAGCCGCAACCTCAGTGGCGATCAGCACTTGAATTTTCGCCGAGCGAAAATCAGCCAACGCACGCCGACGCGCATTTTGACGCTTATCGCCATGGCAAACCGCACAAGAAACTTTAGCCTCGCGCAGTGCTTTCTGTAACTTATCCGCTTGATGCGTAGTGCTGGTGAATACCAACACCTGATACCAATCGTGTTCCGCCAAAAGATCTTTGAACAAATCAATTTTGCGCCGCTCTTCTACCGGGTAAACCACATGTTCAACCGTGTCAGCCGCGGTATTAACTTTGTTGGTGCGAATTTCAACATGGTTATGCAGAATTTTATGCGACAGCTCGTTAACAGCCGCCGACAGCGTGGCCGAGAATAGGGCGGTCTGACGCTTCTTACGAGTGCGCTGCATGATGGCTTGTACATCGCTGATAAAGCCCATATCAAGCATACGATCAGACTCGTCCAACACCACGTATTCAACCGCAGACAAGGTCACATTGTTCTCGGCTATATGTTCCAGCAAACGCCCAGGTGTAGCGATTAGCACATCAACCCCAGTGTTTAATTTAGTCGCTTCGCTAGACAACTTAATGCCACCAAATACCGCACGCACGGTTATCGGCAAGAATTGAGCGTAAGCACCGATGGTATTCGCCAACTGCTCCGCTAACTCACGCGTTGGTGTCAGAATCAACGCACGCGGCTTAGTGGTAACCGAGTCAGCCGCCGAATCCGTCATCCGCTGCAATATCGGAATCGCAAACGCCGCCGTTTTACCGGTTCCTGTTTGAGCAATAGCCAAAATATCCTTACCCTGACGCGCCGGTATAATCGCCTGCTCCTGCACCGGAGTCATCTTTTTATACCCACAGGCATCAATACCCTTTTGTAGGTCTGGGGCTAAGTCGAGAGAGGCAAAGTTCATACTGATTCCTATAATAACGATGAAGATACTGCGGCTGCAGTTTACAGGGCGATAATAGGGTATTTTTGTGTTTAAAGCGGGTTAATTGAGGCGTTTTTTGTGGTTATTCTTGGTATATTTCCTTGCTGGCAATGGCTTTGGACGGTTCTAACAGAAATAGACTCTGCTGATACAAATAAATAGAGGGCGGTCTTGACTCAGCTGTCTAATTGGGGCGTATGAAATAAGACACCATTCTGGTACAATAAGTGCATGAAAAGTAAAGCACTGTCATCAACAAACATCTTTTTGAGAGCTCCTAATGCTGGACAAAAGATTGCACAAAATGCGGCTTCTTCAACGTCTATTGAGACAGGTAAACCGTCTAGTTCTTATTTGCGCCGTACGAACGGCATGAAAATCAATCGCGAGACGACTTCAAAACGTTAGTTACTACTGTTTCCATATGGCCGTAGTTCATACCCATCCCAGCATGGATTGCTAATATATATTCTTCTTTGTTTTCTTCGATGTAGGTAAAATCCAATACTGGCTGTCCAGCTTGAAGAGCCATGACCGTCATTATCAACCGTCCTAATCTTCCGTTGCCATCTCGAAAGGGGTGAATCAATATAAACTCAACATGTACCTTAGCTAATGCCTGAATGAGCTGTGTCTGATTCATGGTATTGCACGGGGTCAACACAGATAGAACTTCATCGTCGAAATCATCCATCAACCGTTGCACTTGGTGCGCAACCGCAAATTGAAAGTCATTTTTGGACATATTCACGCTGCGATAATTTCCAGCCCATTTGTACAAATCACCTAGCCATCGCTTATGCCAGTCGCAGAGGTCTTTTGTTGTGATCTTTTTGTCAAATTCGAACTCGTCGAACAACGTGTTTTCAAGAACGAGCAATGCGTCATACTCATAGTTTTCAACCTCTTCCACAGATGTGATGCCAAGTTTGTTAGCAAGTACAAGGCCATCGGAGCCAGGCTCACTTTGGCCTTCAGGTGATCCGGATGCATCGTATTTGTCGGTCATAGCTGGCTCCTTTCAAACTCATCGTTAGCAAGACTCTCGAGCTCTTTTTGTAAACGTTTGAGCTTGCTCGATCATCGTGTCTATTTTAGCGCCCATTGTATCTTGATCGATAAATTCGTCATTTTCCATTGCATTCAAACTGGCCGCATCTTCGGTTCGTTCTTGCCAATAACGCTTCTGTTCATCCGTAAATTCGCGCAACAACGCATTAACGGAAATATTTTTCATTCCAGCAAGTGTTACTAAATCATGTTCAATTTGTGGGTCTATATTTAAACTCATACTTTAAGTCTACATCAGATAAACAACGTAGCATGAGAAAAAAGCCAGTAATGCCTTTATAGAGTAAGGGATGCTTCGGATATTTCACTAAACACTAAAATGAATGGGAGTAGACAATGTTTTATGCTCGCCCTTAAGTGAGCAAGTTGATTTAAACGTGGTCTGTCCCCCTAAAGATCTTTTAAAGATCTTTTAATAAACAAATGTTGCAAATGCGA
>JAFMHC010000039.1 GCA_017854775.1 Gammaproteobacteria bacterium | reverse complement strand
ACCGATACCACTACAAGCAGTATAAAACTCAAAAGGTTGAGTTCTATTAAATACGAGCCAGCTTAGATTTTAACGTAGTTGCCAGGCTCAATCTGGCCAACCAGAAATGCGCTGTAGCCTGTGATTGCGGCAAATAAAATGAGTAGTAAAAGACGCATAACTATTGCCCGCCTCGAATACTTTGCAATACGCTGTACGACCCTGAAATTGTTGGTAATTCAGTCGACAACGGCATCGCTTTAAGTTGATTAATCTGACTTAACACCTCGATAACAGCATCGTCTCGTAAATCGAAGTACTCGTTTAACCAGTCACTTGCAACCTCTAAGCTTGCGAGGTAGACCGATGCACGGTTCTGGATTAAGCCTAACTCAGCTTTAGCTAACTGCAATTGAATATTCTGATTCAAGAAATAACGTTGCTCAGGGAGCAGCAATGGCTTAGGTGCTTGATCAATTCGTTGAACCGAATTGTAATTAACAATGTCGGCCCACATTTCTTTAAGCTGTGCTTTAAAGCCTTGCGCTTTTTGCTCGGTTTCAACAACAACATCACCTAACACGGGAACATCATTTTCTAACTTCAGCGAAGGAATTCTATCGGCCAAACCCTTTAGTTTGACGGTAACGCTCTCGATATCTACTTGCTCGATGCTCTCAAGTAACGATATTTCTTCATTAATCTTACGACGAACAACCGAGTATCGAGGATCGGCTAGCTCTTTCAATTGAATATCAGCCAGCTGCAAGGCTTTTATCGCCGAGCGTGAGTCGCTCGAAAATAGGGCACTGTTATTAGCCAATTTCAACAATTGAGACACTTCGGAAATAACAAAGTCGTTAACACCGCTACTAAGGTCACTATTAATCTTAGTTACCGCACTCAACAACTGATTTTGACTTTGCTTTACATCTCGAAATTGCAGGTCAATTGAATTGCTCGATTGCAATAGACGAGTGGTGAGTTGCTCCTTTGAGACAACATCACTCTGCGCGCTTTGAAGGCGCGATACGGTATCGCCCAAACGGCTTACATTGCCGCCGATTTCAGTAATTTTAACAGCAAGCTTAGCGTCATCATCGCGGCCTTCAATCTCACTCTTATAGAGGCTAAAGCCAGTTACACCGAGCGCTGCAATTGAGAATAGAATAGCGACAATAGCAAGACCTTTTCCAGCACTTTTGACGACAGCAGTTGGCTGAACATCAGATACACCGCTAGCCTTTGGACTCGCAGCTATCTTTGCCGGAGTCACTTCTTCAGATTCATTTGGTTTTTCAATTTCGGTCATGATAGGTAACTCGTGTTGATACAGGCGGATTCAAGCCACTTCTAGTAAGTTGGCCGAATTCGCCGGTCAATTATTTAATCCGTTGCAGTTCGAGCATTAGCGCAACCGCCTAACAGCTTTGTCAAATCGGCTTTGGCGCCTACTCTAAGCCGATGTTAAGATTAACATAGCAGGCGCTGAGATGAATCGACACTTATGCACAAATTTGTCGCTCCTCGCCATACTAATGCCAAAGCTTGAGCCGAGGTTGCGCCACTAGTCCGAAAACGCAATCATCATGTGCTTATTAGATGGTGACTCGGCAACCCGAACTTCGCCTAACCAACCCAGCGACTTTGCCGTTTCGGCAATACGCTGACTACCGGCAACGAGGGTGGCTTGCGATACCCGCTGACGCTTATCACCAGCGATCACCATTAAGTTGCGCAACGACTGCGAACTATGCACAAAGACGCCTTCAAGCTGCTCGTTTTGCTCTAGCGCCTGCAATAATTGCGAAGAGCTCTCTTGTGGCACAGTCTGCTGGTAACAATTAGCTTCCTCGACACTGGCCCCGCGCTTACGCATTTCATCGGATGGCCAAGACAAACCATGCTCGCCTCGCACTACAAGAACCTTACGATGATCCATCTCGGTCAGCTGACTGACATTCAACAAGGCCTCAGCGCCATTACCCTCACTGGGAAACATGGCACTAACCCCAAAGCGAAACAACTCCTTGGCAGTTTCGCTTCCGACCGCCATTACACGTATACCGTCAGGCATGCCACCCTGCTGTTCAATCATTGACATACCAACTTCAGCAGCATTGCGTGACACAAATAAAACGTCTGTAAAGTTACTCAAATTGCTAAAAATTTCGAGCAGTTCAGGATTATTCTCTGGCTTAATATCAAGGGTTGGCACATGTGTTGGCTGAAAGTCTAAACGCTGTAATATCGCCGCAGTATTTCCCAGGTAGCGATGTTGACGGGTCAGTAACACCATCGGTTTACTTAGCTTTTTCAGCTGCATTGGCTTGTTATAAACACTTGCCAAAATATTTCCTGCACCTTGCAACAACAAGTCGTGAGCGATTTGTTCACCTAAAACTTTAGCCGTCGAGGCGTTTACCTTGGCGCTGATTGTTTCGGATCGCAACACTTTACTGCCGTCAGGGTCACCGACCATACCGCGCATGCGGATTTTACCTTTATCGATTTGTGCGTATCCGGCGATAGGAACCTGACACCCGCCCTCTAAACCGGCATTCATGGCTCGCTCGGCGGCTAAAACAATAGAACTTTCCTTGCTGTGTAAGGGCTCTAGCAACAATTTAGTAACATCGTCATCATCACGACATTCAATGCCGACAATGCCTTGCCCCACGGCTGGTAAACATAATTCAGGCGAGATGTATTGCTTAATACGATGGTGAAAACCAAGACGAATCAGACCAGCAGCGGCAAGGATAATCGCGTCATAGTCGCCATTATCGAGCTTTCTTAATCGGGTGTTAACGTTGCCGCGCAGCTCAATAAACTCAAGGCTCGGAAACGCGTTCTTTAATTGTGCAACGCGGCGCAAGCTAGAGGTGCCGACCTTAGCGCCTTTGGGTAATGCGTATAAGTTCTGATACTCATTTGAAACAAATGCGTCACGGGCATCTTCACGCCCACATACTACTGAAATTTCCAAGCCACGAGGTAAGTCTACCGGCACATCTTTCATTGAATGCACGGCAATATCGGTCTCATTATTCAACAATGACACCTCAAGCTCTTTGAGAAACAAACCCTTGCCGCCGGCCGCAATTAAGCTTCGATCGAGCAGTTGGTCACCTCTGGTGGTCATCGATACAACTTTAACCTGCAAATCGTGATGCGCCTTTTGCAGCTGATCTTTAACGTAATTCGCTTGCCACAGAGCAAGTGGACTATTGCGAGTTGCGATACGAATAGATTTCATTGGATACAAACGTGGTCTTTAACTAGGCATCGAACTGTACCATAAGCTCTTAATTGTATGATCATTTTTCTATAAGAGTCTTTCTTATATTCGCCATTCGCTCGCACAAATGTGCGGCCTCACGCTATAATCGCTGACCAACTTGGTGCCCTCCTCAGTTAATATCAAAGTTAATAGCAACGTTAAGCGAATCCGGTTACAAAAAATGGCAAGCAGTAAAAACTCGATCAGTTCAAAATCCACTAAGTTACCCTCCCCCAGTGCTAAGCCCTGGGGTGGTCGCTTTACCGAACCTACTAATCAACTAGTAGAGGCATTTACCGAGTCGATCAGCTTTGATGCACGACTTTATAGGCAAGACATTCAGGGCTCCATTGCGCACAGTAAAATGCTCGCTAAAATTGGCGTGATTTCTGACCAAGAGGCCAGCAGCATTGAGACAGGCTTGCTCGATATTCGCGCTCAAATCGAGGCTGGCGAATTCGAGTGGTCAACTGAGTTGGAAGATGTACACATGAACATCGAAGCTCGCCTCACTGACGCGATTGGTGAAGCCGGTAAAAAATTGCACACGGGTCGATCTAGAAATGATCAAGTTGCCACCGATATTCGTCTTTACATGCGCCAAGCAAGCGACGATGTGATCGCCCTGATCAAGGCACTTCAAGAAAACTTATTAGCATCAGCAAACAACGAGGTGGAGACCATTCTTCCTGGCTTCACGCACTTACAAGTGGCGCAACCAATCAGCTTGGCTCATCACCTATTAGCTTGGAATGAAATGTTAGAACGCGATGTCGAACGCTTAGAAGATTGTCGCAAGCGTATTAACGTAATGCCCCTAGGCTCAGCTGCGTTGGCCGGCACCAGCTTTCCATTAGACCGAGATATGACCTGTGAGTTATTGGAATTCGACCGCCCAAGCCGCAATTCACTCGACTCGGTCTCAGATCGCGATTTTTTAATTGAGTTCGCAGCCGCCTCAAGCGTGATAATGATGCACCTATCGAGAATGTGTGAAGAGATTATTTTATGGGCATCTGAGAGCTACAAATTTATCGATATTGGTGATGCGTTTTGTACTGGATCAAGCATCATGCCTCAGAAAAAAAACCCCGATATCGCCGAGATTGTGCGCGGTAAAAGTGGCCGAGTAATCGGTAATCTGCAAGCCTTACTGGTGATCATGAAGGGCCAACCATTGGCTTACAACCGAGACAACCAAGAAGATAAAGAGCCAATTTTCGACACCGTTGATACCGTTGCGCGCTCACTACAGGTTTTCGCAGCGATGATCCCAAGCATTACTTTCAATCGCGACACTATGTACCAAGCAGCACTCAAAGGCTATGCAACGGCTACCGACTTAGCCGAATACTTGGTGAGGTTAGAAGTGCCGTTCCGCGACGCCCATGAGATTGTAGGCGGCACTGTGCGTTATGCGATAGAACAGGGCAAACCATTATCTGACCTCAGCCTTACCGAGTTGCAATCGTTTGGCACAATGATCAAGCAAGACGTTTATGATGTATTAACGCTTGAGGGCTCAGTCAATTCACGCTCTCACTTCGGCGGCACTGCGCCAGCGCGAGTCCGTGAAGCTCTTAATGCGGCAAAACAAAGACTGAGCCAGTGAAATGAACCCGCCCATAGAACTGATAGAGAGAGCAGAGCGGATTAAAAGCAGAATCAATAAAGAGCAGAACTGATTAAACTATAACCAGCCAAACCAAAGCGCATATCGAGACACGAGGCACTATGAATATAATTGCGAATACCATTGCGAATACTATTTCGAATACAACGGCGAAGAAAAGCCCAAAGACAACCCTAAGCACCTTACTTCGCACTAGCTTGGTAGTCATTGCCCTTGCGGCGCTAAGCGGTTGCGGCCAAAAGGGGCCATTAATTTTAGAGAAGGTGCCAGTTGACGAAACCCAGGGCCCGATCGACAGTGCCGCCGAGCAAGTCCCGGTAGAAGCGCCAACGGTCACGCCTGAAGAACCACAGCAAGCACCAAAGGCTGACTAGCAAACCGCCTATAGCCAAGCTTCGCACTGGTCACGCAGATTGAATTTTTGCGTGACTAAGGCCTAAATCCACTATCGCACCATTAGCAGCTCACGCTGCATTCAAACTATGTCTTTTTTCGAATACCGCGACGGCCAGTTATTTGCCGAACAAACCTCACTTTCGTCGATTGCTGCAGAGTACGGAACGCCCTGCTATGTTTATTCACGCGCCGCATTTGAGACACAATGGAAAGCACTGGATAGTGCCTTTGGTGACCACCCTCACACAATTTGCTACGCGGTTAAGGCAAACAGCAATATCGCTGTTTTAAACCTACTTGCACGCTTAGGCTCGGGTTTCGACATCGTTTCAGAGGGCGAGCTTCGGCGTGTACTAAAAGCCGGTGGAGACCCTAGTAAAGTGGTTTTCTCGGGGGTGGCTAAATCAAAATCTGAATTAGCCTTCGCCATGCAGAACAAGGTTCGTAGTATTAATATTGAGTCAGTGGCCGAATTAGAGCGCGTACAAGAAGTAGCTGCGTCGTTGAATGTAACGGCATCTATCGCGTTTCGGGTCAACCCTAACGTCGACCCTGAAACGCACCCATACATTTCTACGGGCATGGACAAAGCAAAATTTGGCGTTACCATGGAAGCCGCTTTCGATGCCTATAAACGCGCCACAGAGCTAGCAAATATTGAAATACATGGTATCGCTTGCCATATAGGCTCACAAATAACCAAGACAAGCCCGTTCACCGACGCGCTTAAGATTGTCTTGGACATGGTTAAGCGATTAGCCGATGAAGGCATAACGATTAAGCAGCTGGATCTTGGCGGTGGGCTCGGTATTGACTATCACGGCGAAACACCTCCGAGCCCATCTGAGTACGTGCAAAGCATGATTAACGGCATGAAGGATCATGGTATTAACTTACCAATCGCAATCGAACCGGGCCGGTACATTGCTGGTAATTCGGGCGTGATGTTGACCCAAATTGAATTCCTAAAGCATAACAAGAGCAAGAATTTTGCCATTGTTGATGCCGGCATGAATGATCTGCTCCGCCCAGCGCTCTATCAAGCATTTCACGAAATCAAACCGGTCGAGCAAAACTCGACTCAAACGGCAAAGGTATTTGATGTAGTCGGGCCAGTATGTGAGTCGGCCTGTGTGTTGGGTTACGATAGAGAGCTTGCTGTCGAAGCGGGTGATTTACTCGCGGTGATGTCGGCTGGCGCTTACGGTTTCGTAATGGCCAACAACTATAATTCGCGCAACAAACCAGCCGAGATAATGATTGACGGCACTCAGGCGCACCTTGTTCGAAAAAGAGAAACTTTCGATCAGCTCATCTCTGGTGAAGCATTAATTGCCGCCGACTAACCCCTAATTCCGTCGTTATTTATGGGTTTAAAAGGTGTCACGGTATTTATACGACACCATTGCATTAATAAATAATTAGTCGACTGGTATTTTTTACAGAAATAAGTTATTGATATTGAATGAAACTTACAATTTTAAAAACTCACTCCATTTTAAAAATTTTTCTTCTATCGTTCATAGCGATAGCAGCGTCTAATGCGCATGCTGGTAAGTTATATAAATGGGTTGATGCGAATGGCAAAATCTCGTACCAAGATCAGCCGCCGCCCAAAAGCGGTAAGATTCTTAGTGAAAAAGAAGTCATTTCAAAAGCCGATGAGGCACAAGAAGGCGACACCGATTTACCCAAGGTTGTTGTTTACTCAGTTAACGAGTGCGAGCTTTGTGATCGATTAATCAGCGTGCTTAGACAAAATAAGATCCCTCATATTGAACTACCACTTGAAGACGATCGCGAAGCACAGAAAAAGATTTTGGCCAAAGCTAGCAGCATCATTGCACCAACAATTTTTATTGGTGAGACTATTGTTCAAGGCGGCTCTGAGGCTGGCTTAAAAGAGCAGCTGCGCTCGGCCGGCTTTGAGATAGAGCAAGCTAAACCTAAAAATAGACTCAGCGCAGATCAATAAGCGATAAACCAACTATCGACAATCGATGCGTCTAAAAATCGCTTTGCTTTGACTAAACCTCTCACCCCACCCCACCAATTTAATAATAATGAAAATTGCCTCTTGGAACGTTAACTCTTTACGAGTTCGAGTAGAGCACGTAAGCGACTGGTTAGAAACTAACAAGCCCGACTTACTATGCTTGCAAGAATTAAAGATGGTAGATGCCGATTTCCCCGAAGATGTTTTTAAGCAGCTCGGCTATCACAGCGCGTACACCGGTCAGAAAACCTATAATGGCGTGGCCATATTAAGCAATAAACCACTAACAAATGTGGTCACTGATTTACCTAATTTTGAAGACCCAATGAGACGCTACATCGCTGGCGACTATCCCTTAGACAGCGGTGAAACACTCAGAATCGTTAATGTTTATGTGCCCAACGGCCAAGCCTTGGACTCAGACAAATTTGTTTATAAGCGAGCTTGGTTTGCAAAGCTACAAAACGCCATGCAAGACACACTCAGCCAAAACCCAAATACAGTATTAGTCGGCGACTTCAACATCACACCAAGCGACTTAGATGTGCACGACCCAAAGAAATGGGCTGGCAGCATTCATTGTAGTGATATTGAGCGGCTTATGCTGCAAAAGCTGATGGCGAGTGGCTTATACGATACGTATCGTAATTTTAATAAAGACGGCGAACAGTTTTCTTGGTGGGATTACCGAGGAGCCGGGTATCGCGCAAACGAGGGCCTACGCATCGATCTAGTGTTAAGCTCATCAGCGATGCTAGACAGAGCAACTGCAAGCAGTATTGACGAGTCCCCTAGGAAGCTTGAGAGACCCTCTGATCACACTCCGGCGATTGCTGAATTTGATTGTTAGGATTGCTAACGGACGGCTAGGGTTAACACACTAAAGCTCAAAACTGAGGCCATGAGACCTCAGCATACAAGCCTTTTAATTCGCCGATAGAAGCTCGGATAACTCCGGCTTGCAACTGCCGCATTTTGATCCACAACCGAGCCTGATGCCGAGTTCATCTATGCTCGTAGCACCTTGCTTGATAGCCGCTTGGATGGTCTTTTTTGAAATACCAAAGCAGCTGCATAGCTGTTGATCTTGATAACCATCTTCCGAGCGCAATAGGTACGCCAAGGCAGTCACGTCATTATTGTCGAATGAACTCGACAACCAGCTATAACTCGGTAATTGCTCGACATGTTTATGACTAAAGACCAATAACTCAATCGAACTTTGTTGGCTAGCAAGAATCGCCTGAGCCGCATGTTGAGCGCCGGAATATTGCATCATTCTTGCCTCAGAACTGAGTTGATCCTCACTCCAGCTGCGCCAATTTATAGGCCCATTACAGCCCAATAGAGTCACGTAGCCGCGCTTAGTTTTGGTCTCAGCCCAGTACTCGAACGCCGCTTTGTCAAGCGAGTGCTTGGACGCAACTCTGGCCCAATGCGCGCAATGATAAGGCTGTAAATGAACGCTCGATGCTTTTGATTCTGGCTGGCCGGATACTGGATCAACCTTCGAACTCAATACTGAACACACCACCGCCTTTGTTGCGAACTGATCGTTCCAGTGGATCGCCGAAAATAACTCACCCGGTTTTACTTGCTGACCGACCTTAACTGTAGCAATTAATTCGCCATGGGCGTTTGAAAGCGCCACTAGCTGATTATCCTTTAGGCCAGCAATTTTAGCATCAAGCGTATTTACTTGTACCAACGGCACGTCATCGTGAGCAGTTAACAGTGGCGCGTGACCGGTGCGGGTCATTGTATGCCATTGGTCACGTAGGCGACCGGTGTTGAGAATAAATGTAGTAGATGGATTCGTAGTTACAAGATTAGTAGTTACAAGATTAGCAGTAGTCGAACTAGGTCGACTGATGTTATCAGACTGTTTCACGCAATCGGCCAACACCGATTGTGCTGAAATAAATTTTGCGCGACCGTTTGAAGTATAAAACTTTGCATCACTAAACATACGTTTACAACCTTGAGGGTGCAGGCTATTAACTGGCCACTGAATTGGCTTTAACTGGTCATAGTCAACTGCGCTCATATTACTCAAGCCAGATATATCGAAGGCTCTGGAGTCGTTATTTTCAAAGCCGGAGAGCTTGCTATGTTCGATAAAAACTTGATGTGCATTTTCAAAGTTAAAGTGCTTATCAAAGCCGAGTTTTTTACCAACCTGATTGAGCGCCCACCAGTCGGCCTTTGCCTCGCCCGGCGCTGCGCAGAAAGCGCGTTGCCGACTAATGCACCTCTCCGAATTTGTCACGGTACCGTCTTTCTCGCTCCAGCCTTGGGCAGGTAACAATATGTCAGCGTACTTAGTCGTATCAGTATTGATGACATCAGACACAATGACCGTTGGACACATCTCCAAAGCCGCCCTGACCTTATTCGAATTCGGCAAGCTGACGGCAGGGTTAGTCGCCATTATCCAAATCACCTTTATTTGCCCGCTACTGACAGCATCAAATAAATCGACCGCTTTTAATCCCGCTTTTTGAGCAATACGAGGCGACTTCCAGAACCGTTGAACACGATCACGATCCTCACTATCAAAATCCATATGCGCGGCTAGCTGCGTCGCCAAACCTCCAACCTCTCGGCCGCCCATGGCGTTCGGCTGACCAGTAATTGAGAAAGGCCCGGCACCTTGATAGCCGATTTTACCCGTGGCTAAATGACAATTTATTATGGCGTTGCACTTATCGGTGCCTGTAGCAGACTGATTAATCCCTTGCGAGTAAAAGCTCAAGACATTTTTGGTCTCAGCAAACCATTCAAAGAATAGCAGTAAATCACTCGGATCTACCGCGAGTTGATCGGCGAGGCTATCCGGCTCTAATTGTTCCGTCGCATCTCTGGCCTGGATAAAACCATCGGTATGGTTTCGTATGTAAACCTCATCGGTAGAATAGGTATCGATAAGGTACTTGAGCAAGCCTTGGAATAAGAAGCCGTCAGAGCTAGGCTTAATCGCCAAATGTAAATCAGCTATATCGCAGCTAGCGGTTTCACGCGGGTCAATCAAGACCACTTTTAAATTAGGGTTAGCGTGTTTGGCAGCAACCATGCGCTGATATAACACTGGATGTGTCCACGCTGCGTTCGAGCCGATTAATACAATTAGCTCGGCGGCATCGATATCGTCATAAGAACAGGGCACGGTATCAGAACCAAAGGCGCGCTTATACGACGCCACTGCTGAGGCCATACAAAGCCGCGAATTTGTGTCGACGTTTGCGGTGCCGATAAACCCTTTCATGAGCTTATTGGCAACATAGTAATCTTCAGTCAATAATTGCCCAGACAAATAGAACGCAACGCTATCTCGCCCATGCTCTTCAATACTTGATGAAATTTTGTCGGCTATCGCTTGGGTCGCGGTGCCCCAGCTTACCACTGATCCTGCGATGGTTGCTTGAGTCAGGCGCTCGCCTGAGTTTTGATCGACTAGTGTTTCGGCTAGAGCACTACCCTTGCTGCACAGGCGCCCTAAGTTAGCCGGGTGTTGCTCATCACCCAGCACGATCGTTTTTGCTGGCTTATCGTTTGCTGTCGAGTTCTCAATATTAACTCTAAGCCCACAACCTACCCCACAATAGGGGCAGGTACTCTTTACACTTTGCATATTTAGGCGGACTGCATAGTTAATTTAGGTAACACATAGGTAAGCTAGGTAACACATAGTTACTCGACTTGCATTGTTAGGAAACCAGCACCACGTTTTGACCTTCAATGGCAATACTGAACACTGGCACACTGACGTCGTCTTCCAGACACTTACCGCTGATAAGCGAAAAATGTTGCTTATATAATGGCGAGGCGACCACTAATTCATCGCCGACGTTTCCTAAAATACCCCGAGACATTACATTGGCTTGACCCAAGGGATCCCAATTGCCCAAAGCAAATACTTTTTGTTCGGTGTCTGGCAAGTAGTAAATAGCCACTTGCTGTTGTTGGCCGTTGATTGTTAATAGCGCGCAAACGCCCGAGTTCTTGGCCAGAGCATCTACGCTGCAAATTGCTGTTGTCATACTTAGCTCACCGCCTTCAAGGCTAATCTTTTCTTTTCAACTTGGTTGGCAGGCCTGACTTGACCTCGTTCTTCGACAAACACCACATTGCTATCTTGCTCTTCCGAATTTACGAATTGCTTAAAACGCTTTAACTTTTCTTGATCATTGATCGCGGTCTTCCATTCGCATTGATAAGTCTCGACCACATGCGTCATCTGCGCTTCTAGCTCAGCGGCGATGCCAAGGGAATCGCTAATGATCACGTCTTGCAGATAAGGTAGCCCGCCTTCTAGGCTTTCAAACCAAGTGGACGTGCGCTGTAACCGATCTGCCGTTCGTACGTAGAACATTAAAAAACGATCGATGTACTTAATTAGCGTAGCCGTGTCTAAATCAGTTGCGAACAGGTCCGCATGGCGGGGTTTCATACCGCCGTTACCGCAAACATATAAATTCCAACCGTTTTCAGTGGCGATAATGCCGACATCTTTGCTTTGCGCTTCAGCGCATTCTCGAGTGCAACCGGAAACACCCATCTTAAATTTATGCGGCGAGCGCAAGCCCTTGTAGCGATTTTCTATGTCTATCGCTTGACCAACGCTATCTTGCACACCGTATCGACACCAAGTGCTGCCAACACACGACTTGACTGTTCTGAGCGATTTTGCGTAAGCGTGACCGGTTTCAAAACCGGCATCGATTAAGGTCGACCAGATCGCTGGCAAATCACTCATCTTGGCACCAAAAAGATCGACCCTTTGGCCACCGGTGATTTTGCTATATAGGCCGTACTGATTTGCAACCTCACCTAAAGCAATCAACTGATTGGGCAAAATTTCGCCTGCAGGAACCCTTGGCACCACCGAATAGGTACCGTCTTTTTGCATGTTGGCCATGAACGTATCGTTGGTATCTTGTAATGGCAACAAGTCAGCTTCTAAAACGTGCTCATTCCATAATGACGCCATGATCGAGGCAACCGTTGGCTTACAGATATCACACCCGCGGCCATCGCCGTGCTTATCAATCAGCTCACCAAAGGTCTTGATTTGGGTACTCTGTACGATGGTGAATAACTCTTTGCGAGTGTGTTTAAAATGCTCACACAGATCAGTATTTACTTCTATGCCACGTGCAGATAACTCGAAATCGACCACGTTTTTCAACAACGCCGCGCAACCACCGCAACCAGTTGCGGCACTAGTGCAGCCTTTTACATCGGCGACAGTTTTGCAGCCGCCTTCAATTGCCTCAACGATGTCGCCCTTTGAAACGTTGTGGCAAGAACAAATCGATGCCGTCATTGGCAGCGCGTCGACACCTAAGCTCGGTAAGCCACCCTCTACCGCAGGCAGAATTAAGTTCTCTGGATTATCAGGCAGGTCAATATCATTAAGATAATATTGCAGAATCGTATCGTAGTCGTCGCAGTCTCCAACTAAGGTTGCTCCGAGTACTTTTTTACCATCGGCTGAAACATTCAAGCGCTTGTAGACATCGTCACGCTCATCGCTAAAGACGAAAGCACGAGAATTTTCGGCGATGCCTTTTGAATCGCCAATCGAACCTACATCAACACCAAGTAACTTTAACTTGGTACTCATGTCGGCGCCGGTAAATGATTTTTTTTCTTCAGTCAGTTGCGACACCGCCGCTTCAGCCATACGGTAACCCGGCGCAACTAAGCCATAAATGAATTTACCCAGTACGGCACATTCGCCAATTGCGAAAATATTTTCATCAGAGGTTTTACATTGATAATCAATTTCAATACCGCCGCGCTCACCTACTTTTAAATCAGCGTCGCGAGCCAGTTGGTCGTATGGTCTAATCCCAGCCGAAAAAACGATCATATCGGTTTCCAGCTCAGTGTCATCAGCGAACTCCATTTTCAAGCGATGGCCGCTGCCTTTAGAAATTAATTGTGTCGCCTTACTAGTATGAACTTTGACACCTAGCGCTTCGATCTTGCGTCGCAGCATTGCACTGCCACCGTCATCAAGCTGCACCCCCATAAGGCCGGGTGCAAATTCGACCACATGGGCTTCGAGACCTAGGTTCTTTACGGCGTTAGCACACTCAAGCCCGAGCAATCCCCCGCCCACCACCACACCGATTTTTTTACCTTTTGCAGATGCTTTAATTTCGGCTAGATCGTCTATTGTTCGATAAGCTAGACAGTGGGCTTGGTCGTGGCCCGCAACCGGCGGGATGAACGGATAAGAGCCGGTAGCCAGAACGAGTTTATCGTAACTAAACTCCTGCCCTCCCTGGGTAATGACCTTTTTGGCGACTCTATCGATTGTCTCTACAAAGTCCCCAAAATGGGCATCAACACCGAGTTCAATATAATGTTCACGACTTGTCATCGCCAAGTCTGATGGTTCTTTGCCATCAAACACCTCGGACAAGTGAACTCGATCATAGGCAGGTCTAGTCTCGCCGCCGATCACGGTGATTTTGGCATCGACGTTAGAGTTAGCCAAGGTCTCGACATAATGATGACCGACCATTCCATTGCCAACGACTACCACATTTAATTTATTCATAATTTTCTGACTTTCGCTTTTCGCTATTAATCTCCTGAAAAAAATGGGGGGCAACAAGGTTGTTGCCCCCCCAAGGAAGGAGACTTTTGATTAAAATTTTAAACTAGCCCAAAGCCAGAATTTGTCGGTATCAACCTTTGAAAAAACGGCATCACCTGCCGAATAGACGGCGAGCTTTGCACCACCGACTATTTTTTCGCTAATTTTTCTTGTGTACTGTAAATTGATTTCATCGCCTAAGTCGTCTGCGCCATTGAGTGATTCATCGGCCGAAAATTTATGCACAGTAGCAAGCCACTTGCCACCGGCTACCTTTCCCGCAACACTGAGATAGATATCTTCAAGGCCAGCATTAGGTGTGACCAAAAATTGGTCGGCCCAACCGTTGAATTTATGCAGCGTTGCCAGCGGTGTGTTAAAACCCTTTTGACCATTATCAGACCCTAGTAATTCATAACCAAGCTTGGCCGTAATGCCGTTTAACACAGCACCGCCCTCAAGAAATAGATACTCAGTATCAAATAAATCATTTGTTTCTTGGGTCGCAAGTTCAGCGGTATATAACAACTTAGTGTCGCCGGCGGTTTTAGATCCGGAAAGACTAATGCCATAAGTATCTAGCGAGTTAGGCACGCTATTGTCGACTTCAAGTAAGTAGGCGTAGCCGGTTAACTTACCTAAAGAAGTTTTATACGAGGTATTTAGGATTATGTCTTCACTGTCAAGATCAGCCTCATCAGCAAAAATACGATTGCGTTTAGCAATGTAAGAAGCATTGAGCGTAAGCTTGTCGCTTGGCATATAGTTCACGACAACACCGTCGAAAGTTTGGCGATCTTGTCGCCAACCTACGTGCCCGACAAAACGATGACCGTCCAAGGTAAGCACCTGACGCCCGGCTTTTGCAGTGAAACCCTTTGCCGAATATTTTACATAAGCCTGATCAATTTCTTCACTTTCAGGATCGGCAATTACTGAGTACTCGCCTGGACGAACACCCGCTGGCGGAACACTAAAATCATCAATTAATTCGACCGTTGCTTCGCCCTCAATGACCGCCGAGAAACCATTAACCGTTTCGGTAATGTAGCCAAGTCGCGCTCGTAGGGTAAGCGCATCAGCATCAGGCAGTAGGTTTTCTTGAGAAACCGACTCGTAACGCAAATTGAAATTACCGTAAAAGTTGGCGTCACTTTTGCTGTCAGCCGCGTTTGCTATCGATGGCATCATGGCCACTGTTAGGGTGCTTATTAACACACCCGCTCGACGGTATATAGTGGGTCTTCGCGTTTCTCTAAATAAACATTTCATTTTCATTTCGTCTATGCGTGATCTTCGTTTTATTGAACTTTATTACATTCTGATTGGACTTTTATTGCACTAATCTTGCAATTGCCCATTAAATAATGCTATTTCAGCTGCGTGTTTATAAGCGAATTGATTGCTGCTAAATCGGCGCTGTACTGGCGTCTATTTATACTTCCAATTACGCTATTTGATCCTCAAGACTAGTCGAGCTAGCGTCCGCTAGATCCGCGTTCAAACTGGCTGCTGCGCTTGAACTGCGTTTTCGCTTCTCATCCTCAAGTTTGACCACGCCTTTTTTCTCGTATAAAAACGACAATACTTGTTGACGATAATGGTTAAATTGGTCACTTTTAGACAATGCAACTCGTTCACGTGGGCGGTCTAATTCAATCTTTAGAATTTCGCCTACCTTGGCAGCCGGGCCATTAGACATCATGACAATTTTGTCTGACATCAACACCGCTTCATCAACGTCGTGGGTTATCAAAATAACCGTGGTATTGAGTTCTTTTTGAATTTCCATTACCGAGTCCTGTAAATTGGCTCGGGTTAGCGCATCCAAGGCGCCAAACGGTTCATCCATTAGCATCACCTTTGGTTGCATTGCCAAGCAACGGGCGATACCGACTCGTTGTTTCATGCCGCCAGATATCTCGTGTGGCTTTTTATTCATCGCATGATCCATCTTTACTAAGCAAAGGTTATGCTCAACCCAAGCTCGCATTTCTGAGCGGCTTTTTCGACCCTTGAATACTTGTTCAACGCCAAGCGCGACATTTTCGTAGACGCTTAACCAAGGCATCAATGCGTGGCTTTGAAAAACAACCGCACGATCAGGGCCAGGCTCGTTAACTTCTTTGCCATCTAAAATCACGCCGCCCTGAGTGGCTTGATACAAACCTGCGACAATATTTAATACCGTTGATTTACCGCATCCGGAATGGCCAATGATGGATACGAATTCACCTTCGTCTATCGAGAAATCGACTCCTTTCAATGCACAAAAGGGACCTTCAGGCGTAGGGAATTCGATTCCGACTTGCGAGATCTCTAGAAATTTATTCTTTAGTGACATAATACAATCAACCTATCTGAGCACCGCGAGCTTGTCCCAGCTCACGGTCTTTTGAATAACAAGAATTAAACGATCAAGTGCAAAGCCGATTAGACCAATGACCACCACCGCCACCATGATTCGAGCCAGTGAGTCAGACGAACCATTTTGAAATTCGTCCCATACAAACTTTCCTAGGCCGGGATTTTGAGAGAGCATTTCGGCGGCGATTAACACCATCCAACCGGTCGCCAACGACAGGCGCAAGCCAGTAAAAATCATCGGCACCGAGGCTGGTAAAATTATTTTTCGAATGTGCGTTATGGTTGGCAACTGGATCACTCGGCTTACGTTAAGCAAATCTTTACCGACATTCGCCACGCCAACGGCGGTATTAATCAACGTCGGCCACAAACAACAAAGCGACACGGTAAACGCCGAGACCAGAAAGGATTTCTCAAAAAACGGCGACTCCGACACATAGCTTGCGCTAACAACCATGGTAATTAGCGGCAGCCAAGCGAGCGGAGAAACCGGCTTAAAGATCTGAATCAATGGGTTCATCGCCTTATAGACGCCATCGCTTAATCCACAAGCGATTCCGGCTGGAATGGCGATTAGAGACGCCGCTAAAAAACCAAACATGACTGTCTTCAGACTGGTTACAATCTGATCGAAGAAGGTTTCTTTTCCAGTATATTTTCTAATCTTGGTGGTCGCATCGGGGTCTTTAGCCAACTTTTTAGCATTGCGCTTTTCTTGCCTTTGGTAAAAAGCAGTCTCTTTAACACGCTCAGCTTGATGCTCATCGGCTAGCACCAAGGCTTGAGAATATACTTGGCTAGGGCCAGGAAATTGGCCGAGCGAAGTATCAATACGACTTGCCGCAAGCGCCCAAAGAAGACAAAACGCCAAGATACCAAGCAGCGGGTAAACCACTCCTTTGATATCGATCGATCGAATCGACCTAGCAAAGCTCTGACTTATCAAGGCCATGCGTGGTATTGGCAAATTGCCGTTGGAATCAGTGGCATTCATAATTGTTTTATCTGATCGACCGTTGTAGGGCGGTTAAAGCACATCTTGTTTTAACCCGATTTTGAATTTTTTAAGATAGTCATTGGGCTTGCTACCGTCATAACTAATACCGTCGATAAATTCAGTTTGCTCGGGTTTAAAGCCGGATTCGCTATCAAGGTCTGGAAATTCGGAAGGCTTAAATAAGCCCTCGGCTATGAGTTCCTTAGCGGCAACCGCATAAATCTCTGGCTTATACACGTCGGCAGCAATTTGTTTATACCAATCATCTGACTTGGGCTCGGAAATTTGTCCCCAACGACGCATTTGAGTTAGATACCAAATTGCATCTGAGTAATATGGGTAGGTCGCGTTGTAGCGAAAAAACACGTTGAAATCTGGCACGTCTCGCTTATCACCCTTCTCGTACTCAAAAGTGCCCGTCATTGAATTGGCAATGACCTCATAGTCGGCCCCCACGTAGTTAGACTGAGCTAATATTTTCACCGCCGCTGGTCGATTTGCATTGTCATTTTCATCTAACCATTTTGCCGCGCGAATCAACGCCTTTACCACTCGCGCAGTTGTATTAGGATATTTTTCAGTAAACTCCTTGGTCATGCCGAAAACTTTCTCAGGATTATTTTTCCAAATCTCGTAGTCGGTAATCACTGGCACACCAATACCTTTGAACACCGCTTGTTGATTCCAAGGTTCGCCAACACAATAACCATGAATAGTGCCAGCCTCTAAGGTCGACGGCATTTGCGGCGGAGGCGTCACCGAGAGCAAGGCCTGTGCGTCTATGGTGCCGGTCGTATCACCTTTGTGTGGCGCATAGTAGCCGGGGTGTATATCGCCAGCCGCTAACCAATAACGCAGTTCATAGTTATGAGTAGAAACCGGAAACACCATTCCCATTTTAAACGGTTTGCCTTGGTCAGCCATCTGCTCGACCACAGGCTTTAAGTAATCGGCTTTTATTGGGTGTACTGGCTTACCATTTTCTAGAGGCAGATGTTTTTTCATTTGCGCCCAGATATCATTCGAGACGGTGATGCCATTACCGTTTAGGTCCATTGAAAACGGAGTGACAATATGCGCTTTGGTGCCATAACCAATGGTTGCTGCAAGCGGCTGACCAGCGAGCATGTGGGCACCATCAAGATTGCCGTCGATAACACCGTCTAACAACACTTTCCAATTTGCCTGAGCTTCTATGGTGACGTACAAACCTTCGTCTTCGAAGTATCCGTTTTCATAAGCAATCGCAATTGGCGCCATGTCGGTGAGCTTAATGAAACCAAAGGTCAGCTCATCTTTCTCAGGTTCACCCAGTTCAGCTCGCGCATAGCTAGTCACTGAGGCAAGCAATAACCCTAGCATCAAAAATTTTGAAATATTGAATAAAGTAAATCGTTTATTAGATGCGAATAGCATACGTTTTCTCGTTTTTGTTAATTTCATTGCCGTCTTTACAGTCGCCCATAAACGAACCCACTCGATGAGAGATAAGCGTGCTTGATAGGTGGCCTTACTAATCAACCGGATGGCTATTGCGATGACAAAACAACCTCGTTGTTACTTTGCCCTGTTTTTTTATTAACGCCACTAATGCGTTAACTTGGAAACTAATAAGTACACAGCACGATACATGCCAACTATTTTTAAATTTTCAGAAAGGGTTTACGCGCCCAGCCAGCCTATTTAGGTATCTAAATGTGCGCTAAAGTTGTGCATTATCTAAGCGACTGCACACATTTGATGCCATCGAAATCTCAATCCACGATTCCGTCGGATAGAGCTAATATGTTGGTAGCAAGCATGGCCATTGATTTACCTTGATTCATCGCCGACTTACGTATCTCCAAATACGCTTGCTCTTCAGTATAATTTTTTTGTCTCATGACGATGCCTTTGGCTCGTTCAATCAACTTGCGTTCAGATAGCTTCTTTTTAATTTGCTCCAGCTCGTTATTAACGCCCTGCATATGAGTAAAGCGTTCAAAAGCCAGATCAAGAATAACCGCTAGCCGTTGGGCTCGAACGTCATCGACAATGTAAGTGCTAACCCCTGCAGCAATAACTGATTTGACCGCACAGGGGGTATTTTGATGAGCGAACAACACCACCGGAATAGGGTCGTTTGCCTTTAACCAAATTAACGGCGCAAGATCAACGTCAGTAATGACATTGATCGATAAAATCACTATGTCTGGCTTACTCACAGCAACAATTGCCGGCAGCGACTCGAGGCAGCTGGTCTTCTCAATTTGATAATGATCTAGCAGCGCTAGCTTTTCCAACATTGGGACAGAGCCAATCGTTGTAGGGCTAGCAGGCGCTGGCTCCACCAGCAATAGTCTACGCTCAGGCATAAGAAGCCCAGCGGCATTCTCGGACATATTCGAATTCGATAATTGCTGATTCATGATCATAAATAAGCATGAAACGTGCCAACTTACCTTTGGTCAAATTGAAGCGCGTCTAATTAGCGTCAGTAGCTAAGGATAATTTTTCACGGACTTCGTTCCGCTAAAAAGTTATTAACCCAAATTGGTAACACCTCGCCAGCCTTACCGTAAATACCTTGATCGAAATTATTAGCGACTAAGGATTTTTCTAAATTTACTTCTAGTGTTGCAGCGCCTGATTGCTGAGCAATTTGCGCAAAGCCTGCGGCCGGATAAACATTGCCAGAGGTGCCGATCGAGATAAATAAATCACACTTTGAAATTGCCGAGGAAATTTCATCCATATACAAAGGCATTTCACCAAACCAAACAATGTGTGGGCGTAGATAGTTGGGCTGACCACAACAATCACATAAGTCAGCGACTTCAATATCGTGATAGCAGTCAAAGACCTTGGAAGTGACTTTGCAGCGCATCTTCAAAACCTCACCATGCATGTGTAAAACATTTTTTGAGCCTCCCAATTCATGCAAGTTATCGATGTTTTGAGTAACTAACAATAAGCGCCCATCAAATTCTCTCTCAAGTTTTGCCAGCGCTTGGTGCGCGGGGTTTGGCTGAACTTGATTATCAAGTAGTGGTCTACGCCGCTCATTATAAAACTTCTGCACTAACCAAGGATCTCGCTCAAAAGCCTCCGGTGTAGCGACGTCTTCAATTCTATGCTCTTCCCACAAGCCGTCGTCAGCGCGAAAAGTTTTAATTCCAGACTCAGCTGAAATGCCAGCTCCGGTTAACACTACAATTGATTTAGCTCGATTCATTTTGGTTCAGTTTAGGTTAATGTCTGGTCGGCTAAAGTACACCTAACGTAACAAATGGGAGAAACCCAATGAAACTTTCCGCTAAGCATTTATTCGCCACCCTCGGCATGTTCACGGTAATTGTTGTAACCCCAACTAGCGCTTTCGCACGTGGCAGCGTACATCTGGATTTACCCGGCCTGAGCATTGGAGTGCATGATGATTACCGCTCTGATAGGCGCCACCGTAAGCATCAAAGAAAGCACCATAGAAAGCACTATAACAACCACCGCAGCCGTCATAACGACCACTACGACAATCGCCGCTACGAGCGTCGCGATCATTACCGCAGCGACAAACGCCATTACAAGAATCGCCGTCACAATGATAACTATTATTCAAGCGGTCGCTACAATAATCAACGCTACGACCGCCGCGATAACAATTATCGAAACGACCGATACTACAATGATCGCCGCAGAGTAGAGATTTGCCCAATCGACGGATACTCTCGCTACTACCAACAAGGCCGCAACGGGTATCAGCACAAAGATCATTATCACTACTAACAGGCGAATGATCTAATAAATCTAATTGGCTCGGAAGGTGGCTACTAATTAGTGTAAAAATTACCTTTTAAGCCTTACTAAGACTATCGCGCTGCCCACCGGCAGTGCGATTTTTTTTGAATACACTTAGCCGCTCTAATGACACAAACCTTGTTTAAAGTCTGGATATAACAACTGGTAACCCAGTTGATTGACGATTTTCTGATTGCTTATTTTTCGCGATTCGCTCAAATACGACAACATTCCCTCTGACAACTGTTGTTGCGCTTGACTCATACTAATTTCTGGCAAAGGAGGATAGTCTAACGCGTGCGCAGCCGCTTGTAGGTATTCAGATATCTTACCTGGCGCGCCATCGGTCGCGTTATAGATCTCACCAGCTGGCGCTTTACGCATGGCCAAAATGCACATTTGTGCTAAATCGTCGGCATGTACACGATTAGAAAAGCCACATTCGCTAGCCCGAACAACCGGTGTTCTTTGTTCTAGGCGCTTACGAGGTAGGCGATCAAAGGCATATATTCCCGGCACTCTAAGCACCACTACCGCAACTCCTTGAGATTCACCCCAGGCTAACCATTGCCGCTCTAAATCTAAGCGCCGCTGGCCTCGTTCGGTTTTTGGCTCAGTCGAGCTCGATTCACAAACCCATTCTCCATCGTAGTCGCCATAAACACCGGTTGTACTAATCACCACAACCTTAGCGGGGAGAATATCGGCCTCAATGAAATGCTTAACTAGCGATTCAGAGCGTTGATCACAAAGCCCCTGCTTTTGTGGCGCGACGGTATAATAAAGCTCAGCAGCTCGACAGGCACTAAAATCTAAGCCGACATCGGACCCAAGCTTATCTAAGTCAATGATTTGACAAGGCACTCCCAAGCTCGCAGCCTGTTGTTGACTTTTAATTGAGTGCACATAGCCACTTATCTTGCCAGCGCTTGAGCTCTCGTCAAGCAGCGCTTTGGCGATACGTCGACCGACGTCGCCGCAACCGAATATAAGACTGGGCTTTAACGATGTTTCAAACAATGTTTCGGGCATATATTAGTCTCGGCGAAGGCGGTCAGATACCGCAACCGGAGTTGGGTAACGCAATACAATCGAATAGCTTGAGCCAATAAAAGTGACCAAGGTGGCGAGTTGCACAAAGTCGACCGTGATCGGATTAATTAACGCGCTTTGTACCGCCACAAAAACGATAAGCAAACTGAATTCACTCATTTGGCCCAATCGAAAACCAGTTTCCCAACCGAGCTTTTTTGTTTCTGAGACGCGATGCAGCGCAAAGCGAAACACCACTGGCTTAACCACTAACATCGCGGCCCCTAACAGAACCGCCGGTAACCATATTTGGCCAAGGGCGGAAATATTTAAGCTGGCCCCCAAGGCAAAGAAAAACAACACTAAGAAGAAATCTCTCAGTGGCTTCAAGCTTTCAGCAATAAAGAGTGCAATCGGGCTTGTAGCTATAGTTATGCCAGCGATAAAAGCGCCCGTTTCATAAGAAAAACCAATGCTGTGCGCTAGCTGTGCAATACCCAAGCACCACGCTAGGGCCAATAAAAAAACATACTCTTGGATACGATCAAATTTGCTGAAAAGCTTTAATAATACAAAATGTTTGAGCCCCCAAGAAACACCAATCAAGACCGGCAACAGCACTACTAATTTAGCTAGCTCAAACATCGTATTTTGATCGGATGACATCGCTTGAAAGGCAAGTAAGACAACAATTGCTATTAAATCTTGTAACAACAACACACTGACGATCACCTCACCGGTGTGTTTATGGTGCAACACCGTTGTAGGCAGTAGCTTCAGACCAATGATGGTGCTTGAAAACATACAGGCAACGCCGACGATCACTGCGTTCAGCGTATCAAAACCCGCCAGTACCGCGAATGCCCAGCCTACCGTTGCGAACACCGCCGAAGTCAGTATAGTTACGATTGTTGTTTGCTTTAGCAGCTCAAGCAGCTTTCGCGGGCTGAGGTTTAAGCCCAGTAGAAAGAGTAAAAAGATGATTCCCACATTTGAAATATCCTTAATCATTTGGGTATCAGCTACCAGCGCTAGGCCCCATGGCCCGAGCACAATGCCGAGCATTATGTAACCAATAATTAGCGACTGACGCGCTACCAAAGCGAGGGTGCCAAGCACCGCCGCGCCAACAAATATTAAGAACAGAGAATAGACCATAAGCCCAATATTACCTCAAGTGATAGCTTAAGAAAGCCCTGATTTAATCTGACGGCGAGATAATGCCCTCAGCATGGCATGTCTATGCTGAGCTGAAATGTCACGATGCCGAGCTAGAATAGCCTCATGCTGAGCACAGCGAAATAGAACTGCCTCCCTGCTATTCAGACTCCTCTAACTTGAGATCGTTTTTTTCAAGTCTTTTAGCGACAAACAAGCCAAGCTCGAATAATAAGCAAACCGGCACCGCCATCATCACCTGCGAAAATGGATCTGGCGGAGTCATCAACATGGCTAAAACAAACGCGCCTAGAATAAAGTACGGTCGTTGTTTGGCGACTGATTCTGCCGACAGCACGCCAATTCTAGTCAATAAAACGATGGCAACTGGCACTTCAAACGCGACACCAAAAGCAAAAAATAAGCTCAAGGCAAAGCTCATGTAAGAGCCAATATCTGGTGTAAAAGCGACGCCTTCGGGAGTCATCTTAGCGAAGAATTCGAACATCAGTGGAAATACGACAAAGTAAGCAAACAGTATCCCAAGGTAGAATAGGGCTGTAGTCGAAACCACTAACGGCAGCACAATGCGTTTTTCTTTAGAGTAAAGGCCTGGTGCAATAAACGACCAAACTTGGTACAAGACAAACGGTATCGCGATTGCGAATGCTAAGGCAAATGCGAGTTTGAATGGAATAAAGAAGGTGCCGTGCGGGTCTATTGCTATCATACTGCCGCCTTTGGGCAAGCTAGCAAGCAAAGGTTCAGCAAACCAAGAATAAATTTGGCCGGCGAACGGCACCAAACAAATAAACACTACGAGCACCGCGCCAAGAGCCCACACCAAACGATTTCGCAGCTCGATAAGGTGCGATACAAAGGGTTCTGACTTTTTAGCTTCTTGATTCATCTATTGTTTCGACTTGGCGTGTTAGGGCTTGAGGTGTTTAGAGTTAGGGCTATTTCGAGTAGGCGCGACTATAACTTGGGTAGCTTACCAACGGTCGCGGTGTGGCACTCAATTTAGTTAACCATCTAATCCGCTTTGCCGGCGTTTTTATCGGTGTCATCCGCTAGCGGCTTACCGGTCATTTCAACGGCGGCATCATCTGAACTCTCTTTCTGCTCAGCCGAATCGGCTATTTCACGACCAAACTGTCGTAAGTCATTTTTTAAATCAGCCATTTCTTGCTTAGCTTTTTCTAAATCGGCAAATGGAGTTCCTTGAATTTCGCTTTGCATTTCACTGCGAAGGCGAAACATACCTTGGCGGGCTTTGCGAATATAAAACGCAGCCTGTTTTGCTACCTCAGGCAGCCGCTCAGGCCCCATCACGATGATGAGCACCACGCCGACTACCAATAATTCAAAAAAACCAATATCTAACATAGTATTTAACTATTTTTCAGTCTTCTCTGGCTTTGCGTCGCCAGTGGCATTTTCAGCTTGGTCAACTGCCTCATCATTTTGCTTACTATCGTCATTAATAGCTTTCTTAAAACCCTTAATCGCACCACCTAGATCACCGCCAATACCGCGCAGGCGCTTGGTTCCGAAAATTAGCGCTACAATCAGTAAAATGATAATTAGCGACCATATATTTATTCCACCTAAACCCATTATTTTATCCTCAATATTTGGTCACGATATTCGTGACGCTTTTTCTTCGATTCCCGAGACGCCCATGCGCCGAGCTAACTCATCGATTACTTGTTGTGGTTCTAAACCTTGTTGTGCCAGCAGTACCATAGTGTGAAACCAGAGGTCTGCGACTTCATAGATAATCTTTTCCGCATCGCCATCTTTTGCTGCCATGACGGTCTCGGTTGCTTCTTCGCCGACTTTTTTAAGAATGGCATCTAGGCCTTTGGCATATAAAGACGCAACGTACGATGTGCCTGCGTCAGCATCAAGTCGCGATACTAATATCTGATGAATCTGCGCTAATGTATCATTACTATTATTCATACAGGTCTATTGGATTAGCAACACTCATTTATAAATTAGTGCTGGATCTTTAACGATCGGTTCAACTGTCTGCCATTGACCTTCATTATAAACACGATAGAAGCAATTATGCCTCCCAGTATGGCAGGCAATGCCCCCTTTTTGGTGAACCGTTAACAAGATAACATCTGCGTCGCAATCTAAACGAACCTCGACGACTTCTTGATAATGGCCCGATTCCTCGCCTTTACGCCATAGTTTCTGACGCGAACGAGAAAAATAAACAGCTCGCTTAGTCTCTACAGTCTCTTGCAGTGCTTGACGATTCATCCAAGCAACCATCAAATTGCGTCCAGTATCAGCATCTTGTGCAATAGCCGGCACTAAGCCTGCTTCATTCCACTTAAGTTGATCTAACCAGTCATTCATTATATCTAGAGGCTTCATAGCCTGATTTCAACGCCTGCATCGCGCATTGCTTGTTTGGCCTGTTTGATGCTGTATTCGCCAAAATGGAAGATACTCGCTGCCAGTACAGCATCGGCACCACCGAGTTTAACACCATCGACCAGATGATCTAAATTACCAACACCACCAGAGGCGATAATAGGAATTAATACCGCGTCGGATACCGCTTTGGTTAGCTTTAAGTCGTATCCTCGTTTTGTACCATCACCATCCATACTAGTTAGTAAGATCTCGCCGGCACCATAGTCGGCCATTTTAACCGCCCACGCAATGGCGTCGATGCCGGTAGCTTTTCGACCACCGTGGGTAAAAATTTCCCAACGATCCTGTTTATCACCATTGGCTAAGAATTGCGTTTGTTTGGCATCAATTGCCACCACAATACATTGTGAACCAAAGTGACGAGAAGCCTGTTTGACAAAATCTGGATTAAAAACGGCGGTGCTATTAACCGATATTTTATCAGCACCTGCGTTGAGTAAATTATGCACGTCTTGAAGTTCGCGAACTCCGCCGCCGACCGTTAGCGGAATAAACACTTCGCTGGCAACTTCTTCGACTACGTGCAATAGAGTATCGCGTTTATCCGAGGTCGCGGTGATATCCAAAAAGGTAATCTCGTCGGCGCCCTGTTGATTGTAACGCTTAGCCACTTCGACTGGATCACCAGCATCACGGATACCGACAAAGTTTACCCCTTTGACTACGCGACCGTTATCGACGTCTAGACAGGGAATGATGCGTTTCGCTAATGGCATGATCTAGCGCTAACCGAGCTTCGAATCTAAGTAGGCTTGACCTTCGGCAAAATCCAAAGTGCCCTCATAGATAGCCCGACCGGTAATAACCCCAGAGATACCAGAGCTTTCAATTTTTTGCAGCTCGATGAGATCATTCATATCAGTGACACCGCCTGAAGCAATAATCGGAATATTGACCGATTCAGCCAAGTGCTTGGTAGCCTCTAGATTAACGCCCTGCATCATGCCATCACGTGCAATATCGGTATAGATGATTGCTTGTACGCCGTCGTTCTCAAATCGCTTAGCTAAATCGACCACGTTGTGGTCGGTTAATTTAGCCCAGCCATCAACCGCTACGACCCCATCTTTAGCATCTAAGCCGATAATTAAATGTTTGCCGAATTGCTCAGCAATCTCAGCAATGAACTCTGGCTCATTCGCCGCGCGTGTACCAATAATAACGTATTCAACACCTGCATCGAGATAGGCTTGTATGGTTTTCTCATCACGAATACCGCCACCTATTTGAATCGGCACATGCGGGTATTTTTCGGCAATCGCGTTTATCACCTCAGCATTAGCCGGTTTGCCGGCAAAGGCACCGTCTAAATCAACCAGATGAATTCGTTTGGCGCCCAGCTGTACCCACTTGTCAGCCATCGCCAAGGGACTATCACTGAATACGGTTGAGTCTTCCATTAGGCCTTGGCGTAAGCGCACGCACTTGCCCTCTTTAATATCAATTGCAGGTATTAATAACATGTTTTCGATGGCTAATTTAGCCGTTCCATTGGGTGAAGTTCTTAAGTAATTTTAAACCATCATCATGACTTTTCTCAGGATGAAACTGAACAGCAAATACATTATCACGGCCAACAGCGGCTATAAAATCATGCCCATAGTTAGCCTCGCCATAAACCACGCTTGAATCGGCATCGGCGGCAATATTAGCGCAAAAACTGTGCACAAAATAGAAGTGCGATTGATCTTTAATGCCATGCCACAAAGCATGGTCTTGACTATGGGCCACTTGGTTCCAGCCCATTTGAGGGATTTTCAACCGCTCTTCATTTGCACTTTTAGTCTCACTATGAAAATGTGAGAAATGACGCACTGTGCCTGAAAACAGACCCAGGCCATCAATGCCACCGTCTTCCTCGCAATAATCAAACAGGGCTTGCATGCCAATGCAAATACCCAGCATTGGCTTGTTAGCCAAACTGGATCGCACTACAGACTCAAGTTTACGATCATGCAACGCGGCAAACCAAGTACCAACGGCGCCTTGGCCCGGCATTACGACTCGATCAGCTGACTCAATCACTCTTGCGTCACTGGTGATTACAACATCACAATCAGGCGCTACGGCAGTTAATGCCTGCTTAACCGAGGTTAAGTTTCCGACACCTAAATCTATAACGGCTATCTGCATGGTATCTACGATCCAAAAGTTTAAAACGTTTAG
>JAFMHC010000038.1 GCA_017854775.1 Gammaproteobacteria bacterium | reverse complement strand
CGCTCTGGGCTTCGCTCATTTCTAGAGCAAAGGCCGTTTTGATTTGGTTATCCATTAACTTATCCTATTATCAGTTTTTAGTGAGCACTAATTTGACACATTCAAACGGGACTGTATTGAACCAAACGCTTGTTGTTACTTCAGTAAGTGTGTCGTTTTTCCAGGTGTAATTCCCATTAGCTTGTGTAGCGTTCGAGTGTAGTGCGCCTGATCAGAAAATCCTCCAGTGACAGCCGCTTCCGCCAATGATTCACCTTCGGCTATCGCCTTACTTGCGCGAGCTATTGCGCACCAAAGAACCCATTTAGATAACGGAATCTCAAGGTTCTGGGTTGCGATTGCTCGTAGCCTTGACTCAGATAATTGGCATATTTCCGCCGCATTCCTAATTGCATTTTTTAATGGAGCATGTCGTAAATATAATAATGCCTGGCTGAGCCTAGGGTCTACGTCAGCTTGTTTTGTAACGACTAACTTTTTCAAGGTACTGACAATTTCAACAGCCTTATTGTTGATGTTGAGATTGGTGATAATCTCGGCTGGTACATCCCCGATTGGATTTGTAGGGCATAATGAGAGGATATGGCGAGCAATACTGGACTGAGGTTCAATCAAAATCAGGGTGACCTTCGACGAACTTAGTAGTGCGTGCTTAATACCCGGTCGAACATAGAGTTCCTTACTTCTATGAACCCTGCCAGAACTGTCTTTGAGCAGTAGCGGTTCAGTATGTGATATGGCTAGCTGCAGTGTTGCATGTGAATGAGGGCTGTTATCACCTGCATGGCCTATGAACGCCATGATACCTTCGGAGATACAAACATCACCACTCCATAAATTAGGTTTAGGTTTTTTCATTATTTCAGAGAAATTATATTGGCATAAAAAATTAGAAAAATTGTTTCTCTCTATGTATACGAACGGTTTTGATGATTTCGCCGACAACGCCTCGACTAGTGTTCTGTTCAGTCTGACGGACGCTTAGGCTGGTGGTTCTAGCTATTGTTCTCAATAAAGTTTATTGGTTAAAGTGGTCGTATCTCAAAACCTTGTACCGGGAAATGCACATGCAGGGTCCCAAATTCAGTTGTTTCTCTGGCTAGAATCCAACATGATTTATTTTCACCAACCAGCACTCCTACGACTGAATCTTTAGCATAGTCACTTGGTTTGATTTCCACCTTTCGGCCAATGTTTTCAGCCTTCAGCATGTTCTTTGGGATATTTCTAGGTGCTTGATTTTTGGCTGACTCGAAGGCGTTCTTTTTAGTTGCCCCGGTTCGCTGACCATGCCCGAACTTCGACATTCTATTAAACCAAGCGTTTACCTTTTGGTGGCCTTCAAGTGGTTTGCCGCCGTTGCTTAAGTTCTTAAACCAAAGGTTATGGTAGGCCGAGAAGTCAGCGATCGTCGGTGAGTTACCAAATAGAAACTCATTTTCAGTAAGCTTAGATTCCATATCGGCGTAGTGATCAGCGATAAGTTTGAGCGCTGATTTACGGCTCAACGGCTTTACCGATGAGGCCTTTCGCACTGCAATGCGGTCGTTGATAAATTTAATCGCTTGCAAGGGTGAGAACAGTTTGAATACAGTTGCTATCGCTTGGAGCGGAGTGGCTGTTTGTACACCGGCCATGAAGACCGTAGTGTCAATGTAGTTGGAATAGTCGGCGACGTCTTTGCCACAGGTTTCGAAGGCCAGCTCTGGCTTATTGTAGGCCGTTGCGAGCTCGTTGGCGATAAGCTTGGTATCGCAAAAAATATCAGCGCCTATTTGCATTACAGGGATGCGCCTATAGCCACCGGCCAACGGGTCGACAATGCTGCGTGGCGGCATAGCTGGCGAGATAACTGATTGCCATTGCGTGTTGCAGTAGCCAAACATAAGCCGAATTTTTTCTGAAAATGGCGAAATTTCGTAGTGATGTAAAATGATAAAGCAGTCCTCTATTTATGCTGAGATCTCAGTTGGGTATTTGAGACTAGATCTAGTTCTGTAACTCTAGTTTCGTAACTCTAAGTTTTGCTACTCTCAGTTTTTTTAATCTGGTTTTGTAATGATGTTAATTAAGCGGCCGTTTCTGGCCATCGAGTACAACACCCCAAATTTTGATCGCTGGCCAGTCTTTAGCATCGCTGTTTAATGGGTTTTTATCGAGCACGGTAAAATTTGCGCGCTTACCGATTGAAATTGAACCGATTGAGTTTTCTAAGCCCATCGCCCAAGCGGCATCAAGGGTGACCGATTTGAGCGCTTGATAGGCGTTTAGCGCCTCGCTTGGTGTCGAAGTATTGCCATTGCGCGTGGCGCGCGTCATATGCACTGAGGCGGCTTGCATGGGGTAGGGCGGTGCCAGTGGTGCATCTGAATGAAGCGTTACCGGTATCGATAGTTTGCTGGCCGACGCCAGTGGCGTCATGTATTGAACGCGATCACCAATCGATTCGCGGTAATCATCACCCATTAAATAAACATAGTGGCTCGCAGCCGAGATACCACCCCCTAGCTCGGCAATTCGTCGTAGATGATCCGGTTTGAGTAGCCCTGCATGCTCAATAACAAAGCGCTGCCCAAGCTTAGGTTGCGATTCGCGTACCCGCGACATTGCCTCTAAGGTTGCCGTTTGTGCGGCGTCACCATTTGAGTGAATTCGAGCATCTAGCCCGAGCTTCCAGTACGGTTCGATAGCATCTGCGAGCTCGTCGGATTCAGTAACCCATAACCCAAGTGTTCCCATCGATTGGCCAGCGATATAACCAGGTTGCTCTAGCCTCATGGTTTGAGAATAGAATGCCGCGTCGGTGAAAAACTTAACTTGCGGCAAGACCTGAGGGTCGCCATTACTGGCTTTTTCGTTGGCTAATGACTTTATTTGTTGCGCGGCATCAGCACCGTACTTCTTTTTAAACGCGCGATGCTCTGCCACAAGATAAAGATGGTAGGGGTCTGATTTGGTATATTCGAGGAAGTAATACGAGTCTTCAAGTGTCTGGTTGAATAAACCGTAGCCGAGCTCGGCTACCGAGGTGACGCCGGCTTTAGCCAGCATGGTTTCAAAGCCACTGAAACCTTTACTTATATTCGACGGAGTAAGTAGCTGCAGGCTTAATTTAGTAAATAGAAATTCAGTCGCATCTTCATATATTCGGCCAGTTAGTTCGCCATTTTCATCCAGAGCAATACCTTCATACTGTTGATGCAAAGACGGTTCAACATTGGCCCATTCAAGCGCTTGGGTATTCAAGTAAAAATCATGCCCAGAATAATGCCAAACCAATATTGGCCGGGTGCTTGAGACGGTGTCGAGGTCTTGGCGAACCAGATCGCCTTGAATTAAATTGTGATAGCCATAGGCGATTAACGGCTGGCCGGGTTCTAACGCTTGATCAAGTTCTTTAAGTCGTTCTAGCAAGGCCTGTTTGTTGGGTAAACCTTTAACAATACCATTCGGGGTTTCCATGTCCCAAGGCGGCACAAATGGGCGCGAGTAAATCATCGCGCCTAAGATCATGTGCACATGCGGGTCAATTAAACCTGGGATCAACGTTTGTTCGGCAAAGGTTTCGTCTATCGTTACATTGGGGTATGCGGCTTTTAGCACATCAACTGAGCCAAGTTTGCCAATCTTGCCGTTTAGCAGGTACACCGCTTGAGCTTGCGGTGTTTCAGGGTCCATGGTGACAATATGCTTGGCTGTATAGATCACCTCATCAGTTTTGCTCTCGCAAGCCGCTAATAAAAGGCTTAGTGACAAACAGACAATGCTTAGTTTACGCTGCATAGATATTCCTCTAATGGTAGATATTATCGGCGCTTGCTTACTGCTTCCGAATGTTTATCTATGGTTATTTATAGCTAGAGACATCAGCTATTTATAGTCAAACAACATACTCAAGTCTAACGCGCGGACGTGTTTGGTGATGGCACCTGAGGAAATAAAGTCGACGCCAGTTTCGGCAATAGCGACAATGGTGTCAATGCTGACATTACCCGATGCTTCTAAATCGGCCTGCTCGCCGGTTAGCTCTACAGCGAGGCGCATGTCCTCCATACTAAAATCGTCGAGCATGATGCGTTTGGCACCTGCATTTAAGCCTCGCTCTAATTCTTCAATTGTTTCTACTTCAAGTTCAACAAGCGCGCCGGCGGGCATAGAGGCGATTGCGTCAGCTACGATGCGCTCAAGGCTCTTGCCCGCACGCAAATGATTTTCTTTAATGATGATGCCATCGTATAAACCCATGCGGTGATTAACCCCACCGCCGCACAGTACGGCGTATTTTTGTGCCTCGCGCATCATCGGTAAGGTTTTGCGGGTGTCGAGCAAACGAGCTTTGGTGTGCGCGATAGCATCGGCATATTGGCGAGTAACGGTAGCGGTACCGGATAATGTTTGCATGATATTTAGTGCGCTACGCTCGCCTGATAAAATAGGGTGGGCGAGGCCTTCAAAGCGGCATAATGTTTGATTCGGTTCAACCGTATCGCCGTCATCCACGTGCCAAGTAACATCGATCTTAGTTTTGTGGCGCTTACCGACTTGTTTAAATACTTCATCGACCCAAGCTTCTCCGCAAATAACGCCATGTTCACGGGAAATTATTTTACCGTCGACCTGGGCATCTCTAGGAGTGAGGCGAGCGGTTACATCACCGCTGCCTATGTCTTCTCGCAGACAGTTTTTAACTAGCCGTTTAATGACTTTCTTTTTCGGTAAGGGGTGATGATTGTTTGCTGTTTGCGGCATTGGTGGCTCTCTACTGGATAGGTCAACAGAATGGGTCAACAAGATAAACTTAGACGCTCAGAATAGCAGAAACAATGCATCTCTCAAAAAATTGATCTATGTCGATGAGAACTAAAGTCTGCTCTTGTATTCTGACCTCGCCACCTTAAATAAAGAGTAGAGACTTAATCCTTTAAGAGGAAGCAATCATGAGAATGGACAAACTAACATCAAAATTTCAACTTGCCTTAGCCGACGCGCAAAGTATGGCCGTAGGCAAAGATCATCAATTTATCGAGCCAGTGCACGTTTTGGCGGCCATGTTTCAGCAAGACGGCGGCAGTGTTAGACCTTTGCTGGCGCGCGTTGGGGTACATGACAAAGCTTTAAACGACCGATTGAACCAAGCGCTAGCCGATATGCCGCAAGTGCAAGGCCAAGCTGGTGAGGTTCATTTGTCGCAGCAGACATCTCGTATTGTCAATGTGGCCGATAAGCTCTCACAAGAGCGAGGGGACTCGTTCATATCCAGCGACTTGTTTCTACTTGCCTTGGTCAAAGATAAAGACCGGGCTGGGGTGTTACTGCGTGAGGCTGGCGCTACCTTGTCGTCACTCAATAAAGCCATTGAAGATGTGCGTGGTGGCTCGAACATTGATGATGCAAATTCAGAAGATAATCTACAAGCCTTAGAAAAATACACCATTGACATCACCGCGCGAGCTGAGCAAGGCAAGCTCGATCCGGTTATTGGTCGCGATGACGAGATTCGCCGAACTATTCAGATATTACAGCGCCGAACCAAAAACAATCCTGTCATCATTGGCGAGCCGGGCGTTGGTAAAACCGCGATTGTAGAAGGCCTCGCTCAACGCATCGTTAATGGTGAAGTGCCAGAAGGCATTAAGAATAAACGCCTATTGTCACTCGATCTTGGTGCCTTGATTGCCGGTGCTAAATTCCGTGGTGAGTTCGAAGAGCGCCTCAAGGCGGTGTTAAAAGATCTGTCGAAACAAGAAGGTCAGATCATTCTGTTTATTGATGAGATTCACACCATGGTTGGTGCGGGTAAGGCGGATGGCGCGATGGACGCTGGTAATATGCTCAAGCCAGCATTGGCACGCGGTGAGCTACATTGTGTTGGTGCCACTACGCTTAACGAATATCGACAGTATATCGAGAAAGACGCGGCCCTTGAGCGTCGATTCCAGAAGATCTTAGTCGATGAGCCAAGCGTTGAAGACACCATCGCGATACTGCGTGGTCTAAAAGAAAAGTATGAGGTGCAT
This sequence comes from Gammaproteobacteria bacterium, assembly GCA_017854775.1. Lineage (GTDB taxonomy): Bacteria > Pseudomonadota > Gammaproteobacteria > Arenicellales > Arenicellaceae > Arenicella. The sequence continues at coordinate 21,936 of JAFMHC010000038.1, read as the reverse complement.
CACGGTGTTGATATTACTGACCCGGCGATTATAGCCGCGGCAACCTTATCGCATCGCTATATTACCGACCGTAATTTGCCGGATAAGGCGATTGATCTAATTGACGAAGCGGCCAGTCGTATTCGTATGGAGATAGACTCTAAACCCGAAGTGATGGATAAGCTCGAACGGCAAATAATTCGCCGTAAAATCGAACGTGAAGCGCTGGGTAAAGAGAGTGATGATGCGTCTAAAATTCGGCTTGAAAATTTAGAAACAGAGATTGCCGACTTAGAGAAAGAATTTGCTGAATATAATGAGATATGGTTGGCTGAAAAATCGGCCGTGCATGGCGCGCAACACATTAAAGAAGAGATAGAAGCCGCACGTATCGAAATGGATATGGCGCAGCGTGCTGGTAACTTGGCAAAAATGTCTGAGCTGCAATACGCGATTATTCCAGAGCTCGAGTCACAGCTCGAACAAGCGCACAGCAATGAAAAAAATGGTGCGCCGAATCAATTATTACGTAGTAATGTTACTGAAGAAGAAATTGCCGACGTAGTGGCTGCTTGGACTGGGATACCTGTTTCCAAGATGTTGCAAGGTGAGCGTGAAAAGCTGCTTAATATGGAAGGTAACTTGCACAAACGGGTGATTGGCCAAAATGAAGCGATTAAAGCCGTCGCCAGTGCCATTAGGCGTTCGCGTGCTGGGCTTTCTGATCCTAATCGTCCGTCTGGTTCGTTTATGTTTTTAGGCCCAACCGGAGTCGGTAAAACTGAGCTAACCAAGGCCTTGGCTGAGTTCATGTTTGATACCGACGATGCCATGGTGCGTATCGATATGTCTGAGTTTATGGAGAAGCATTCGGTGGCGCGCTTGATCGGCGCACCTCCAGGTTACGTCGGCTACGAAGAAGGTGGTTACTTGACCGAAGCCGTGCGCCGCAAGCCCTATTCAGTGATTTTGTTAGATGAAGTCGAAAAAGCTCATCCTGATGTTTTTAATATTTTGCTGCAAGTGCTTGATGACGGCCGTTTAACCGATGGTCAAGGTCGTACCGTGGATTTTAAAAATTGCGTGATCATTATGACCTCAAACTTAGGCTCACAGCGCGTGCATGGTTATGACGGTGATTATCAAAGTATGAAAGCGCTGGTGATGGAAAGCGTCACCGAGCACTTTCGACCGGAGTTTATTAACCGTGTTGATGACATTGTGGTATTTCACGCCTTAGGTGAAGAGCAAGTTCGAGCGATCGCTAATATCCAAATGGATATTCTTCGTAAACGCTTGAATGAGCAAGACATCACCTTAGATATCAACAGTGAAGCCTTAGATATGGTTGGTCGTGCTGGCTTCGACCCAGTCTATGGTGCTCGGCCATTGAAACGAAGTATTCAGGATCTAATCGAGAACCCACTGGCCGACGCTATATTGTCAGGTGACTTTAAAGGCGGCGACGTAGTGGTAGTAACCGTTATAGATGGGTCATTAAGTTTTCAAAAAGCCATCGAGCATTAGATACTGGTTTGCCTAATAGTAAAAGAGCGTTGTTATTTGCAACGCTCTTTTACATAGATGCCAAGGCAATCTGAATCTAATGTAAGTAGGTCTGAATGAAGAATGTGCGTTGTAAACAATTATTATCGATAGGCCTAATTGCCTATGCCTTGTTTGGCGCAAATTCATTTGCGGCTTCTATCGCCTACATTCACGGACGAGTGGCAAATGACGGCACCGTACTCGCGCAAGGAGTTGGTTCTCCTTACGATCAAATGTTACTCACTGATAGCGGTCGCACAGGGCTCTCCGAGTTTAAGCAGTTAGTCGAGGGCCAAGGTCATGCAATTAGCCAATTTCGAGACAGCTCGATTAACTTGAATGCGGCATTTTTAAATAACCACGACGTGGTTATCTTTGGTTTACATCAAAAAATATGGTCTTCGTCTGAAAAGACGTCACTCGATAGTTGGCTTCGGGCTGGTGGTGGCATGTTTATTTACAGTGATTCAGCGTCGGGCGGCTTCTTTGGCGATGTTGGTGCTCAAAACACCACCGGTCAAACCGTGACCAATAATCTAATTGCCCTATATGGCATGCAAGTTACCGTTGATCAGGCCGATGGAACTAATGGGCAAACCGTTAACTCAAATACGTCGATATTAGCTATCAACAGCTTAACGCTAGAGGGCGAAGGTGTGTCGCCTGTGGCTATTACCCAGAACGACGCAAGCGTTGAAGTGTTAGTTCCTTATAAGCGTAATAAAAACCCGCTAATTCCTCACCCGCAGAATATAAGCATCGCCAACCCCGAATACGCTTCATTAGTGCTAACAGCCATTGATGACGGGCATATTATTGTGATGTTCGATCGTCAACCGATGTGGAACGACGGCCCTGGGTCTGATATTGACGAACAGGACAATAGGGTGATTTTGCGTGAGTTAGTTAACTTTTTAGCTGAGCGGCCAAACGTTGTTAACCCGGTCGATCCACCGGTGCCCGGTAATGGTGATGCAGTCATTGCACCTATTTTGCCGCTATTACTCGACGAATAACGTCGGTTTCGCCAAAAAGTGACGCATTCAAGGCTAGAAGTGTCGCCTATTTGATGATGCTCACTGTTTGAGCTGAGTATTCTCGAAAGATCGTCATGTTAGCTTGGTGGTCTTTTATGGTTACGCTAAACACTTCTTCACTGAGTCTAAATTTAGCTTGTCTAAATGCGGATCGAGTAGGCTTGGATAACAATTCAATCGCCGAATTCCACTACCCATGGCTTAGAGATAATTGTCATTGTCATGAATGTTATCACCCTGACACGCACGAGCGTATTTTAGTTAGTGCCGAAATCCCGTTTTGCCTACGCGCTGAAACCGCTCAAATAGAGGGTGATTGGCTTAACGTTGAGTGGAATGACCGAGGACATAAAAGCGCCTATCAACTTACTTGGCTGGCTGAACATAGCTATAGCCAAAGCAAGTTGGTCAGCCAAAACACCTTCTTGGCTGACCCTGCGGTTGGCGAAATTACAACTTGGGGTCGTGAATTACAGCAGAATATCGCTACTTTTGATTACGCTAAGCTGTACGCCGATCCGAGTCAATTACTGGCTTTCTGCCAAGCGATTCGCGACTACGGTTTGTGTATCGTACGTGGTGCACCTGCGGTAGAAGGCGAAATCGAGCGATTTGCTGAGCACATAGCCTGCGTACGAGAGACCATCTACGATCGCTTGCACAATGTGCGCGCTAGCCCTGGTGAATACAATGCATACAACGTCGCATCGACCACCTTAGAACTCAAGCCGCACACCGACATGCCGAATTACAATAATCCCCCTGGCGTGCAAATGTTCCACTTTTTGGTTAACGACAGTATCGGCGGCGAAAGCACTGCGGTCGATGGCGCTAGAGTAGCAGAGCAATTAAAAGCGCAAGACCCCGAAGCGTTTGATCTGTTAGCTAACACACCCATGTGCTTTAGGATGTTCAGCGATAGAGGGGATGTTATCAACAGTAACCCGCTGTTAACTTTGGGTGTCGACGGTGAGCTAAGGGTGTTTCGATTTTCTAATCAATTAGCACAACCGGTCAATTTACCAGCCGATAAAATGGAGGCATTTTATCTAGCCTACAGAAAGCTCGGTAGGCTGGTCGAAGCGCCGGAAAACAAGGTTGAATTTCGCCTAAATACCGGAGACATAATGGTGACTAATAATTTACGCGTATTGCATGGCCGTAACGCTTACGACTCAAGCACCGGAGATCGCCACCTGCAGCTGTCATATATGGATTTTGATGACGTGCTGAGCCGCATCAGAATGTTACTTAAAACATGAAGAGCTCCCTATGAACAACACTAACCTAAATAAGACCGTCGACTTTATCTGTATGCAAGACGGTCGTGCCGATGAGTATGCTTATCTAGATGAACTCGAAGATCACTATAAGTCTGAGTTACCACAACGATTGATTCAGGCATTAGCGCAACTTGAACACTCTTTATCGGGCTACCGTGTATCGCGGCTAGAACATGTGCTGCAAGCTGCAACACGAGCACACCGAGCGGGCGAGTCTGAAGAATGGGTGATGGCGGCACTCTTACACGATATTGGCGATGATTTAGCACCCTATTCGCACAGCGAGATGGCGGCAGCGATATTGCGCCCGTTTGTCAGTGATGAAATTTATTGGGTGGTGAAACATCATGGCATTTTTCAGATGTATTACTACGCGCACCATAGTGGTGGCGACCAGAATGCCCGCGACCGGTTTGCCGAACATCAGTATTTTTCTAGTGCGGTTAAATTCTGTCACCAATATGATCAAAACTGCTTCGACCCAGACTATAACTCAGAGACACTCGAATTCTTTAAACCTAAGATTCAGAGCGTGTTCTCAAAACCGAAGGCTTTTGATCAAGAATATATCGATAGATATGGTCAAAATTGATTTTATACGGTAAATAAATGTCGCAATCTGGACACTGGAACCTGAGGGTTTGAAACACAATTGAAAAATAGGGTAGAGATCTACTAGAACCATTTTTAAGAATTCGCAAAGAGGATCTTCATGAGTGAGCAAGACGACGATTTTGAATTAAGTGATTTAGACGACAAAGAGCTGGTCGAACAAATTCAAGATGACCTATACGACGGCTTAAATGACGAAGTATTTGAAGGTGTGGAAATTCTTCTTGCGAGAAATTGGGATGCTAACGACATTTTAGGCGATGCATTAGTCGGCGGTATGAAAGTGGTTGGTGAAGATTTCCGCGATGGAATTTTGTTTGTACCTGAAGTGCTTAAATGTGCCGGTGCTATGAAGCAAGGCATGGGTTTACTGCGGCCTATTTTGGCCAATAGCGCGATTGATCTATCACTTGGTAAATTCGTTATTGGTACGGTTAAGGGCGATATTCACGACATTGGCAAAAATCTTGTTGGCATGATGCTAGAAGGCGCTGGTTTTGAAGTTATCGACCTCGGCATTAACAACCCGGTTGAAAATTATCTAAATGCGATTGATGAGCACAAACCTGTGGTCATGGGCATGTCAGCCTTGCTTACTACCACCATGCCATACATGGGTGTGGTGCTCGAAGAACTCGATAAACGTGGAATGCGCAAAGACTTTCATGTGATGGTTGGCGGCGCTCCGCTTAATCAAGAGTTCGCTGATGCGATTGGCGCTGACGCCTACGGTCGAGATGCCGCTCGCAGCGCCGAAATGGCATCTAGTCACGCTCGCAGCGTAAAAGCCTGCTGACAAAAACGGAATTTATCGCTATGCAAATCAAATCGGTAACGTTCACCTCAAGACCGGATTTGTCAGCGGCAAACAAATTCTCTACGGCGGGTAATGCGCAGCAAGGCAATGTGCACCAATGCAAGTCTCAAGAAGAAAAGTCGCAAAAAAAGCTGGTGCTCGGCTGCGGCGCCTTAGTTTATGAGCTGGTTGAATTAATAAAACATAATCCGCTGGTCAACCAAGTGGTTGACCTTCATTGTTTACCCGCGACTCTGCACAATACCCCGCAATTAATTGCGGGCGAGGTTGATAAGTTTCTCAGCGAGAAAGGCGCGGACTATGCTGAAGTGCTGGTGGCCTATGGTGATTGTGGTACCGCCGGAGCATTGGATACAGTATTAGCAAAGCATCAAGCGACCCGACTACCTGGTGCGCATTGCTACGAATTTTTCGCCGGTAGCCAGCAGTACGATGACTTCATGGAGGCTGAATTAGGAAGCTTCTTCTTAACTGATTTTCTAGTTAAGTTCTTTGATCGCTTAGTAATCGAAGGCTTGGGCTTAGACCGTTACCCAGAGCTAAAAGACGTTTATTTTAAACATTATACGCAGCTGATTTACATTGCTCAGACTAACGACGCTGATTTGCAGGAAAAGGCAAAACAGTGTGCGCAAAAACTGGGCCTTGAATACCGATATCGTTTCGTTGGCCTTGATGGATTACGGCCAGTGACAAAACCAATCATGCAGCCTAGCGCCTTTAGTAATATTGAGAGCGCCTTTAGTAATATTGAGGTGAACTATGTATAGCTTAAGACGTTTTGCCAGCCGCCATTCACGTGCCTATGAAACCGTTTATAACGCCAGTAGCCCGATAATTCTATCGACACTCAGGGTGATTAATAAGCTTGTCGGAGAGCGTTTAAATACACCAATTACTTGGCTTGAGGCAAAAGTTAAAGGCGTTTTATTCGATTGTAAGATGTGTGGTAATTGTGTGCTTTCAAGCACAGGCATGACTTGCCCCATGAATTGCCCTAAGACGATTCGCAATGGACCCTGTGGAGGGGTGCGTGAAAACGGCAATTGTGAGGTAAACGCTGATATGAAGTGTGTTTGGGTTGATGCTTGGGATGGTGCTCAAAAAATGCAGCACTCGCGCGAGATAGAGTTAATACAGTTTGCCCCGAATCAACAGCATCAAGGCAGTAGCGCGTGGATTCGTTTGTCCAAAGAAAGCGCTAATATAAAACTCCAAGATATTGAGTTGGAGGTTAAGCCGTGAACGCAGAGCTCGAATTTCACCCGCCGGTTGACAACCCCGGCAGCCCTCTGCCAGAAAACGACAGCCATGTTTCTCAAGGTCGTTTCGAGCAAGTATTGAGGGCGGGTCACTTTGCCGTGACCAGTGAGATTGCGCCGCCAGACTCAGCTGATGCCGATCAAGTATATCAGCGTGCTCAATTGTTTGATGGTGCCTGCGACGCAATCAACGCGACTGATGGCTCCGGTGCAAATTGCCATATGTCGAGTGTCGCCGTTTGTGCCTTGTTGTCACACGTTGGCTATTCACCGATTTTGCAAATTTCTTGTCGAGATAAAAATCGTATTGCGATTCAAGGCGACGTGCTCGGGGCTGCGGCAATGGGAGTCTGTAATGTGTTGGCATTAACTGGCGATGACGTCTCGGCTGGCGATCACCCCGAGGCAAAGCCGGTATTTGATTTAGACAGCATATCGTTATTGAGCACGATTAGAATAATGCGAGATGAGTCACGATTTTTGAGCGGTCGCAAGCTCGATAAAGCGCCAAAGGTATTTGCTGGTTCGACCATTAACCCGTTTGTGCCACCGATCGAAAACCGAGTTAGGCAGTTGCAAAAAAAGATTAATGCCGGTGCCGAATTTATTCAAACTCAATACTGCTTCGATATGCCAGCCTTGAAATCGATGATGCAGCAGGCTGTTGACTTGGGCTTAACCGAGCGAGCCTTCATCTTAGCCGGTGTTGGCACCCTGGCGTCGGCTAATACAGCGCGATGGTTACGTACTAATGTGCCGGGTGTACATATACCCGATCATATAATTGAACGCTTGGAAGGCGCTAAAAATCAGAAAGCCGAAGGCCAGAAGATTTGCGTCGAGTTGATGCAAGAGTGTAAACAAATCGAAGGTATCAGTGGTGTGCATGTTATGGCGTACCGACAAGAGAAATATGTTGCTGAAATAGTGAAGGAGTCAGGCGTGCTAGATGGGCGTAAACCTTGGGCGCCTGGATATTAATGGTCTGTCGGATAATGAATTTAGCTAGTACAAAAACGGCACTTTGGCCTATTTTTCCGATAATTTTCGAGCAATGGATAAACCATTACGTCTCAAATAATCAAAAAACCAGCCTCAAACTATCACTTTCTCCTGACGCCAATCATTATCCGACAGACCCATTAATTAAAACAAAAGAGATGCTGCAATGACTAGAACAGTTTTATCGACACCGAACAAAGAGATCATCATCGGCTTTGGTCGGCCGTTCACCATGATCGGCGAGCGTATTAACCCGACCGGTCGCAAGATTCTTGCCGCTGAAATGAAGGCCGGCGATTACAGCCGAGTAGAAGCCGACGCGATCGCTCAGGTCGCGGCTGGTGCGCAAATGCTTGACGTTAATGCTGGCATTCCACTGGCCGATGAACCGGCTATTCTGGCTGAAGCTATTCGCCGTGTTCAAGCGGTCGTTGATGTGCCGCTTTGTATTGATTCATCAATCATCGAAGCCTTAGAAGCTGGCTTAGCGGCGTATCAAGGCCGAGCATTGGTCAACTCTACAACCGCTGAAGTTGAAGTGTTGGAACGAGTATTGCCACTGGTAAAGAAGTACGACGCTGCGGTTGTGGGTATTTCTAATGATGAAACCGGTATCTCTGAAGACCCTGATGTGCGCTTCGAAATTGCTAAGCGTATTGTCGAGCACGCTGCCGACTATGGTATCAAAGCGGCCGACGTCATTATCGATCCGTTAGTGATGCCGATTGGTGCTATCGGTGGTGGCGGGCAACAAGTGTTCGCCTTATGTAAACGGCTACGAGAAGAGTTGAAAGTTAATACCACTTGCGGTGCCTCAAACATTAGCTTTGGTTTGCCCAATCGACACGGGATTAACAATGCTTTCTTACCGATGGCGATTGCCGCTGGTATGACATCTGCGATTGTTAATCCATTGCACGACGGCTTGGTTCAAGCAGTTAGAGCTGCTGATGTACTCGCGTTTAACGACCCTGATTGCAAACAGTGGATCTTAAATTACCGCGAGCCGCCAAAAGAAGGTGAAGGGGAAGGCCGCAGACGCAGCCGCAGACGTCGAGCTTAGAGCGAGTATTAGTAATGTTGAAAGGAGGAATATGAAGATGTCGAAACCGATTACAGGTTCGTGTTGCTGCGGCCAAATTAGTTATACGGCTAAGTCGGTAGCACCTTTATGGTATTGCCATTGTCAGCAATGCCGCAAAATGACGGGTCATTACATGGCGGCTGCACGGGTGAATTTGAACGATATCGAGATCAACGGCGAGGCCAAATGGTTCTACGTATCCGATGATTCACGGCATGGTTTCTGCCCTGACTGTGGCTCGAAAATTTTCTGGCGAAACGATAAAAATGACTTCCTTAGCATCACTGGCGGGAGCATCAATGACACCTCGAGCTTACGAGTTTCAGGCCATGTATTCGTCGGCGAAAAAGGTGATTACTATGAAATTCCGGGAGATGAAAAACGCTATATTTGCTGGGAAAGTTCCATTCAACAATCATGATGTATAAGGTTAAAAGCCATGTCTGAAACTAAATCTGAAACTAAGCTAGAACAGAACATAGAGAGTAATTCGGCTCGGCTAACTAAGCGGGTTGTATTCACTCCGTCGGGCCTATCAGCGGATGCTGAATTGGGCTCTACGCTACTAGAAACCGCGCAAGATACCGGCGTTGCGATTCGCTCTTTGTGCGGAGGCAATGGTAATTGTCGCCAATGCTGGATCGAAATTTCTGAGGGCTCTCACCCTAAACACGGGGTTGAATGCTCGGCCGATAACCTGTCTCCGGTTACTGAACTTGAACAGCGAATGTATCAACGCAACGATAAATTCAAGGGCATGAGACTGGCTTGTCGCACTCGAATTTTAGGTGACTTGGTGGTTGATGTGCCTGAGCGCAGCCAAGAGAACTTAGCCTATATTTCTAAGAAAAATAGTGCTCGAGAATTCGATTTAGCACCTGTTATTAGCTTAGTCGATATCGAGCTAGCAGAAGCCACCATGGACGCTAATCCGTCGGCCACTGAAAATATATTGGAACGCCTCGCCGAGCAATCGATCAAGGCTAGCTTTGATCATAGATTGCTCAGCAGCTTGCAAGCGCTAGTGCATGACACTAAGGGCAAACTGACCGTTGCTGTTCGTGACCAAAATCTTGTGGTTGGAGTATACCCTCTGGGCGAAGCAAGAATAATCGGCGCTGCGGTAGATATCGGTTCGACTACCCTGGCGTTATACGTTCACGACTTACATACCGGTGAGCTACTTTATCAAACATCGGCAATGAATCCGCAGATACAATTTGGCGAAGACTTAATGAGTCGTGTTTCGTACGTGATGATGAACAAAGGCGGTGATCAAAAATTGACCAGTGCGGTACGTCGAAAGCTCACCGAAATGCTGCATGAAGCCTGTAAGCAACTGGAAATGCCGCACGACAAATTACTCGAAGTAGTGCTTGTTGGTAACCCAATCATGCATCACCTATTTTTTGGAATCTCACCGGTCGAACTTGGTCAAGCACCGTTTACCTTAGCGATTCGCGAGTGGCTCGAGATGACCGCGTCAGACATTGGTCTCGACCTTTACCCGACCACTCGTATTGCCTTTCTGCCATTGATCGCCGGCCATGTTGGCGCTGATACAGCAGCGGCTTATTTGAGTGAGATCGACAGTATGCATAGCCAAACTAGCTTGCTGGTCGATATTGGTACTAATGCGGAAATCATGTTGGCTAAAAATGGCGTGGTTTACGCTACCTCGTCACCAACTGGCCCAGCCTTTGAAGGCGCTGAAATTAGTTCGGGCGTTCGCGCTTCACATGGCGCCATAGAGCGCATTCGCATAGATCCCGAGACACTGGAAGTTACCTTCAAGGTGATTGGCGTTGACGCTTGGTCAAATGAAGCTGCCTTCGCCGCGGCGCAACCGCGAGTAATTGGAATTTGCGGTTCGGGTATTATCGAAGTGATGGTCGAAATGGCTAAGGTCGGCCTGATCGATCAAACCGGTTTGTTTGTGCAAGACAAAGCGCCGGATAAATTTGACACCCGGCCTAGTGAGGTCGGCTCTACCGTGCGCTATATGTTGATCGACCAAGGTGACAATTCGATTTACGTAGAACAGACGGATGTGCGTTCGATTCAGCTGGCCAAAGCGGCTCTTTCCGCAGGCGTGCAATTACTGATGGACTATCTTGATTGTGACTCCTTCGATCAAGTCTTGTTAGCAGGCGCCTTTGGTTCTCATTTAGACCCGGTATTTGTCGCTGATCTAGATATTATTCCAAGTGCCAGGCGTGAGCAGATACGTTCTGTTGGTAATGCCGCCGGGATTGGTGCCACAAAAGCATTGCTAAGCAGCGATGAGCGCGCGCGCGTCATTGCTGAGGTTAAAAAAGTAAAGAAAATTGAAAGTGCCAACGAACCTAAGTTTCAAGACTATTTTGTCGAGGGCATGAAATTTTCAGTATCGCCGATAGCCGCTCAAAATTTGCAGCGAAATCGCCGACGTCGTCGGACTTAGAGAAACGTCTTCGGACTTAGAAAAACGTCGTTTACTTAAAGTAGGCGTCGCAGACATCATAAATATAAGAACAAACGAATTAAACAGTGAGGAATTTATCATGGCCAGAGAACGTAGAGGTGGCGGCCGCAGCCGCAGAGTAGCGCAGGTAGCCAGTGCTGAGTCGACTGCACCCGCCTATATCAAACGTAAGATTCCGTACTATGAAGTATTGGACGATGCCTCCTTGAGTATCATCGAAAACAACGCTGAAATTATTCTTGAGGAAATTGGTATTAATTTTACCGATGACGAAGAAACAATGGATATTTTTCGCGATGCTGGCGCCTCAATTGATGGTGACCGCGTGCGTTTTCCTAGAGGCCTGTGTCGTGACTTGGTTCAGGCTACTGCGCAGAAAGAATTCACTCAGTACGCTCGAAACCCGAAACGTAATGTGCAAATCGGCGGAGACAATATGGTGCTGGTTCCAGCGTATGGGCCGCCGTTTGTTTATGATCTTGATCGCGGACGGCGTTATGCCACTATCGAAGATTTCAATAATTTCGTAAAGCTTGCCTATATGTCAGAGAACTTGCACCACTCAGGCGGCACAATTTGTGAACCGGTTGATTTGCCAGTTAATAAGCGCCACCTTGATATGGTTTACGCGCACCTCAAATATTCAGATAAGCCATTTATGGGCTCAGTTACTGCGCCAGAGCGCGCAGAAGATTCTGTGGCAATGGCGAAGATTGTCTTCGGCGATGAGTTTGTCGATCAAAACTGCGTAATGGTCAACCTTATTAATGCCAACTCGCCAATGGCCTTTGATGGCACCATGGTCGGTTCGTTAAAAGTTTACGCACGTAATAATCAAGCGTGTATCGTCACGCCCTTTATTGTTGCTGGTGCGATGTCACCAGTATCAGCAGCGGGAGTCGCAGCGCAAAGTTTGGCTGAGGGGCTGGCAGGCATGGCCTTGGTACAGTTGGTTCGCCCTGGCGCACCAATGATCTATGGAAATTTTGTTAGCTCAATGTCGATGCAATCAGGTGCGCCAACCTTTGGTACGCCTGAGGCAGGTCAAGTAATGAATATCGGTGGTGCATTAGCCCGTCGCCTCGGTGTTCCATTTAGAAGCGGCGGTGGCTTTACTTCATCCAAGCTACCCGATGCACAAGCCGGTTATGAAGCTGCCAACACCATGAACGCCACCTTAAATGCAGGAGTCAATTTCGCGCTGCATACCGCCGGTTGGTTAGAGGGTGGTTTATCGATGGGCTATGAAAAATTTATTATGGATGCTGACCAAGCGGGTATGTTGCGTGTGTCGGCTGAAGGTGTTGATATGAGTGAAAATGGTCAGGCGATGGATGCACTTCGTGAAGTTGGCCCAGGCCAGCATTTTCTGGGATGTGAACATACTCAGCGGAACTTCAAGAGTGCGTTTTATCCGTCCAGCCTCTCGGATAATAATAGTTATGAAGCTTGGCTTGAAGATGGCAGCCAAGATATGCAAAAACGAGCTAATACTCAATATAAGAAGATGTTGGCCGATTACACCTTGCCACCACTCGATGCCGAGATCGACGCCAAATTGATTGCGTTTATGGAGCAGCGTAAAGGCAGTTTTGAAGATTCGAATATCTCGTAGGCCAATATATGAGGCTCTGTTAAAGATTTGAACAGAGCCTTAAACCGCGTGATGACGTTAAATTTAAAAGGCTTGTGCTATCGTTGAATTCTTATTAGATACCTTCTTAAGTCGACCTTCTTTCAAAATGAATCATTTTCCCGCGTGCCGACTCAGCGTCGTTGCACTAGCCTCATTGTTTACCTCTATTACCCATGCTGCTGATCAATTAGAGCAAGTCTCGGTAATAGGTACCCGTTCGCCACAGCCAGTTTCGCTACAGGCGGCTAATGTCACGCTGATAAATAGTGATGAGCTTGAACTGGTCAGTGCTGTGCATATTCAACAAACCTTGAATCGTGTGCCTGGCGTTAGCTTGCAGCGCGGTAACGGCCAAGAATCGTTGCCAGGCATACGTTCTGCCGTACTTACTGGCGCGGGTGCTTGCGGCAGCGTGTTGATTCTCGAGGATGCGATACCGGTGCGCGGCGCCGGTGTTTGTAATGTTAATGAATTATTTGATACCCATTTTGAGCAAGCTGAGCGCATAGAGGTTGTGCGAGGTGCCAATACTGCGTTCTATGGATCAAATGCGCTGACCGGCAGCGTTAATGTGGTTTTGCCGAGTGAAGGGCAAAATCAGGCTTCCTTGGAACTGGGTGCTAATGATTATGTGCGAGGTAAAGCCGCCGTTTCATACCAAGGCGGGCGAGTCTATGCATCGATTACTGATGATGGCGGCTACCGTGACGACTCCGGTTATACGCAGCAAAAATTTAGTTGGCGACATGCCGAGCAAGTAGGTCGATGGCAGCTTAACGCAGGTGCCACCTATACTGATTTAGACCAACAGACAGCGGGTTTTATTAGCGGTAGAGATGCCTACAAAAACCGATCGTTGGCACGCCAAAACTTAGACCCCGAAGCATTCAGAAAAACTAACGCCCTAAGAGCATGGTTAAAGGCATCCAGCGAACTAGCGAATGGTGCGCAGGCTCGGGGTGCAGTTTATATTCGTGATACCGATATGGATTTTCGCCTGCATTTTTTACCTGGTGATCCGCTAGAGAAAAATGCGCAAACCAGTTTTGGTTGGCAGTCCGCTATTACCTTCGAACCGAATCAGTCACTGAATTGGACCATTGGCTTAGATGGTGATATCACTGATAGTGAATTACAGCAAACTCAAGACCAAGCAACCGAAGGTTCAGCGTTTCTGCGAGCGACTATTCCGACTGGCGTTCACTATGACTATCAAGTTGACGCACAGCAAATTGCGCTGTTCACTCATGCCGATTGGTCGATGACTGAACAATGGCGGATGGTTGCTGGCGCACGCTTAGAGAGAACTGAGTACGATTATAATAATTTAGGCTTAGACGGGCGTACTCGAGATAACGGCAGCGAATGTGGATTTGGCGGTTGCCGTTACAGTCGCCCAGCTGATCGCGATGATAGCTTTACTCACCTATCACCAAAGCTCGAATTGCATTATACGCCGAATGACGCTTGGCGTTTCACCTTAGCTGTGGCGGATTCATTTCGGGCGCCTCAAGCAACTGAATTGTATCGCCTGCAACGCGCGCAAAACGTGGCTGATTTAGACATCGTTGAATCGGTCAGTGTCGAATTAACGGCTCAATATCAAGCAGACTCGTTGCAATTCAGTGCGTCGCTATACCGATTAGAGTTAGACAATCTAATTATTCGCGATAGCTCATTTTTTAACGTTGATGGTCAAAGCACACTCAGTCAGGGCGTCGAGTTTAGTCTGCAGCAAGCTCTGAGTGAAACTTGGTCTTGGCGCGCTGTTGGCTCATATGCGAAGCATGAATATACGTCTGATTTAATTGTCGGTGATAGAAATTTCAACGGTAACATGGTGGACACAGCACCAGAGTTTTTCGGTAGTTTATTCTTAACTTGGCAAGCCACCGCTCAAGCTAGTGTCGAAATGGAATTGCAACGAGTCTCAAGCTATTTCTTAGACCCAAGTAACGACAATGAGTATGAGGGTCATACCTTAGTCAATACCAGAGCTAACTATGTTTTAGACGAGCATTGGGCATTTGGCCTACGTTTACTTAACCTTACCGATCAACGTTATGCCGAGCGAGCCGACTTTACTAGCTTCACCGATGAGCGATATTTTCCCGGCCAACCTCGTTCTGTTTTTGCTGAAGCGCGCTACCGCTTTTGACATTAGTTAATATTAGATCTGTTATTCTGAGTTTAATAATAATAAAAATCAGAGTGGTGATTCGGTGGAGACGATAAAGACGGTCATTATTGGTTCGGGGTTTGGCGGCCTTTGCATGGGTATCAAGCTTAAACAAGCGGGCGATGATGACTTCATTATTCTTGAAAAAGCCGATGATTTAGGCGGCACTTGGCGAGAAAATACCTACCCAGGAGCCGAATGCGATATTCCTTCGGCGCTCTACAGCTATTCATTCGAACATAATTCAGAGTGGCAATTCAAATGGTCCGGTCAACAACAAATCTTAAAGTATCAACACGATACCGCGGCCAAATACGGGCTTGGCAACCATCTTAAGTACCAAGCTGAAGTTAACAGTCTGGTGTTCGATGAGACTCAACAAAGGTGGACCGTTAGCACAACCGATGGCAAGCAATTTAAGGCCCAGCACGTGGTTTGCGCTATCGGCCAGTTACACAAGCTAGCAACCCCTGTATTTGCCGATGCTGATCAGTTTAACGGGCCGTTATTCCATTCCGGAAAATGGGATCATTCCGTCGATTTAACCGGTAAAAATATAGTTGTTATTGGTAATGCCGCAAGCGCCGTTCAGTTCATTCCAGAAATAGCTAAGGTGGCTAAACATCTAACTATTTTTCAACGTAGCCCTAATTGGATATTGGCTAAGGTTGATCGCCCGTATTCGAAGAGGGAGCAACAGTTCTCGGCTAAGTTTCCATTCGCGGCAAAATTATATCGAAAATGCATATGGGCTCTTGGCGAATATGGCGTGCTACCAGCGATTAAAGGTAACCCTATCTCAAAGTGGCTAGTCAGAAAAGCCTGTTTAGCAAATTTAAACAAGCACGTCAGTGACCCCGAGCTGCGAGCGAAGCTAACGCCGGATTATCCGGTTGGCGCAAAAAGAGTATTGTTTAGCGATCATTATTTTCCGACACTGGCGAGAGACAATGTCAGTTTAAACACCGATGGTGCGGCCTCGTTTACCTCAACCGCAGTGGTGGATAAACTAGGTAAGCAAACCGACGCTGATGTGATTATTTATGGAACCGGATTTCAGACCAACCCCTTTCTTGCCGATATCGACGTTATCGGGGTAGGCCAGCGCACTATCAGAGACGCTTGGAGCGACGGCGCACAGGCTTATCTAGGTGTATCTACTCACGGTTTTCCGAATCTTCATTTGCTTTACGGCCCGAATACCAATCTTGGACACACTTCAATAATTATAATGCTTGAAGCACAAGCTGATTATGTAATTCAAGCGATGAGTAACTTGGATCAGCTGGCCAAGCAATCGTGTGAGGTAAAGAGTGAGGTTGAGCATGATTACAACCAAGAGCTTCAGGCGCGACTGTCGACCATGGCCTTCAGCAAGATTGAGAACAGTTGGTACAAAGACGGCGACAAGGTTACCAATAATTGGGTTGGTGGTACTCGAGAGTATGTGAAACGCTTAAAAAAAATAGATATGGCGGCCTATACCGTTAGGTGAAAGCCTTAAGGTGAGAGCACGCCAATTATGTGGTTTAAACAATAGGAGGCACTAGATGGGCGAAACGAAAAAAATTTGGGACTTTGTGTATCAAGAATTTGGGGTAGAGAATCCGCCACTGGATGAGAAGGCACTGAGTCTCTATGTAGAGGATCACGCCGACAAGTTTCCAGATTTTTCGGCGATTCGATTCTTCAATCTTGAGATTTCCTACAAAGAACTAAATCGTCAGGCTAATAAGCTCGCCAATGTTTTAGTCGAGCTAGGCGTTACTAAAGATGACGTTGTCGGCTTTCATATGCCGAATATTCCGCAATACATTCTTGGCTTATTGGCGGTTGCCAAAATCGGTTGTGCTGGTTCTGGTGTTTCGCCAATGCTTGCCCCGACTGAGCTTGCCTATCAAATAGGTGATGCTAATATCAGTGTGCTGATATCGCTAGATGCGTTGGCAAACGGCAGCGTCGTGGCGATGCGCAACCGGCCGGCTTGTTTGAAGGCCGTGATTGTTACCGCGGCAACAGATTCTTTAGCACCGAGTGAATTAACCTTGCCAAGCATAGAGGGTGTTCGTATTGAATCATTTTTGGCGCTGATGGAAAACGCCAGTGATCAGTTTGAGCAACGTGATGTGCACTGGAATGATACCTATTTGATTCAATACACCGGTGGTACCACCGGTTCGCCTAAAGGTGCCATGTTGTCGGTTAGGAATATTGTTCGTTGTTCCGCCACTCAATACGCCTTTATGCCGTTAACGCCAGGCGAAGATTCTTTCTTAACCCCGTTTCCGATGTTCCACATTGCTGGTGTGGGAGGTGTGATTAGTGGTTTACGTTACGGAGGTACGGCCGTGTTGGTGCCTGACCCTCGAGATTTAGACTATATCTGTGATCAGATGTTAGCCGATCCGCCGCAGTATTTCGGTGCGGTTCCAACCCTGTTCCAGATGTTGCTGCAAAACCCGAAATTTCATAAGATCGACTTTTCAGGACTGAAAATGGCGGTGACTGGTGCCGCTCCGTTAACCTCAGGCGACCGCCGCAAAGTTGAAGCGGTTATCGGTAAAGATAAACTATGCGACGCATTTGGTATGACTGAAACATCGCCAGTTTATATTGTTAACCCGCCTCATCGTCTAAAGCCAACCGCCTTAGGAATACCGGTGCCCGGTGCGGATGTGAAAATAATGGACGTGGAAACAGGCACAAAAGAAATGCCGATTGGTGAACATGGTGAGATAGTTACCGCTGGCCCTCATGTGATGAAGGGCTACTTGAACTTACCCGAAGAGTCTGCCAAAGCCATGCGCGAGTTTGCCGGTAAAACTTGGATGTACACTGGCGATGTTGGCTTTATGGATGACGAAGGTTATGTCACCATCTCTGATCGAGCCAAAGATATGTTGATTGTTGGCGGCTTTAAAGTGTTCTCAGTCGAACTCGAAGATAAGCTTAATAACTTAGACTTTGTCGCTAACACAGCGGTTGTTGGGGTTGCCGATGAGGCTAGACCGGGCAATGATATTGTGAACCTATTTGTCGAGTTGATGCCAGCCAATGCTGGCGATCAGCACAATCGCTTAACTGATGATATTATTGCTTATTGCCGAGAAAATATGTCGCCCTATAAAGTACCTAAAAAAGTTCACTTTATCGATGCGATTCCGCTTACCAACATCGGAAAACTAGATAAAAAAGTGTTGCGTGACCGCTTAGAAAAGGGCGAGTTCGTTTAATAACTAAACTGTAAATGAAAAAATTTAAACTTATCCAGGAAACTGTCACTAAACGTAAGGGCGGTAAAAAACAGCTTGAGCGTTTGCTTAAGACTCCAGCGACAGAAACGCAACTCAGTCAGATTGATGATGAGCGATATCTAGCTCAGATGACCCGTTGTGTATTTAATGCAGGCTTTCATTGGCGCGTCATTAGTGCCAAATGGGATGGTTTTGAAGAAGCCTTTCATGGTTTTGACTTAGGCCAATTACTGACTAAGTCTCCAGAGGAGTGGGAAGCCTATATTGAAGACACTCGTATTATTCGTAATTGGCAGAAGATTCAAACGGTTTTTCATAACGCCGCTATGCTCGATGAGGTAGCGGCTGAGTATGGCAGCTTCGCTAAGTTTTTTGCTGAATGGCCTAGCAGTGACCAAGTTGGGCTGATGAAGTATCTGCATAAAAATGGCTCTCGCTTAGGTGGCAAAACGGCGCAGTGGTTTATTCGCTTTAGCGGTAAAGATGGTTTTGTGCTATCGGGTGATGTGATCACCGCACTGATCGCCAATGGCGTTGATATTACTGACAAAGCCAGCAGTCAACGAGACTTAAAGCGCATTCAAGAAGCATTTAATGAATGGCAGCAACAGTCAGGGCTACCGTTTACCCATTTAAGTCAAATATTAAGTTATTCGGTGGGTGATAATGTGCCGGTAGAAGTACTCGAAGGGTATCAAAGCTCACAGACCGTTACTCGATAACGTAAAAAATAAACCCGAGCGGTAAACGGGTGAAATGAATCCGTAACAATAAACCAGAAAAGCAAATAACTAATTAATGCTCCGGCAGCGGCCAGTAATGATTGCTCTAGGAGCATGGAGAAAATAAATGACGGTATACGCGATAGTCCAAGTCGAAATTGTTGATCGAGAAGCTTACGATCGCTACCAAGCAAAATTTTGGAACGTGTTCACGCAGTTCAAAGGAAGTCTATTGGTTAACGATGAGAACCCCAAGGTGTTAGAAGGCGATTGGTCGCAGAATAAAATTGTCTTACTTTCGTTCCCCGATGAGGCGGAATTCAACGCTTGGGCGAGCTCACCCCAATACCAGGAAATAGTCGTAGATAGACGTGCTGGCGCGAATGTAACGATACTTTTGTCTGAACAATTTAGCCTTCATGGCTAAGGCAAAAGATCAGCCATTAGAGCCATCTTTATATCAACAGATCTACCAGATGGTTAGCCTTATTCCTCAAGGAAGGGTCGCGTCATACGGGCAAATAGCGCGTTTAATTGGCTTGCCTCGCAACGCACGACAAGTTGGCTACGCACTGGCCGTACTGCCAGAGGAACATGAAATACCCTGGCACCGAGTGGTCAACATTAAGGGCGAAATTAGCGCGCGTTCAAAAGCAGGCTATGAAGACTATCAGCGCATCTTACTTGAGGACGAGGGTATAGAGTTCAGCCCTGCTGGCCGAATCTATTTGAAGCAATTCCTTTGGGATGCCTAAGCCGGTATAGAACGCGGGTATCGGAAGCAGGCTAGATAGCAGGTGTAGATAGCAGGTGTAGATAGCAGGCCTCGAATCAGTTTCAAGACCTGCTAGGCGGATTAGCTTTTGTCCTGTCTGTCCATTAATCGAAGCGTTTTAGTAATCGGAAACAGCACGTCACTACCCAATTGCGCACTGCGCTCTGCGGACCAACCTCTAATTGAATTTGGCAAATCAGCATTATCTTTAAACGGCATCTCGATGGTAAAAGAAAGCGTTTTAAAATGTTCACCTAACCAATTTGCGGCGATGCGTAAATTGGCTTTGCCTGGTGCACTTTTAGGGTAGCCATGGGTATCTTGAAAATCAGGCGAGATACCCATATAGGTATTTTTGAAGCGTTTCTCTAACTCCGCATGACGATCATCATAGCTTGGGTTTCCTTCACAGCCAGCAACAAAGTTATACGGCAATTCTTCGTCACCGTGTATGTCTAAAAATAAGTCGCCACCTTCGGCAATCATTCGTTCGCGAACCAAAAAGACTTCGGGGCTAGTTTCCATGCTCGGATTTTGCCATTCTCTATTTAGGTTAGCGCCAGCGGCATTAGTGCGTAAATTGCCTCTCGCTGAGCCATCAGGGTTCATGTTAGGCACCACGTAAAACGCCGTATCGCTCAGTAGTTTTCGTGCTGCCGGGTTGTCTTCATCTAATAATGAATGCAACATTCCTTCGACAAACCATTCTGCCATCGTTTCGCCGGGATGCTGGCGAGCGATAACCCAAACTTTGCGCTTCGGTGTGTCAGTTTCGCAAAGTCGCAATAAGCTCATTGCCCGACCGTCTATAGTTGAACCGAGTGTTTCGTTAGTCACGCGCGAATCGCCTTGCGTCCAGGCTAGCAGGTCTAGATGGCGTTCGTGACTATAAGGTGTGAAGTAAGAAAAGTAGACCGAGTTCTGAGTCATTTCGATTTCGAAACTGAGCACCCCATCTTCGAAGGTACTTTGTGTTCTAAACCAATCGGATCGGTCCCATGAGGTACACACGTTATAACCCGGCCAGCCGCTCGGATACGATGACTCTCCAGCATTAACGATACTTATCTTACAACGCTCGCCAATCGATGCTTCTAGGCGAAAGTGAAAAAATTGAAGGAAGTCACTGGCGTTATCTTTACGTATCGAGAGCTTGATGTTTTGCGGGTCAGAAGCATCAATAACCTCGATATTGCCGCTGTCGAATTGATCTGAAATAACAATAGAGTTCATGATAGGTGCCTTATAAAGTTAGCTTTGCAATAGATGCGCCTAGCATAAGAACCAATCTAAAGAATGTCTACCAGTAACCTTTGTTGTATGCTGATTACAAAATAAAAGGCGAAATAAGCCTAATCAACAGGAGGATATTATGGAATTGTTTAATCTGAGTTGGCTCGCTATCATCGCAGCAGCGGTCTGTGGTTTTGTTGTTGGCGGTATTTGGTATGGCCCGATCATGGGTAAAAAATGGATGGGCGCGGTAGGTTTGACCGAAGAGCAGATCAAAGGCGGAAATATGGCCGCAATATACGGTGGCGCCTTTGCCTTTAGCCTGCTGGCCTCATGGACTCTTGCTCATACCTTCGCCAGTTACGGTGCTGATTTTAGTATTCAGGCTAAGATAATGACCGCCTTTGGTATCGCGATAGGTTTCATTATTCCGGCCATCGGGACTAACTATCTGTTCTCGCAAAAATCAAAAACATTGTTCTTCATCGACGCGGGCTATTGGCTGCTGTTTTATATTGCCATGGGCACGGTTCATGCCTTTTTGACTTAATGAGGATAGCCGAATGGTTTTGCTTTGATAAAGCTGAGCTTTAGGGCTTTCTTTAAAGAAACGGCTCATTATTAAAATAGGTTAGGTGATGTCCATATTGGCTCAATGTTGTGGATGCTCAATTAATGGGTAAATGGTATTCGCGTACTTAACAAAATTCTTGAATACTTTTAATATCACCCTATAGGGTGAGGCGGATATTCAGTAAATAACGTATTGTTCTTTAAATAGCGTTTGATCAACAACGGTTAATGCCGTCAATCGTTGGTTCTTAGCTAAAAAGCAGTTTACCAAACCAGCCTGGAGGCCGGTTTCTAAAAATGGAACAACGGGGAAATGGAAAAAATGGATGTTTTAATACTTCGACTAGGTCGTGGCTATGGTTTCGGCACTAAATTTAAGCAAATACTAAAAACCATACCACTGCTATTTCTTACTCTGTACGCGAACCAAGCGTCGGCGATGGAACTGTGTGACTCGAGCCTAAACCGCTACGGAC
>JAFMHC010000262.1 GCA_017854775.1 Gammaproteobacteria bacterium | reverse complement strand
TCTGTGAAACGCCATACAATCGACGATTATGTATGACCCGGCTTTTGCCGCCAGTTGCACTCCACTGTCAGCAACAAAGTCATCACTTGGAAACTCCGAATGCAGGTGAGAACCCGGAACAACGTAAGATGCTCCGTTTTCATAGGTAAAATCATCGACACAATAGATCGCATTGACCGCCAAGGGAGAAGAGCTTGTAAAGTGCTGATAAGGTAAATCTCTATGCCATGCGCTTTGACTATAATTTTGCTTGCTTGGATTAGTAATCAGATTTTGTTGGTTGAGAACAAAGGTTCCACCTATCAACGAATCCACTACCTCCAATAGGCGAGGATTAAGCGCGACTTTCAGCATCGAGTCAGGTGAGATAAACATTGGCATTCTTACAATGTCGAACTCGCCTAAGGCTTTCAATGCGTCCGTTGTTTGTTTTGATTGATAAATGTCACTGGTTTTATTGAACTCTTGTGAAATAAGTTCTATTTCATTCTGACTAAAGCCTGAATCAAGTATCGAGAAGCCATTGCGGCGGACTTGTTGATGGTTGTGTTCTACCGAGTTAGATGATGAGGTCTGCTTCCTAACACCGTAACTACTAACCTCGGAATTATGATTCATGATCTACACCACCTTTCTTTTTATATACATGGCGTACGATCACATTCGGCCTACTCTTTACTTCAGAAAATATTTTTGCTAGGTAGATACCCTGCACACCCAGAAACAAGATTACCAAACCGGCGAGTAACCAGACCGAAGCTATAAGGGATGTATAGCCGTCTGGTGGTGAGGATAAGAAGAAATATCTAATCGCAAGATTTGCAACAAATAGCGATGAGAAGAAGGAAATAAACAGTCCTACATAAAATACGAACACTAACGGCGCACTACTAAAAGAGGTAACTGCGTTTACTAGATGGCTGAGTCGTGAACTAAAGGAATACGTTGTGTTGCTGGTTTGGTGCTTTTTAACCTCTAAAGATCGTTGCTCAAAACCAGTTATCACCCAGAGCCCACCAATATTTATTTCGCTCTCACCATGTAATAACAGTGCATCTACGTAGCGACGAGTCATTAACCTAGCCGTCAAGATATTATCAGGCTGATTAACTCTGGTTAAAAACCTAAATATTTTATAAAACAAAAGCCCGAAGATTTTACTAAGCCCTTTGTCACGCCGATTCGATTGCACGCCATAAACCACATCACATTTTTCAATATTCATGAGTGATGAAAATTGCTCCAATAGTTCGGGCTCCTCCTCCAAATCACTGTCTACCAAAAACACATGGTCGCCGCAGGACTCGGCCAAACCTGCCATCATCGCTTTATGGTGACCAAAGTTTCTCGAAAGATCAACAATCGTTACTCGGCTATCACGGTTAGAAATTTCAACTGCAATTTCCAAACTATCATCCGGAGAACCATCATTTACCAATATCAGTTCAAACTCACCCGGAGCCACCGACTCGGCTACGACGCAAACTCGTCTATAAAACTCGTCGAGATGAACCGAGGATTGATACAAAGTAGAAACGATAGATAGCTTCATTTTATAAATTTCATATAAGAGTGGGCATTTGGGCCAACATTAAAGAATAAGTCCAGAATCGACACTGAATGTTCGAAGTCACCATAGGGTTGAGGATATTCTGGATAAGCAGAGTTATCAAACCACTCAAGACTTATTTTTTTCTCTTCAAATAATTCTTCAACCACATAGCTCTTCGCACTGCCGCCCGATACATACCGATCTGCGCCAAGTTGCTCACAAAGGTCAACTAATCTTTCTGTCTTCCCATCGACTAAGCTAAATTCATTGGACGAACGAATTTCGGTTTCAATACCAAGCTGTTGACATATGCGATCGAGAAACAATCGATTTATATCACTCAATAATGATAAGTTTTGGGCTAGATCATACAAGGGCTTAAGCCAATCGGCTGTTTCCTTATAATGCGGGGCTTTTCGATAGTTTTGTTGGATGCTTGACCAATGACTCAAGGCCCAAGATGAATCTGTTACGTGTGTTTGATTAATTTTCTGAAAATACTTGCCCTTAACATCGACCGGAATTGAAATCCATTTAAGCCCCTGAGGAGTTTTAATTTTATTCCGATTTCGCCAATCCCGCTTGGTATATTGCATGTCGTCGTAGAGAATGAAGGTATCTACTGACGCAATCATATCTATATAGCCCTTCCAAGGAACATAATTTGACTGTGAAATGGCGATTTTTTGCATGCTATTTACTGGCCATCCCGATTACCTAAGGTTCCGGCAGCAAGGTTTCGGAAGGCAAGTCAGGAAATTGGTTTTTGAAAGGTCGAAATTCTAACAGATTACAATTTAATTAGTGATCTAATAACAGCCAAATACCCAGTCGCAGCATGACTAGCACTCTAACCGTCTTTTTCGCGCGGATTTTTGCCAAGCGCTGATCTTCTATAAGTTAAAGGCGTTGGCCATTGTGTGTGTTATATTTCGACCTGATCAATAGCTGAATATTAATTGGAGAGTGCATGAAACTCATTACACTTGTATGTTTGACAATCCTTTTGGGAGTTTCATCTCAATATAGTTATTCTGAAGTTCAATTCAAGCGTATGCAGAAGTTAGAGGCGAGTGATCGAGCAACTAATGATATGTTCGGTTTTGCGGTTGCAATTTCTGCTGATGTTATGGCTGTCGGTGCACCGAATGATGACGATGAAGGCACTAATTCAGGGGCTGTGTATTTATATCAAATACAAGAAAACTCTCTCGATTGGGTGCTGCTCAAAAAGCTTGTGCCTAACGATGGAGAAAATCAAGACATGTTTGGAACAAGTGTCGACCTTGATGAAGATACGCTTATTGTTGGTGCACCAGGAGCCAATATAGAAGGAGGTACCTATGTTTATGAGCGTAACCGAGGAGGCGTTGATAACTGGGGTCAAACGATAAAAATCTCGCCAAATGGAAATGGCTTTAATCGCTTCGGTTTATCTGTAGCAGTCTCAAAAGATTCTTTAGTTGTGGCTACCTTTAATCGCCAAGCGGCATACTTATATGAACGCAACCTTGGCGGTAATGATAGTTGGGGTTTGTCCAAAACTCTAGAGCAGCCTGATGACACTGGTGGTGAAACCTTTGGAAGCATTGTATCGATTTACGATGATATTGTCGCAGTTGGTGAGCCCGGTTTAGGTGAGTCTTTTGATGGTGCCGCCTTTATATATAACCGCAACCAAGGTGGCAGTGAAAATTGGGGACACATCAAAACGCTTGAATCAGATGGTAATCATCCGAATGGCGAAAGCCGCTTCGGATCGGCCATAGATATCGATGGAGATACAATAATCGTTGGCGCTCCACAGGAGTTCCCAACCGACATCACGCCGTCAGAATACCGAATTGGAACCGCATATGTGTTTCAAAAGGATCAAGGCGGAGTCGGTAATTGGGGTAAGGTTGTGACCTTAAAACCAGCAGACCGAGTGTATGACGACGACGACCCGCACTCGGATAATGATTTGAACTTTGGTGGATCGGTTAGCATACACGGAGATGTTGTTGCTGTTGGTGCGAGCCTCGATGACGACGTAAATTTTGACTCTGGTTCTGCCTATATGTTTCAACGTAATAGGAGTGGAGATAATAGATGGGGCCAAATTAGAAGGCCGTTAGCGAGCGACCGGGATCGTGGAGATTTTTTCGGTTCAAGAGTAGCATTATCATCGAATGCACTGCTTATTGGCGCATATGGAGTAGATGCCCCCGGAAGCAGTAACTCCGGAGCCGCTTACATTTTACCATTCAATTCAAATGTCGAGAATGACGGTCTATGTTTCATTATCAAGTCTGGCATTGATGGGAAAAAATCACCAATTTGCGTTAATTGAAACGAGAAAAAATGCAGCAGGTGGGCATGATAGTTCATGCTCTCGTGCTGATTATGTTTAAAAGCGA
This sequence comes from Gammaproteobacteria bacterium, assembly GCA_017854775.1. Classification (GTDB taxonomy): domain Bacteria; phylum Pseudomonadota; class Gammaproteobacteria; order Arenicellales; family Arenicellaceae; genus Arenicella. The sequence goes on along the minus strand of JAFMHC010000262.1, from coordinate 2,107 downwards.
ATATTGTTGGAGATTAGTCTGCGCAAACACACCCAATCAAATCAATAGGGTCGCGCGATTCAATCGCAACATATTAACAACTACCGAGGCCGGTACAACATTTGCCAAGCTCCCGTAGACCTGCCCCCCAAACCTTGCGGAATCATCACCTTTCCAACCAATACATAGTCTTTTTCGAGGTCCCGCCCAACACTATCAAGCACAAACCTATTCAGGCTGCGCTTGCCACCGGGCTCTATTAAAACCCACGCCTGTTCGACTGCTTCAACCGACGTGTTGGCTAATGACGCTATGGCACGTGATTCACTGCCGGCATATCCTCCGATCATCCATGCAGACGCAAGGTTTTTCGCGCCAATCGCCATGATTGTGCCAGGCGAAGCTCCGCTAAGATCAATTATTGAGTCGCCGTTTTGCAAGCCGTTGCTCTTAGCTAAGCTGTTAATCGACGATAAATAATCCAGTGTTTGTCTCGGTAAGCGCAAACGATCACCATGCACCTCTAGCCCCGATAACGAGCTATCAAGTGCCAGTCGCCCTTGCGGTTGCCGATGTGGCGCATCAATGGATTTATCGATCAAAAGCACTAACACCAATATCGTCGCCAGAGACAGAACGGCTACTTGCCTATATTGAGCCTTGGTAAACTCATGCTTAGAGATCAACAAAATTATCGCAACGATAAAGAATACACCGGCTTTCAAAGCTACATAGAAATAATTACTATACGACCCAAGAGCAAATGCATACGGCAATAAACACATGGAAATTATTAGCCATACACTCGCCCCATAAGCACTCCAGTTTGACGACCTGAGGAGATTTATACAAAATAACATCACACCGGCTAACACGATAGAAAAGGCTAAGAAAATGCGCGAGGTTGCTCTTACGTTTTCAATTGGGCTAACAAAAACATTTCCAGCCACGCCTAAAACCAACAACACAAGCACTAACAACAACAGGCCACCGAACCAAGTAATTTTGCGCGATGCAGATGAATAAAGTTGTGCCGTGATCAATATATAAATCGCCAGCGTTACGATCGAGACAAGGAGGTGTTGATCAATATTAAGCCTCCCACGCCAAATCATGCTCAGTGAGCCCCAGCTATCTCCAAGTAACACCTTCCCTGCAGCTAAACCAGATTGAATTCGCTCGATATAGCCAGATACAGAACCGTCCATCACAATTGCGACTATGAAAACAAGGCTCAAAGCCGACAACCCAGCTGAGATTAAACCACTCCAATGTAACTTTTTAGCGGCGGTAACATAGAAAAGAAAAATCAGCCCAGCGGCCAGCGCAGTTGTCGCTTTCACAACAAATATCAAAGCACCGATTATGCCAACAAACAACCACGGAAGAGTGTTTTTTCCAGTACTTCTATCAAAGGATAAGAGCACGTGCGCCAACAACAGTAAAAATATTTCATTTAGAGTGTTGTAACTGGGAGTCGGTTGCCAAATGCTAAGAAAAAACAGCGCCGAGGCCGACAAGCAGGCGGAAATCAAAATCATTCCATTTGGAAAATTTGTTTTATAAGACGAACTAAAACAGCGATAAAAAAGTGCATACGATAGGCTAACAATCAGAGCAAGATTGAATAGCCTGAATAGCACTAAATCCCCACCTAAGAAGTGGTAAATTGGGTAGTAAAGCAAACCAGACTGAGAGACAGTTCCCGAATAGGATAAAGGATTAGCTATCGAAACTAAATGGAATCCTTCGTCGGTGATATCAATTCCAAAATGACACAGATATCCGAGCCAAACGGTTACCATTAAGGCACAGATGGTTAGAACCATTTCTACTGCTTTATCTAGAAACATTATTTAAAAAATACATCAAAGCCAATCCAATCACACAGCGTGCTTAGAGCACTCTACGACGATAAACATCGAAGAATTTACGTTTGATCGAGCGATGTCAGTAATATATGGTTATTACGAATAAACCGGTAGTCAACAATTTTCACATTCTTGGCTTTCCAAAACGGTGCGAGAAACGTCTGAATATCCGAGTGATACTTACCACCGGTAAAATCAACGGTATCAGTCAGTCGGGGGGCTCGATTGTACGGCAACGCCACCTCTAGAGGGTTTGT
>JAFMHC010000261.1 GCA_017854775.1 Gammaproteobacteria bacterium | reverse complement strand
AATCGTGGCTCCAAGCGACTTCCATTTTTCAATTGCTTGAGTAAATAGGGCCTGTGCGTCGTCGTTTCCGAAGAACTTCAAATTGGCGTCGCTAGGTACTCCAATGATTGGCGCAGCGAGCTTACCCCAGTGTCGAGCTCTATTGGCGTAGGGCTTGCGGCGCGCGTAACCGTCGCGAGCGTCAAACGTTGACGCCACATCAAATACCGTTTTTGCATCATAGGCGCTTAGCGCGAAGACACTCGGGCAATCAAGAGAACGACACGCAGGCACCACCCCCATCATGCTGAATAAACCCTTACTTGGCTTGTGACCGACAATATTGTTTAACATCGCTGGAACTCGCCCCGAACCTGCGGTGTCTGTTCCTAAGGAAAAACTCACCAGGCCCAAGGCCACAGCAACCGCTGATCCTGAGCTGGAACCGCCGGAGATATAGTCTGGGTTGATCGAGTTTTTGCATGGCCCCCAAGGCTCGGGAGAGCGTGTGCCGACCAGGCCTGTAGCGAACTGATCTAGATTTGTTTTGCCAATCGGGATGGCACCAGCGGCGATGAGGCAGCGTACGATAAACGCGTCTTCATGTGGCGTATAACGAAAGGCTTCACAGCCAGCCGTTGTATCAATGTTGGCCAAATCGATATTGTCTTTGATAGCGAACGGTATTCCGTATAGCGGTAAATCATCGGAATTTTTATCCTTAAGGCGATCTAAATATGGCTGTATTTGACCTTTGCTTAATTGCGTAATCCAAATGTTATGCGAGCGGTAGTCTGCCGCTCGCCGAATAATGTAATCGACAACGTCATTGGGTGTGAGTGTACGGCTGGCATAGGCGAATTGCAGCGAGGGTATGTCCAGCGGAATAAATGTGTCTTGCATAACGTTGTTTTATATTCTGATAATTAGATAAATTGACGGCGTAGTAGTGTTACTGATCGGGCTCGATGATAAGCACTGTGCTACCAGCGGTGATTTGATCGCCTTTGTTGACCACAATCTTGCTCACGGTGCCACTGACGGGGCTGCTCACTTGGATTTCCATTTTCATCGATTCAATAATGGAAACGGTTTGCCCAACCTTAACATTGCTACCTTGTTTGACTAGGTGCTCCCATAAGCTTCCAGAGACAGGGCTATCAACACCGACCATGCCTTCGGGAACTGCGTGCTCGAGATGTTCGACTGTTGCAATTGCTTGCTCGAAATGGAATTGACCTTGATCTTTCCAGCGGTTCAGCTCTTCATCAAAGGCTTGTTCGCGTTGGCTCGAGAAGCTGTCTATCTGAGCTTTATTGTTAAGTAACTGTTGTTGGTATGTGGCTAAACTGAATTCTGTTTGTTCAATTTTGATCGGGTAGTTGCCCAGCGGAAAATCTTTACGTATTTGAATAAGCTCATCTTGACTGACAGGGTAGAATTGAATTTGATCGAAAAAACGCAACAGCCAAGGTTGCTCAAATTCACGCGTTTGTCGATAGCGGTTCCACATTTGTAAAGTACGGCCAACGAACTGGTAACCGCCGGGGCCCTCCATTCCATAAATGCACATATACGAGCCACCAATGCCGACACAATTCTCAGCGGTCCAAGTACGCGCTGGGTTGTACTTGGTTGTGACTAAACGATGCGCAGGGTTAACCGGCGTTGCTACCGGTGCGCCCAAATAAACGTCGCCGAGGCCCATTACAAGGTACTGAGCATCGAAGACGATATCTTTCACGTCGTCGATGCTGTTTAAGCCGTTAATGCGGCGAATAAACTCAAGATTTGAGGGATACCAAGGTGCGTCCTCACGTACCGATTGGTTGTATTTATCAATCGCTAGTTGGCATTGTTCGTCGTCCCAAGAGAGCGGTAAGTGGACGATGCGCGATGGCACGCTGGCATTGTCGTCGGCAACCAAATGTTGTGCGCAAGTCACGACACGCTCTAGCAACTCGGCCATTGAGATAACCCGCACATCATAATGGATTTGTAAGCTGCGAATACCCGGCGTTAATTCGTTAATGCCAGCACAATTTTCATCTTGCAAGGCCAGCATCAGTTGGTGAACTTGAAAGCGTAATTCGATATCCAATACTTGCGCACCATATTCCACCAGTAAATACGAATCCCCACTTTGGCGAATTGTCACGGCAGTGCCGTTAACATCGAACACGTTTAAAAAATGAATCGAGTTTTTTGCAATCTCAGACGCGGATAAATCGGGTTCTTTGAACGGTGACACCGACGACATCTGGTCTGTACTCAAAGAATCTAATAAAGTATCTTGTTCAGCCAAGGCATTAACTGCAGTGGTCTGATCAACTGGAACGAATTGTATTTTATCGCCAGCGGCAAGTTGGCCGATCATCCAAAAGTCGGCACTGATCACGGTTGCTGGGCAAACGAAGCCGCCAAGCGAAGGGCCATCGGGGCCTAAAATCACCGGCATATCACCGGTGAAGTCGATGGTTCCAATGGCGTAAGCGTTGTCGTGAATATTGGATGGGTGTAAGCCCGCTTCGCCACCATCCTCGCGCACCCATATTGGTTTAGGTCCGAGCAAACGAACGCCCGTGCGGCTGGAGTTATAGTGAACTTTCCAGGTGGTGGCAAAGAACTCTTTAATATATTCCTCAGCAAAGAAATCGGGGGCTCCCTGAGGCCCAGCAATCACTCGTATTTTGTGTGTTTTCTTGGTTTCGTCTGAATTGCTAACAAGGTCTAAACAAGTAGGCCTTAAATGCTCTGCTAGTCTTTTTAGTTCGACTTCACCCTGTTGCTGGTGCAGGTGTAATACGTCGCCAACGCGCAAGGCACGGCCGGCATGGCCACCGAATTGGCCGAGGGTGAAGGTTGATTTTGAGCCGAGGTAATCGGGGCAGTCTATGCCGCCGGCGATGAGTAAGTAGCTACGGCTGCCTCCATCGATAATTTTGCCGAGACGCAGAACTTGGCCCTGTTTGATATTCAAACTCTGCCAGAATTCAATCGGAGAATCGTCTATAGAGGCCTCCATTGCCGCACCCGTCAATATAATTTGGCTGTCGCAGGTGAAACGTAAATGCGCCCCGTTCATGGTCATCTCTAGGCCCGCTGCGTCGTCGTCATTACCAAGCAAGCGGTTACCCATACGAAAGCTCATGGTGTCAAAGGGGCCTGACGGCGGCACACCAATATCCCAATAGCCCACGCGACCTGGCGTGTCTTGAATGGTTGTCATTGTGCCAGCAACCAGCACTTCGATATTTTGCACCTCAGCGCTAAAGTTGGCCAAACTCGAGGTCAGGCATTCGCCTGCAATAAAGGGGCCTTTCTGAAGTAGCTGGCTTAAGTAGGTGATATTGGTTTCAATGCCATATATCTCGGTTTGACCTAGGCTGTCGAACAAGATCTCTATTGCACTTTCACGGCTATCAGCAATAGCGATGACTTTCGCTAGCATAGGATCATAAAACGGGCTGACTTCGACACCGGCTTCAATCCAAGTATCAACTCTAACTTTCCCCGGAATATTTTTTGGGAAAGATACGTGCGACAGCAGTCCGGCGCTTGGTTGAAAATCTTTGTTCGGATCTTCAGCATAGATTCGCGCTTGAATAGCATGACCAACCGGAGTTAAGTTTTGATAGTTTGAAAGATCGGCCATTTGCCCGGCCGCTAACTCGATCATCCAGCGCACAATATCAATCCCATAGACCTCTTCGGTGACGCCATGTTCTACCTGTAAGCGGGTGTTTACTTCTAAAAAATAGAATTCTTGTGAATCAGCATCAACGATGAACTCAACCGTTCCTGCACCACGATAGCTGACTGACGAAACCAGCGCCACCGCGCTGTCTTGCAGAGTGCTGCGAACTTCGGCTGATAGATTTGGTGCGGGTGTTTCTTCGAGTACTTTCTGATTACGCCTTTGCGCTGAACAATCGCGTTCACCAATTGCGATTGCTTGGCCTTGACCATCGCCAAAAATTTGCACTTCAATATGCCGGGCACGTTCAACAAATTTCTCAATGAACAGATCTGCATTGGAAAAGTTATTGGCACTCAAGGCCGAGACCGAATCCCAGGCATCGAGCAGGTCTTGCTGCGTACGACATAGCTGCATACCAATGCCGCCGCCGCCCGCAGTGCTTTTTAACATAACTGGAAAACCAATTTCATTGGCAGCTATAACGGCGGCTTGGCTGTCAGCTAAAATTGCACTGCCTGGTAACAGTGGAGTGTCACTAAGCTGAGCCAATTCTCTAGCCTTGTGTTTAAGGCCAAAGGCGGCAATTTGTTCAACCGTTGGGCCAAGAAAAATTAGCTCGTTGGTTTCGCATAAAGCCACAAAACTGGTATTTTCACTTAGAAATCCATAGCCAGGATGAATTGCCTGAGAACCAGATTGTGTGGCTATATCAATAATCTTTGCTTGATCTAAATAGGTCTCGCTGGCGGCGCCATCGCCCAAGGAATAGGCATGATCGGCTAGCCTTACGTGCAAAGATTCGCGGTCGGCTTCGGCGTAGACCGACACCGATTCAATCCCCATTTGTTGTAAGGTTCGAATAATACGCACCGCAATCGCGCCGCGATTGGCAATCAATACTCGTTGAATACTTAAGTTGTTCATGACAAATAGTTTCTCAGCACAGTACTAGTCTGTGCTTCATCGTTAACGGTTTAGTAGCCTAATTTAATTGACCTGTCTGGCTTTGGTGTTGGCCAAGATCGATTTCAAATTAGTCCCAAATTAGTCCCAAATTAGTACTTCTATCGGCGTCGGGTTATAGGCGTTGCAGGGGTTATTTAATTGTGGACAATTTGAAATCAGCACATGCACATCCATATGGGCTTGTAGCTCAACATATTTACCCGCGTCCGAAATTCCGTCTTCAAAACTTAAGTCGCCTTCGGGAGTGACCGGTACATTCATGAAGAAATTAATATTGTGACTGATGTCACGCTTAGTAATTCCAAATTCAGGGTGTTTGGCAATCGCTAACATCCAACTGTCTCGACACGCGTGCATGCACTTTTTGTCTAAGGCATAGCGCACCGAATTCGACTCCGATGCACACGCGCCGCCAATAGTGTCATGTCGTCCGCAGGTGTCGGCGGTAATCGAGAGCAAGGTATTACCTAGATTAGATTTTAATAGCGAACCGGTGCTTAAGTACAAATTCGCTTGGCCGCGTATTGTGTCAATTGCCGAATAGCGCTCGGCGATGTCGTTGGCATTAAAAAACAGAGTGTCGGCCGCTTGGTTGCCATACAAATCGTGAATTCGTATTGTCTGACCTTGTTTGACCGTCTTTAAAAGATAGTCACCCGCCAATACATTTTGTTGCCAAACTGCCTGTGCAATTTTTTTCCCGCTTTCGGTCAACATATTAAGCTCCTTGTAGGTGATATAGCGCCGTGTTTTTGAAGCCTCGTTGATTCTGATCACAGGCATTCATGCACTCGTCATCGTCTTGAATAGCCGGCGATTTACAGAGCTCATACTGAATTGCTTTGCGTGGGTAATCTGATTGAGGGTTCATGGGGTGAGGGCAGGTGTGCAGAATAACTAAGGTGTCCATCTCAAAGCGCAAAGCAACACTGTCGCCGGCCTGACTATTGCCATTTTGGTACTGCAATTGCCCCTGTTCATCGGCTACTACCTTGCTAAAAATATTTAGATTCGCGCTGATGTCGCGCACCCCTAATTCGTATTTTGCTAACTCAACGAGAAAACTGTGTTCACCGCTCAAGGTCCAATCGTTGCGATCCTCTTGATAGCTTCTTAGTGTGTATTTTTCAGCCAAAGCTTGGTCACTTAAATACCCACCAATGGTGTCGTGCCAGCCAACCGTGTCATGCACAATAGAGCAAAAAATTCGCCCCATATCTGAATACAAGCAATGCCCTTGAGTAAGTTTGAATGTGTGTTGGCACTTTAAGGTGTCAGGTGCGTTATAGCGTTCCAGCTTCTCTTGCGGGTTGTACATCAACATCCCGACATTGGCTCCGCCTTCAAGGTCGGTCAGTCTTAATGTTACGCCACGCCGCACTAACAGCGACCAATGCGCGCTAGGGGCAATAATGTCTGTATACAAAACGTCTAAATCGTCATTGATATTAGTCATGGTG
>JAFMHC010000037.1:24922-28234 GCA_017854775.1 Gammaproteobacteria bacterium | reverse complement strand
CCTGCGGCCAAGCCGGTCTTTCATCTTCTGTTGCTTTTGCTCAGCGGTCATGCCGACTAACATCGCATTGACTCCACCCGCTCGGGTCATAAGCCCCGCATAACAAGAATCAACAACCAGTAATACATGGCGGGCGTTCATGGCATTTACATGATCGGTAACCTGGTAACTAGGGATCCAATTAGTTGAACTTTCGGCAGAGGAATCAACTGGCACCCAATAGGCCCGATTATTGGCATCGTCGCGCTGCCCGTGGCCAGCGTAATAGATCAAAAGGTTGTCATCCTCAGTTAACTTGTTGCGCATTGACTCTATCGCCTCAAGCATTTGCACTCGCGTCGCATTGAGAATCAAGCTTGTTTCAAAACCATATTTTTTCTCCAAAACAGAGGCCACAGTCTTCGCATCATTAACCGCATTACTTAAATTTGTCCATTTCGGGTCGGTGTATTCATTGTTACCAATAACAAGGGCGTGATACTTACCCCACTTCATTTTTCGCGACGGCTTCTTTGTCGACTCGACTGCTTGTTGATTGGCTGTTGGCTTTAGTACCAAGCTTTTAATCGACGCTCTATCTTGATTATCAACAATTTTGAGTTCCATCGGTAGATCTTGATTTTTGACATCAACCTTGACCATGAACAGGTTGTTAACATCTAACTCAGCAGGTTCGCCGTTTACGGTAAATGACTTAACGCCAGAGGGAACAACAACACCACCGGCCAGATAGACTTGTTTACCTGGTTCGACCACAACTTCATCAAGACCTCGACTCGCAATCAATGGGGGAACTTTGAGTATTATCGTAGGTCCGTCCGACGTTGCTAGGCTTCGGTTGTTTTCATTTGCCGCGAGCTGCTGAGCTTGCAGCTGGACCTTTTCAATCAGTTCTTTATTTCGCTTAGACTCGGTATTTAGTAATTTGGTCTGTTCCTTTATTTGTGTCTTCAGGCTGGCGACTACCTTTTTTGCACCCGCTTGATCCTTAAGCAGTTCAGCCTGACTTTCACGCACCTTTATTTCTTCAAGCAGCGACGCCTGTAACGAATCGTATTGCGTCGAAGCGGCTTCAAGGTCAGTTTGTTGTCTGGCTATCTGCTCTTCAAGTATGTTGATAACGGCTTTCGAGTCATTTTGCTCTTGCGCAAGCGCAAGCTTGTCGCGTTGAATCGACAACTCATCTTCAACCGCAGCAACAGCCGCCTGCTGTCTTTGGCTTTGTTGATCGTACTGCAATTGTTGTGTCTTAAGTTCAGCATTTAGACGTTCAATGATCACGCTCGAATCATTATTAGTTCTCGCGTCACTCAGTTCTTGTGACAAGCCAGAGATTATCGTAGCTGATTGCTTTAGTTGAGCGTCCGCGACCGTTTGCGCCTGACTAATTTGTTGCTGCTGCTCTGCCAACTGCTGCTTCATTAGCGCAATTAGGTTGTCTGAATTATTACTAGACTTGGCCTTACTCACGGCTTGCTTAGCGGCAATTATTTGTTGTTTTAGCGCGTCTGCTTCGGACTTAGCCTGATTATCTCTATTGGACAGCTGCTGTTGCAGTTTTTCAATTTGAGTATTTAGGTTTGACACTACGGATTTAAGATCATCTTGCCGATTTGCATCATCGAGTAGCCTTTGCTTGTTGGCTATATCTATTTCTAATTGTTGTAAGCGATCAGTGGAGCCTTGCGCTTTTTTGCTACTTTGATCAAACTGGCGGCGTAGCTCTAGATTGTTTTTCTCTAGTTTCTTTACTTGCTTTCGCAGTGAATTGAGTTCTTCAGCGGTACCGGATTTAGCGGCACTTTGCATGTCAGAGACAAAACTAAGCTTGTCTTTTTCTAAGCCATTTGCAGATCGATATAAATCCAGCGCAGACAATATATCTTTATCAACACCAAGCCCTTGCTCGTATAAACGCCCGAGACTCAACTGAGCCGGCTTATAACCTTGGTCTGCCGCTAATTTATACCACTTAGCCGCCTCGGCGAAATTTGGATCTGTTCCGAGGCCGCGCTCATAAATCTCGGCAACATAGGTTTGCGCTTTCGCATCACCGGTTTGTGCATCAGTCATCCACACTTTTAACGCTGATTGATAATCGGATCGATCAAAGGAAACGTATTCACCACCTCGAATTGCACAGTTTCTTGCCGAGGTTTTGATCGGTCTACGGGGTGTTATAAACTTGTTTCTAGGGCCTAGCTGGCGAACTTGGCCGGGCAACAGGCAATCGACCACAATTAAACTTTCAACAGAAATTTCTTGAGCGCTTATGCTATATGGCGCGATAGCTACTATAATCGTGGCCATGAAAGTACCCGCTTCGAGCACCCCCTGTTTAAAACTGTTACGTAATTTTCGGTTTAACAGGTTAAGTACCAAAAGATACCTAACGACACTTTTACTAAAGACGCGCATAATTTTTATCATTGCAATTAGCCTATTGTGTTCTTGTACTACGCCGCTAAATCAGTATAACAAGGCAGCCAGTGATTTTGCGTTCGTACAATCTAAAGTGAAAACGGAGCTGTTTAACCACGTTTATTATTCAAATGATGCGGTCAATCATATAGACAGTGACCAAACATTGCATATTTACCTAGAAGGGGATGGAACACCCTGGATTAACGGAAAATGGATTGCCAGCGACCCGACCCCCAGAAAAGCGGTGATGTTGGAACTCATGAGACTTGACCATTCTCCAGCCATTTTACTTGGTCGGCCCTGTTATCACGATAAGACACAGAACAGTAATTGTCATGCCAATGACTGGACCATGGGCCGATATTCGCCGAAGGTTGTCGCATCTATGGTACTGGCCATTAAAGCATTACAACAACAATTGGGGTTTTCAAAAATCGCTTTATTCGGGCACAGTGGCGGTGGTGTGTTGTCGCTGTTGATCGCAAACTCGTTGAACCAAGCCACATCTAAAACGACACCTAAATCCACATCTAAAGTGACCACCGTTGTTACCCTCGCGTCAAACATTGATACCGATGCGTGGGCCGCTAGTCACGGTTACTTACCTTTGCAAGGGTCTCTCAACCCAGCTTTGTTGCCAGAGTTACCCTCGTCGATAGTTACGCTGCACTTATTTGGCAAAAGCGACAAAGTGGTCAACGTTAATCTCTTTGAGGCTTACTTATCCAGCAGACAGAGTGCAGAAACAATCGTCTATGACGAATTCGATCACAACTGCTGCTGGGGCAAAGTATGGTTAGAAATTCTTCAAAGAGTTCAAAACTCCCCTCTAAGACCACCCGTTAATGAATAATAAGAAGTGCCTTCCAAGCCCAATGTTGTATCCGC
>JAFMHC010000037.1:16392-24912 GCA_017854775.1 Gammaproteobacteria bacterium | reverse complement strand
CCGAGATAAACCAGTTTTTGCCTCTTGGCAAAACACCCGAAGTGCCAAAGGCAAAACGAAAATAGTCTGTATCTGGAGCGTCGGTCACGATTGAGATTATTGTTGGGTTAGTACCACTGTCTTGATTAAAACCAGTACTAAACGGATCGTTGGCAAATCGCGCGCGAATTGTTCGAGCATCATCCTCGAATTCGTGTACGTAAGACAGTTCGACAAAGGGGATAACAACGCCCGACGCAGTACCAATTACTTTAGATGCCTGCACGCTTAATACCGACGTTAGAGACTCGATCTCTTGACCCGCTATCTCGAGATTCATACCAAAACCGGAAACACCCTGATTCGACATACGCTCGGTAAATCCATCAACATCGGCATCAAGGTAGTTTAAGCGGCCAGTGTAAGAAATTTGTACGCCTTCACCTTGGTTGTAATTTGGATTAAATCCAAAGCCAATACTGGCGAAGGTCATATCCGCCTCAGTGCTCGCTAACGCCGTTTGCGCAACCGCTACGCCTGACGCTGTGTAATTGAGATTACGACTGGTATCGTAATCGTATTGTCCTAAGCCAACTGTTCCCTCGAGATACGAACGATCACTTAAACTCTTAGTGCCATAGACCATCAAACTGACGCCGTCTGAATCCACGTCACCACCATTATTATTCATCTCCGACTCAGAGCTGTTTATGCCTAACGCCGCACCAATAAAGGCACCGCCATTAAGTCGATAGTCGGCGCCAATAGTCAGTGCTGTGGAATCAATATCAAAGCCCGATTCTTTCGCCGTTTGATCTTTATCACCGGTGCCGATAGTGGCATGAACATAAACGCCAATTCGGCCAGAATCAGCAATCCCGTCACCGGCACCGGCGCCATAGCCGTTTAAATTAAATGCGACTAATCCGGGTTGAGTGCTATCCAGCGAAGATTGTTGCGAAGACGTTTGCATGCTGCTTCGCAAGCCAGCTAATCTCGAGCCAATGCTATTAAGTTGATTTGACGACAGCTCAACAATGTCAGTTTCTTGAGTAGCCATCTCTTCTGGCGCCACTTGTCTCAAGCTACCGGTTTGTGGTGTTGTGTCTGCAATTAAGTTGCCACAGCGAAAACGAAGATCTGATTGGATCGCCGAGTTGAGCCCTGCGTTTTCTCTTGCCGCAAGTTGTGGGCACAGATTCTCAATAGCGATACCTATAGCCGCTTCAGGGCTGGTTTGGCCAACTTGAATATCACCAACCAAGTTGTTTTGTGCCCCTGATTTTGATGGGTTCACAACCTGTGCCAGAGCGGTTTGTGAAAACAATATCCCAACCGCAATTGCGGCCGGCGTTAAAAAACCTTTGTACGATGAAACCCGATCATTCTTCATTGTTAAATCCCCTTTGTTTATTTTTGTACTTCATTTATCTCTCTTACGCGCCCTAACGCGTTTAACCCAGTGCATTGTAAATTAAAACCGAGCGACTGTATTGCCAGAGTCACCATATGCCTAAATTAGTTAAATAAGTCAAATAACGCTAAGACAGGTCATCCAAATTCAGGCCAAACACCGGAAGAGCCGTGTGACCTTTAAGTTCATGCTTCCCCAATGCCGTTAATTGCTGATTGTCTGCAATATCATTGAAAACAACTTCGCTACACACAAGCTCACATTTCAGAGCCTTAGTTAAACCTTCAATGCGAGCCGCGACATTCACCGTGTCACCGATGGCCGTGTACTCATTGCGACGAGCCGAGCCGACGTGGCCGATTACCGCCTCGCCAGTGTGTAAGCCAATACCAATCTCGATTGGATCAATACCTTGTTCAATCAATTTTGCATTCACCCCTTTCAAGTTACGCAGCATGCACTTAGCCGCATCAAAACCATTTTGAGAAGGGTTTGCACTGACGCTAGGCGCACCGAAGAAGGCCATAAGGCCATCACCGATAAACTTATCTACTGTGCCGCCGTACTCATCTATCGCCGCAGTCATTTCATCAAAATAGAAATTCAATAGCTGAATAATCGACTCAGGAGTGGAAGACTCACTTCTGGTGGTGAAGTTACGTATATCGGCAAACATCACACAAACATTCAGCCGAGTGCCTTGCATATCGGGGCTTATCTTGCCATCCAAGATTTCTTTCATTACGTTGGGGCTAACGTATCCGCCAAAAGATGACGTTAACCGTTTACGTTCTAAGAAAGAATACCAAGCTTCAAATGAAAATCGTGTGCCGCTAGCAACAATGGCTGCCAGTAAAATTAAGCCCGTGGGCAGCTCTTGTTGAACGGTGAGCATCCAAGTCGAAACCGCGATCACAGCAATCATAAATATCGCCAAGGTGGCGATACCGATGCGCAACGAGCTGGCTGTAAACCAAAGCCCTAATGCAATCAGCAGAAATAATAGTGTCAACCATTTAGCCGCAGGTTGAATTAAGCCGCCAGCGTCTATTGATCTCATTGCTTGCGCCATGAATAGCACACCAGGCGTATTTTTATCATGGCCCGCCCACGCGGTTAGTGACAACGGCGCAAGATGGCGGTCTTCAAAGCGAGTCACGCTACCAATAAAAATAGATTTTCCGGCAAATACGTCGGCCAATTGCTTGGTGTTGCCGTCTTGGCTCCACTGCACAACCTCGTGCAAGGGCACATAGTCAAATTTTGATCCTAAAGCAAAGTTTATTAAGCCGGGAGAATGAGTTTCTTCGAGTTGCTCATAAATTCGGGCTAACATGCTAGCCGAGCAGTTATTGCATTTAGGGTAGGTCATACTTTGCCGACGCATTACGCCATCGGCGTCTTTTTGGATAAGCGCCGAGCCGAAGTATTTTTCGCCCTTGAGGATTGCTTGAATCGCCGGGTAAGGAAATACTTCTTCTAGAGAGGCATAAGAGTTGCCCTGTGAATATTCGCTCTGCACCGTGGAGTCTTTTAAGGCTATTGCCATTACCAGTGGCGTTTTACTCTTTCGAAATTTCAGCAGGCTTCGATGTAAGCTCGAATAATGATTGGGAATAAGGTTTCTATAGAGTTTTTCGAAAACCAAATCCATCACTACCAATTTTGGTTTTACCTCAACTATCCCCATTAAGAGGTCACCAATATAGCTATGCCATATGCCTGAAGGCCGATCGAATGCCTCATAGGTTTGTTCATCAATACCGATAATGACGATATTGTCAGAGGCTTCTTTTGGTGAGAAATTACGCAAGCTATTAAACTGCGTATCGAGCACCAATCCGTTAAACGACGAAGAAAGAGACGAATACGTGAAAGCAGCGATAATCAGGGCAATTATTGCCAGCCCGGCAATATGCTTAAATTTTGTGTTCAACTTATTTGAATTCAACTTATTTAAATTTAAAAAAGTCTACGCGCGCAAATAAGTTAGGCAGGCAAAAAATAGAACATAAGTCAGTCATGGTTTTAGCCAAGCGTATTCTTACTACCCTATTAAATGCGATCTCAATTATCATTAGCACACGTACCCCTAAAATAGTGTTATATGACAGATAGGCGTCACTATATCACTCTCAAGAAATATACAATTAACTTTTTGCAATGGTCTTTGTCGATTTAAATGTGTTCAGCGTGTCCGTCAAAGTATGTGTCTGTCAAACTATGACAACCTCAAAGCCCGTTAATACTTGATCAGTTTAATTCCCAGTCAGTTTAATTCCCAGTCAGTTTAATTCCCAGTCAGTTTAATTCTAAGGCTCCCCATGCACAGTTCGAGTAGGTATGATTCATTACTACTAAACCCAACCGGTCAAGTGTCAGAGAGCCCTAGGTTATGGATGCAGAGTTTGAGTACGATTCAGAGTTTGATTACTATATTGCCAAAGAACGCGGCGGGCAGATAACAAAGAACGCCTTAGTGTCATTAATATCTGAGGCAGGTATTAGTTCGTTAACGGTTTTTCTGCTTTGGGACATGTTCCCGCATGTGAGCTTAATCATATGGCTGGCCGCCGCGGTGGCCGCTTCGCTATTCATTTTTGGATTTAAAGTAGCATTCCGGTCACGTAAAGAATTTAGCCCGCCTAGATGGTATGCATTAATCATTTTATGCAGCATTTTGTTAGGCTTGGTTTGGGGTATGGTGCCGGTGATTTTCTTTCAGCCTGATAATATTTTATTTCTGGCTATCGTTATTTCTCTTTATACCGGCTGTACGTCAGGCGGACTGGTTGTTAACTCTAGCTATTTCCCGAGTTTCATTGCCTTTGGCCTTGCCTTCGCGCTCCCGTTTATTGGCAGCATGATTTATCAGGGTGAGCAGCCATATACGTCGGTTGCTGTGGTGGCTACTTTTCACATTTTGTCTTTGATCTACATCTCTCACAACATGCAGTCACTCTTTTTAGCGTCAGCCAGAGTTCAGTTTGATAAAGCGCGCTTACTCGATGAGTTGGCGCAAGAGAAGAAAGCGGTTGAACAGGCCGTAGATGCAAAGGATCGCTTCTTGGCCGCAGCAAGTCATGATTTGCGACAGCCGCTAAACGCAATTAACTTATTCATGGACGCCCTGAGGCCGCTGCAATCAGAAAAGTTGGGTGGTGAAATTATTGACAAAGTTCAGCTCTCTCTGAAAGGTCTCAACGGCATGCTTCATAGCTTGTTAGACATCGCTGAACTTGATGCCAACACGGTGCAAAACCGGCCAATTCACCTCTCAATTTATACCTTGGTTGAAAGTATAGTCACTGAATATCAGAGTAAGGCGAGCCATATCGAACTGCGCAATGACATAGACCGTGATCTTATCGTGTTCTGTGATCAGACTATTATTTATCGAGTGATTCGTAATTTGCTCGATAATGCGATTAAGTACACAGAGCAAGGGCAGGTGATTGTAGAATGCAAAAAAACCGCAAGTACGTGTGAACTCTATATCCGCGATTCAGGTATTGGTATACCGCAGAACCAGCTAGACCTAGTATTTGACGAGTTTCACCAGCTCGATAATCCAGAGTGTGATCGAGCTAAAGGCCTGGGCTTGGGCCTAGCGATTGTTAAGCGCTTATGCGACCTTGCTGGGATCGACCTAAGCATGCAATCGCAGCCGGGCGAGGGCACCACTGTTATGCTGACGCTGGCTACCGGCATTAAAACAGACGTTATCAACAACGGCATTGAGCCGACAGGTGATTTCGATGGTGAGTTGATAGTTATTATTGATGACGAGCAAGATATTCGCTTGGCTATGCAGCTTGTGCTCAGTGCCCAGCATGCTAACGTTATCGTCGCAGAGTCGCTCGACCAAGCAATGCAACAACTCGCTCAAGTCAATATGCCGCCAAGTATCATAATCAGCGACTACCGGCTAAGAGATAGCGCCACTGGAGCACAAGCGATTGAGGCTATTCGAGAAGAGTACAATCGAGAGATACCCGCAATTATTATTACTGGCGATACCCGTGTGGTAAAACTCTCGGAGATGCGTGAGGTAGCTCAAACTATTTTGTACAAACCGGTCGACCCTCAAGAGTTAAGAGAGTCGATTGCTAGCCTAGTCGGTCAAAAATCGAGTGGCTTGACTGTGGAATAGTTCTATATCAACGATGACAGAAGATACTGGGCAGCCATCTCCAATATAGACTCTATTTGAGCTCAATTTTAAGTATCGAAGGTTATTTTTATTGGCGAGGCTTGAGGGCAAAGGTCTGAATTTAAAAAAATCATAATGTCCTGACGGTATTTGTAGAGTAAGTTGATTATTCTGCGCGAGCTTCGGTCTCACGGTTAGGTGATGATTGCTTAAGGTTTGATTTGTAACTTAAGTGTTAGGGTGAATTAAAAAGGCGTTCATGCCGACGCGTCGAGGGCAGCCGCTTATACCTTCGCATACTCGTCTAACAATGTGTTCGTTACCGACCCAGCATTGAAAATGTGACTCAAACTCAGTCGCTAGCACTTTCCAAGCGTCAACGTTCAACTTTAGTCGGTTCAATATGTTCGGCTGAACTTGGTCTATGTGTCCACGCTTATACCCCGAGGGCAGCTGCTCATCTCGAATCACTCGGACAGTCCAACCCACGAGTTCTAAGTAGTCTTTGGATTTAAATGGGCTACCAATTAGCCATTATATTCCGCACGTCAACTTACTTGATGAAATTCATGTATGGGGCGAGATTCGGTTTCACTGCGGTGTAATGAAGTGTAATGCCAGTTTTGTCCTAAATATGTTCTGCTTAGCCCTTAGACGAACCATTTTGGAAAACAATAGCCATGATACTCATTTTAAAACGCAGCTTTTTCTGTGCATTCACCATTGCTCTACTGGCGTTAAGCGCCTGCTCGCCAGAATCGCCAAGTGCAACAGGGGTTGAGCATGACACGCAAGTTGAGCCCGAAACGCTAGTTGATGTCGCGGAGCAAGCCCCAACACAACAAACAGCAATTAGCATTACACCAGATGTGCCACATGATGTGCCTGGAGGGCAACGACTGCCTGCTAGTGATGCCAGCAATGAAGTATTGGCGCAGTTTGCATGGCAACAGTTTTTGGCGCTTACTTGGCAATCGGATTATAACCCGACTAACCATAGCAGAGGGGCTCCAGACACTACTTGGAATCACAGCAAACCTTACACTGCAGGCCAGCCGTTGGTTTGGGAAACGTATGCACATCGCTCTGAGCTAAGGCCTTTTGGTGTGCCATTGAATACACCTTTCAGTAAGGCACCTACGTATTTGTTTGGGGTTGCCCCCACGCCTGCAGACACTGGTGACAGTTTTGCTTTGTTTAATAATCTGGATGAAGATAGTGAAATTGGTTCGGCCAATATCTATTTGGGAGACGGTGACCCATCTAGCCAAGACTTGATCTTGTATCAGGCTAAGGTAAACCAGTCGGAGTATGACTATATTAAAGACAATTTTGGCGCAACTCAGTTTGAACAATTCACAGATGCGCCGACCAATAGTGTTCCAAGTGCCTTGCAAGCGGCTCAAACCGCTAATCAAAACTCGATCAAGAACAATTTACAGCCAGCAGCAAACGGTATTAATTTGCCTGCAGGTGATAATAATGTCGCCGGGACAGTTGGCGAGGGGGCAATTGAGATCAAAACAGCGTTTATTCGTATTACTAATGCGAATCAAGCTCAGTTTACTAACTTTTTCAAAACGTCTGCTATCTATTACACCGCTGACATCGACCAAACTACCGGTGAGTACAGTAATTTTAAATATCATAACGGTACTTTTGCGTTACTAGGTATTCATATAATCCATAAAACTAAGAGTTATCCGGACTTTATTTTTACGTCGTTTGAACATAAAGATTTAAAGAATATGGATTTTCAGTACATTCTAACGTCACCATTACCACCTGAGTACGCTGGAGCCGATTTTAATCCGCACAATGTACCTACACCCCCGCCAAATACGCCTGCGGGAACTCAAATTGGTAATCGAGTTGCGGTGCAGCGAGAACAACAGAATGCCGCACCAGTCAGTGCCTCCAGCGTGCTTTATCCGATACCAAGCGTTATTCAGAATATGAATACTGCGGTACACCAACAACTGCAAGCGGTGAATCCGAATTCAATTTGGTTGAATTATATTCTGATGGGTGTGCAGGCAAACATCACTGAAAGTTGGGCAGATTCTGCTTCTGGAACTGCTGGACCAAACCATTTTATGGCGAACCATGTGATTGAATCAGATGCCTTTCTTGGACACTTTTTCGGCCCTGGTTTTGGCAGCAATCCATTTTCTAACGACGACAATATTCTTTATCAAGGCGCGACTTCTAGTATGGGAGGCTGCAAGGGTTGCCACGGTGTTGCGCAAACGTCGTTTGGTACTGATTTCAGTTTTCTATTGGATTTTGGTGTAAACAAACCGGTGGTCCAGCCAGATACTATTATCTATCACGCAGAAGAACCGTAAGTCTATCGATTATAAAATCGTTAATCAGTGTTTGGAGCGAACCAAGCTAGCAATCGACCGCTAAAAGCTTCGTTCGTTTCATTCACTAGATCTTTTCCGACGGTCAGCTTTATCGTTGGCGAATTGATTTAATTCGTATCAATCGCAGCAATTTAAGGGCTACAGAATGATCACCGAAGCTGACTATCTTTGCTGCCGCGACGGTTATAGTTACTCTGGCTCTTCTCGCTTGATTCGATGTCACTTTGGCAGTTTATGCATAGGCGAACGCCACGAATTGCCTCACGCCGCGCTTCGGGGATTTGAGCATCGCACTCTTCACAATTCAACAGGCTATCTCCGCGCGGTATTCGACTACGCACATGTTCCACGGCATCTTGTACGCTGATATCGATTTGCTCTTGAACTGCTCCATCTTTCGCCCATCCACCTGCCATGATGTTCTCCTTTACTGTTAACTAACTTATAGACTAATTATAACCTTCGTTATTCTTTGAAGCGTGCGACCATATTATTCTGATCTAACGCTTTAGTAAATTGTGATTGCTTAGTTTGATGATCTGACCCATGCGGTGAATAAGTAACGCTGAGGTCGACTATTTTAAAAAAAGACTAAGTGAGTTGAA
>JAFMHC010000037.1:0-16382 GCA_017854775.1 Gammaproteobacteria bacterium | reverse complement strand
AAGTAGCTGTAGGTATCATAACTGCCTTGAGTAACGATCTGGTTTTATGTGTATCTTACACAGTTAATCTTTTCGGGGGCCTAACGCGTCAAGGACCCCGAAAAGGTTGACCTCATTAAAGGCCAAGAGAAATAGCGATATCAGCCAGGGTTGGCGGGCGTCAAGGGGCAGGGTGCTAGTAAGTGGCACATTACTGGACTAATAGACAGAGACCCCTGCTTAACTTGAAGAACGCATAAGAGCAACCTTTCTTATAATGCCTGTCTGCCTAATGCCCGTCCGGTTAGTCCTGCGGTTAGTCTCTGATTAATCGGCTCTAGCAATGTAAACCTTAGTTAGTAGCGGCCCAATGGCCAAATGGCCCGTTGAGATGCTTTGGCAGCAACTCTAAGATCGTGTTCAACGATAGAAATTATTCAAGTCTGCAACGGCTATGCGATGTCGACGACATGATGGTCAAAACTTAAAGGGACATAATAATGAAACTTACTCTACTAAAACTCAGCTTATCTTTAGCGATATTACCTTTCTTATCGGGGTGCTTTCTATTTGCCAGTGTCGACCATACTGGCTTACTGCCTGTGGATATTGAGGGGCAAGTCCATACGGTAAGCTGCCGCGTTCTCATCGATTACGATAATGCCGATGGCGTGCCAGAAACGGACGACATAATCGAAATGCAACAGGTGTGTAGTAACGGTGCGCCAGAAGAGGCATTGCAAGTGCGGAGCTGCGAAGCGGTGACGCAAATGAACCAAAGAAATTACACCTCGCTGCGTGGGCCTTCCGCAGTGGTGTCATTTTTTGAACCCGTATCATCTTCTTTTGAAGAGGATGCGGAGCCTTGTTTTATACCGCCTGCTACCGAAGTGGGTGACGGAGAGATTTTAAGCCGAACCGATATGCTGCTCAATAGCGCCTCAACTGAATTGAGACCCGACGAGATCGGAAAAATCCTCGCCAAGAACTCACTCACTAATTCCTTGGCTGTAGTGACCAATTCTAAGGTGAATGTTGGGGCCAAATTTCTAGATTGGCGCTACGCCGATACTACCGCAACAGGCGAGGTTGATTTTGATCGCTTTAACTGTAAAGAAGACAAAACATGCGGCATTGTGCTACGCCAAATATCGTTAAAATTTGACGACTTCACTATTGTTCGCCCTACTATATTCGCCGCCGATGTAGATGTGCGTGATGCACGTCTTTACTCGGTGACAAGTCATTCTGCAAGAGTCGATAGCGACGGTCGTTTTACCGTTGAGGATGTAAACGTCATGATCACCAGCGTGATTGATGGAGAAAAGGTGACGCTACTTAGCAGCCAAGATCTTAAAATCTCGGGTCAGTTTAATGACAATTTACATGGCCAAAGCCATGCAGCACTGACATTAAAAATAGAGATGAAACAGGTAACTGAACGTTTCTCTATCAATGCTGCGGCTGATTTTCAAATCAGAGAATTTCCGTCTAAGTTAGCTGTCGGAGTGAAGACTCCGATGTGTTTAACTGGCGGTGCTTTAGCTACGTATCGAGAGGCGCGGGTTAGCCAATGCGACCTAAAAAAACCTTATCAAGTTTGGTACTTTGAACAAAAAGGTCGTTACCTCAAAATCAGGCAACCGCTTAACAACACCTGTTTAAACGTTAAGAGCAAAAGTCAAAATTATGATGGCGGTATTGTCAGTATCGTTAACTGTTCCGACCATTACGATCAACTATGGTCGATCGATCATGACTTCAATGTCGTTAATCTACACACCCGAAAGTGCCTTGATGTTGGTCGCAATAAAAATCGAAGTGAGGACGACTTAGTGACAATTCACACCTGTGAGATAAAGGCTAGCCAACAGGACTGGTCTGTTCGCAGGCCGGGTTAGGGTGGTCGCTATGGCAGTCAATAAGCTCAGCCTTGGGATATTTATGCCAACACGCTGCTTTATAGTGTTACTTATTTTGCTTATTTTACTAGGCCAAACCTCCGTCAGCCATGCGGCTAATATTTTTGTTACCGCACGACCTGGCCTAATCGGTTGCGACCTAAGGGAAGCAATTGAGTCAGCTAACACCAACTCAGCTATAGGGGGCTGCGGGGCTGGCAGTAGTGGCCAAGACACCATTCGGTTTTTTGCTGGGTTTACGCGTTACGAATTACCTAGTATTGCCTTTAGTAATTTGGCTGGTAGTTCTGGAACGCCAGAAATAACCTCAGAGATTCGAATTGTTGGTCCAGGTGCTGAGCTTCTGGTTATCGCTCGACCGCTTAGTCAAAGTGATATTTATCGCGCGTTTACCGTTTCAGTTGATGGTGACCTTACCTTGGAGAACCTATCGTTGCAGAACTTTGGTCAAAGTTCCGGTTTTTCAGGTGGGGCGATCCGCGTAGCGGGGTCGTTGACTCTGGGGAACGTTGAAATAGCAGACAGTTCTGCCGACTTTGGCGGTGGATTATGGGTGCAGGGGGGTAGCGCAGTGATACGCAGCAGCCTAATCAGAAATAATCGAGCAGGGCTTCAAGGTGGTGGTATTGGTTTAAGTTCGGGTAGCACTGTGGCTGTTTTTGATTCTACTATTTCTAATAATCGAAGTGATATTGGCGGCGGCATTGCACTTGCCGCAGTTCCTGATTCTAGCCTATCTTTGTATAACACAACTATTACTGAAAATACGGCTTCGGTTCGCGGCGGTGGTTTGTCATTACTCATGGCCGCAGCCGACACCAGCAACTCGGTGGTAATACGCAACACTATTATCTCTGGCAATACGGCAGCAAGCTCTAACGAAGCCCATTTTGTCAATCCAGGCACTGGGTCGGGACTAGATATTCGTAATAGCGTTGTTGGCAACAGTGCCAATACGTATGGGCAATCGGTCAATATCCTACAGTTCTTCTTCAACGACAATATCGTCCTAACACAAGGCTCGAATAGTACGCCCTTGCGATCAATTATCGGGCCATTAGACGCTAACGGTGGCAAAACAATGACACATGCTTTAGTAGCGAATAGTCCGGCAATCGACAATGGCTTACAAGGTGTGTTGACCGGCGGACCGCTCATATTTTTCAGTACCCCAGGGTGTAGAGGTGAATTTATATCTGTCGGTTTTGCAGCTGAGTACCGCCCAGATCAGCGTGGAGTCAGGCGACCTATCGGCAATGAGTGCGATATTGGAGCCTACGAATACGAACCACCAGAAGAGGCGTGTTATGCCATTAAGGCAAAGAACAATAAAGTGATTACGTTCTGCTTATAACAGTTAAGCGGTTTCGGCCTGCCAAGCAAGCCGTTGATCAATAGCTTCTGCGGCATACTGGCAGAAATGGAGGCCGACCAGGCCTTCGTCGAACTTATGTTCGGTGATCTACCCAGATTTTTTAAAGATGAAGATCAACTCCGCGAAATATGGAGTGACCCAACTACCCGCGAGAAACTATTAGCAGATCTCTCAGACGACGGCTCAGAAGCTAGAGTCTATGAAAGACCTAATCGATGCCCGTGGCAGAGATATTTACGATGTGCTTGCCTATGTCGCCTTTTGCATAGAAACCCAAACACGCTGGGATCGTGTTAAGCACGCCAACACTGAAATTAATGCGATTTATCGTTGATAGCGAATGCGCGCGACTCTATTAAAGCCGAACTAAGTACCAAATTAGAGTACGAGAAACCGGGTGTGATTCCGGTTCACGCTGGTGTCTTATATCGGTTCGTTAATCAAATGGAACTTGGGGATATCGTTGTATACACCTCTAAGTCAGACAGGCTGGTAAATATTGGCCAGATTGTCGGTGAATATGACTATGTCGAGAATGATGACTATGTCCAGAATGATGAGAACGGTTACCCCAACCATAGAACTATAAAGTGATTAAACAGTTTCACGAGAACAGCATTTAAGCAAAGTACGGTAAATGAAATTGGCTCTACTATGGCCATGTTCAATGTAAACAGACAAACGGCAATAATGGTGAGCCTGAGGCAAGCCAATTGCTAGGTACGTTGGGCGAGGGAGAATACGCGCTGCTTGTGAACCTCGGTTCATACTCGCGCCCAGCCCGCATGTTAGAACGAAATAAAGCCAAACTTCGCTTGATCGAAGGCAGTGAACTAGCTGAGTTAGTGGTCGAGCATTACAGCAAGATGTCGCCGAGATATCGAACATTTTGGCCGTTGAAGCAAATTCATGTTGCAGATCTTTAAGCACCAGTGGCCGCCAGTAAAAACTAATCGATGGTGTTTTAAGCCCGCTTTGTAGATAAAAATCGGTTAGACCTGAGAATCCTCGCGCTAACGTTACCAGCTTTTAAATAACTCTACATTATGTCTATCTGGTGATAACATCATTGCAAATAATAAGTGATATCAACGTTGGAATGTCACAATAAACTGCTGTTGTCGAGGAGAACTTTTTGGATTCAATTATTGGTAAGCTGTGTGCTCACGCGGCTGAAAAGAGTGCGGATATTGCCTATACCGTCATTGATGACGCAGGCGTAGAACAGTCAATAACGTTTTCTGAGTTATACCAAGAAGCGACAACCATCGCAGTCAATTTAAGAGAGACTTTAGACGAAGGGCAACGGGTTGGTTTGCTTTTACCCACTGGCCTTGATTATATAAAGGCATTTTATGGTTGCTTATTGGGTGGCCTGATTGCCATTCCTTTGTACCCACCAATAAATACAAAGTCGGTCCAACGGTTGACAAAAATAGTGGCTGATAGCCAAGCTTCTATCGCGCTTACTAGCGATAAGCTGGCTAAAGAACTGGATGATGAGCTGGCCGACAGCTGGAGCGGGGCGTCGCTCAAGTTTGTTTCGTTAAGTGAGGTGGCTAAGCGCTCGGCTAGTGTTGATTACAATGCCAGTTTCAAGCTTTGCTCAATCGCATTTTTACAATATACATCCGGTTCGACTGGTGACCCTAAAGGGGTCATTATTTCGCAGCAAAATGTCATTGCGAATATTCGCGCAGCGACCTCTGCTACTAATGTCCAAGCTGGTGACACCTTTTGCAGTTGGCTGCCGTTACATCATGACATGGGCATGGTGGTTAGTATTTTGACGCCACTGTACTTGGGTGGTCACTCCGTCATTATGTCTCCGACCCGTTTCATCAGGCGCCCAAGGCGGTGGCTTGAAGCGATAAGCCAACACCAAGCGGTACTAACGGCATCACCGAATTTCGCCTTTGATCTGTGTGTTGATCGGATCACCGATGACAGCGTGGCTGATCTTGATTTGAGCCGCTGGCGAGTTGCTATAAACGGCGCTGAACCGTTAAATGCAGAGACGATA
This sequence comes from Gammaproteobacteria bacterium, assembly GCA_017854775.1. Taxonomy (GTDB): domain Bacteria; phylum Pseudomonadota; class Gammaproteobacteria; order Arenicellales; family Arenicellaceae; genus Arenicella. The sequence continues at coordinate 11,083 of JAFMHC010000037.1, read as the reverse complement.
GGCCGTTTTGTCGAGAAATTTTCGTCAATAGGATTTAGCGATACGACAATGTACCCGGCTTATGGGATGGCTGAGGCCACTGTGTTTGTTTCTGGTGGCGATGCAAACAGCAAACCGGTAACCGCATTATTTAACAAGCTTGAATTGCAACACGATGAGGTTGTGCCTAGCACTGATGAGAGCAATTCTGTCTGCCTTGTCGCGTGTGGCGTAGCTCAAGAGTTTCATGACTTACGAATTGTTGACCCAGAACTAAACCAAGAACTAAACCAAGAGCTAGACGAGTTGCAGGTAGGAGAAATTTGGTTTGCTGGGCCAAGTGTTTCTGATGGCTATTGGGGTAAGCCCGAGGAAACATCGGCATCCTTCGGTTTTCGTTTAGATGGTCACCACCAATATAACTATTTGCGCACCGGCGACTTAGGGTTTACCTATCGGGGCGAGCTTTACATCACTGGACGAATCAAAGACTTAATCATCGTTAAAGGAAAAAATTATTACCCTAACGACCTTGAGAGAGACTGCGCTAGTGTTGTGGCGGGGGTGTCTTCCTCGGCGGCGTTTGAAGTCGATGGCAAGGTGGTTGTGGTTCATGAGGTGGGTCGTAAATTCAGGAAGAGTTTTGATGGTGTTGCCGCGCGCCAATCAATTCGTGCCGAAATACTGAACCAGCATGAAATACTAATCGACGAGATTAATTTTGTCGCTTCGGGTCAATTGCCAGTTACCTCTAGCGGCAAAATTCAAAGGCGGTTGGTAAAGCAGTTGTATTTGAAAAATGAGTTTAGCTATTTGCTAGCTAAAGAGGAAATTGGTGAGGCAGTTGACGAGGCAGCTAAAGAGGGCATTAATCAGGAGCTTATCGAGCAAATCAGCTATAGCGACACTCTTGAGCAAACTGAGAAGCAATTAGCGGAAATTTGGAAGCAGTTGTTCGACCTCGAACAGATCGACCCCAAGCAAAATCTGTTTGATTTAGGCGGACATTCGCTGATTGCAACGCGACTGGTTGGCGAGATCGAACGAGTCTTTGCCAAGAAAGTCTCGCTGGTAGATGTATTACAAAATCCGACCCTATCCAATTTGGCGTCGCTGATTGAAAAAGCGATAGAAACTGACGCTAGCCAGCTTAACATTGTCGCAGATCACGATAACCGCTTCGCCCCCTTTGCCTTGAGCAATGTGCAACAGGCCTATTGGCTAGGGCGTAACAGCGAGTTTGAGCTGGGTAATGTCGGCTGCCACGGTTACTATGAAATACCGATGGAGAATTTCAGCTATGACTGTTTTTCTAAGGTTTGGGATCGCTTAATACAGCGTCACGAGATGCTCAGGATGGTGATAAATAGCGATGGTTTTCAACAAATATTAGAAAGCCCGCCCAAGTACTCTATAAAGCAATATGAGATGGTTGGTGCTTCTGAACAGGATGTGTCGAAGCATTTCAAAGAAATTGGCGAGGAAATGTCTCACCAAGTATTCTCGGGGCACACATGGCCGCTGTTTGACATACGAGTCTCGCATTTAAGTGACAGCCAATCAGTGGTGCACTACAGCATGGATGCGCTAATTTTGGATGCCTCGAGCGCGCTGATTTTAGAAAACGAAATGCGGGAGTTGTATGCTAACCCTGATGCCTCGTTGCCGACTATTTCGGTAAGCTTTCGCGACTATGTTATAGCCTCTCAAAATTTAACAGAGTCAACGCAATATCAACGGGCCAAGCAGTATTGGTCAGCACGACTCAGCGACTTCCCCGGTCGACCAGAGTTGCCATTAGCACTAGCGCCCTCGGAAATCCATGAGCCTAGATTCGAGCGGCGGCAACTTGTTTTAGACAACCGTGATTGGCAGGCACTTAAGTACAAAGCGAGTGCAAACCGTGCTACACCAACCGTTGTTATCATAGCCTGTTTGTCGAAGATAATTGACTTATGGAGTCAGAATTCTAAGTTTGTATTAAATCTTACTCTGTTTAATCGGGACCAGTCGCACGCTGATATTAATCGTGTTGTTGGCGATTTCACCACCACCACTTTGCTTGAGATCGATAACTCTGCAGTGGCTGAAAGTTTTGGCGATTACCTCTCGCGTATTCAACACCAGCTATGGAATGACCTAGAGCATAAAGATTTTGATGGTTTAGAGGCGCAGCAAATTCTCAAACAAGAGCACGGATATGATTTAGGTTTTCCGATTGTTGTCACCAGTTCATTGGGCTTAGAAGGGTCTAGCGAATCTGAATCGTCTAGCGAACCAGAAACGTCTAGCAAACAAGCTCAGCAAAACTCAATTATGAGTGGCGTAGACGCGCGCTTTGCGATCACACAAACACCGCAAGTTTGGTTGGATATTCAGCTTTACGAATGCCAGCAGGGCTTGTGCATCAACTGGGACAGCGTAGAGGGATTGTTTCCTTCTGGTGTTTTGGATGCCATGTGCGAAGCCATGTCTGATTTGATGCAGACTCTGTCGTTTGATGAGCAACCTAAGCACGAAAAACTTACGCACGAACAGTCATGGGCGTTAACAGCGGCTGATTTTTTTCCTCGTCAGCAACGCGAGCTGATTGCCAGCGCGAATGATACCGACACTCCGATTACCTCTGATGTATTGCATTCGCAAATAATGCGCAGCATTGAACGCTATCCTGACAATATAGCAATCGTCTCGAGGTCTAGAACGCTTAGCTATCGAGAGCTGGGTGTGCGCAGTAGGCAGCTGGCACAGCAAATAACGCAGCAGTTACCAACTAGGCAGGGCTCCGAGACGCCTGTCGCTATCGTAATGCAAAAAGGCTGGGAGCAAATTGTCGCGGTATTGAGTGTGCTTCTGGCTGGTAGAGCGTATGTGCCGATTGACGCTCAATTACCGGCCAAGAGAATTGCTGTGCTGCTGGATATTAGCACTGCCGAAGACGTTATCACCACAGCCGATTTCCGAGATACGGTTGCTGAGTCTTATCGATGTCACGTCGTTGATGAGATAGTTTCAGAGCGAGTTCAAGAGCGAGTTCAAGAGCGAGTTCAAGAGCGAGTCAGTGATCAGTCATCCGAGCTAAGCAGCATAGAAACTGTATCACCCGACGCTACCGCCTACATTATTTTTACCTCTGGCACCACTGGCGTGCCTAAGGGCGTTGCAATTAAACACATATCAGCACTCAATACTGTGCTCGATATAAATCGACGCTTCAAGGTTACCGCAAATGACAGTGTTTTGGGCCTGTCCAGCTTGAGTTTTGATCTGTCGGTTTACGATATTTTTGGAGTCTTGGGCGCAGGTGGCAAGTTAATTTTGCCTAGCCCCGACGAGAGTAAAGATCCACGAGCTTGGGGCGCGTACTTAGCCGAACACGGCGTGACATTTTGGAACAGCGCGCCAGCATTGATGAGCTTATTTGCCAATAATATAAAACACGGCGAGGTTTTTCCAGATTTAAAGGTGGTCATGCTAAGCGGTGATTGGATTCCTACCGATCTGCCGGTTCGTATCTCCGGGTTTTCGCCGCAGGCCAACATCATCAGTTTAGGGGGAGCGACCGAGGCATCTATTTGGTCTATCGCGCATGAAATTAAGGATCTAAGCCCAGACTGGGTGAGTATTCCCTATGGTAAAGCCTTAGCCAATCAAAAAGTGACCGTGCTGCGCGAAGACTTTAACTATTGCCCGGTATGGGTGATGGGCGATATCTATATTTCCGGCATAGGGCTGGCGCAGGGGTACTGGCAAGACCAAGAGAAAACCGAGGCCAGCTTCGTTTTTCACCCCGCAACCGGTGAGCGGCTATACAAAACCGGCGATAAAGGGCGGTTGAGGCCATGCGGCAGTATCGAGTTTTTAGGTCGAGTAGATTCTCAAGTAAAAATTCAGGGACATCGAATTGAATTAGGTGAGGTAGAGGCGGCCTGTCGCAGTAGTAAGCTATTGCGTGATGTTTTGGTGGTTGCACGTGATGAGCCTAAACGATTAGTCGCCTATGTCGTAGCAGACAGCGTTGCTGAGAGCGATGAGGCCGAGAGCGATGAGACCGGTTTGATTGCTGCGCTGCGGGCTCATTTAGAGTCACAATTACCAAGTTTTATGGTTCCTGCGGTGATCATGACGCTGCCAGTTATTCCGTTAACTTCAAATGGCAAAGTCGATAGGTCAAAGTTACCGCAGACCGACGCCAGCCAATCGTTGCAGCAGTTCGTTGCTCCTACCAGCCGAGTAGAGGCGCTGCTCGGCGATATCTGGGCGCAGTTGCTAGAAGTAGACCGCGTCGGCGTGACGGATAACTTTTTTGCATTGGGCGGCGATTCGCTATTGGCGATGCAGCTTAAGTCTCGTTTACAACAAGAGAATTTATTTGTCTCGGTGTCTGATCTATTTAGTGCTGAAAGCCTAGCCGCGCTGGCATTGCTTACTACCGAGCTTGGAAATAGTGAATCAGATCAGCACCTTTCGTACTCGATTCCACGTGAGTGTAAAAACATCAGTTTAGACATGTTGCCATTGCTCGCTGGACTAAATTTAACTCAGGAGACCCTGAACAAAATTGTCGACAGAGTTGCGGGGGGCGCAAAGAATATTCAAGATATTTATCCCTTAGCCAGCAATCAGATGGGTATATTTTTGCACCACACCTTGAGCGAAAGCCAAGATATCTACGTTCTGCCCAATCTGTTTTCAGTCAAGAGCGCAAACCATTTCGACTCGATGATCTCAAACCTACGTTTGATCATCGAGCGACATGATGTGTTACGCACAGCGATTATTTGGCGTGATTTGGCGGTGCCGGTTCAGGTAGTTTGTCGCGATGTAGCGTTGCCAATCGAATGGCTGGAGTTTGCCGATGCAGACGATGTTGAAGCGAAAATGGTGCAACGTTGTCAACCTGCAGGCCACTGGCTTGATCTTGAGCAGCCCCCTTTAATGACCATAGAGGTCGCTAAAGACAATCGCAGCGAACAACATTTTGTATTGGTAAAGCTGCACCACAGCATATTGGATCATGTCGGTTTAGAGCTTATCTTTAATGAGCTGGCGCAGCTTGAGAACGCTAAAGAAAGTGGCAATGGTAAGCAAGACGACTTATGCCAGCCGCCTCGCTATCGCGATTTCGTTGCCCATTCATTGGCTAGCGCTGAAAGTAATGAAGCCGAACTTTTTTTCAGCCAAATGTTATCGGATGTGGTAGACCCAAGTCTGCCATTTGGCTTAGACAATATTCGCAACGATGGACTAAACGTAGACCAGTTTTCGACGCCGTTGCCAGAGCAACTCTCGGCGCAAATCAGATCGGTCACACGCTCTCTAAAAACAACCCCAGCGGCCTTATTTCATGCCGCCTGGGCGGTGGTTATATCGGCCTGTACCGGCCAAGATGATGTGGTGTTCGGCACCGTATTGTCGGGGCGCACTGATGGTTCTCAGAGTGCGCAAAATGGCGTTGGCTTATTTCTCAATACATTGCCGCTGCGTGTCTGTATCAGAGATCAAGATTCAGCTGTTTTAGTTGGCGAGTTACAAACTAAATTAAGCCAATTACTGAGTGTCGAGCAGGCCTCTCTGGTGCTGGCACAGCGTTGCAGTGGTCTCGAAGCCGGAGCGCCACTGTTCAGCTCACTATTGAACTTTCGTCATGCAAGCAATAATGAGCCTGACGCTTTTAATCATATCGTCAGTCATGAGCGAAGCAATTATCCATTAACCCTATCGGTCGATGATACGGCTGATGGCTTTAATCTAGAGATTCAAGTCGACGCTGCGGTGAGCGCTGAACGCCTTGTAACTTATCTGCAAACTGTGCTGTTTGCCTTAGTTGGTGAATTAGTTGATGAATTGCAAGCTGAGGTATCGAAGACAAGCCTAGATGGCAACGCGCGCGCTGTCAGCCAGCTGCCGTTTCTGCCTAGTTCTGAGCGTTCATATTTACTAAGCACATTAAACTCGACTGAGGCCGAGATTAGCAGTGATCAATGTATTCACGAATTGTTTGAGTTACAGGCACGCTTGAACCCAGATGCTATTGCATTGGTGCACGATGGCAAACAGATTAGTTACTCTGAGTTGAATGCCGAGTCGAATAAATTGGCTCATTACCTAGTCTCCTTGGGTGTTAAGCCTGACACGGTAGTGGCTGTCTGTGTCGAGCGTTCGTTTGCCATGATAATCGGCATTCTCGGGATACTGAAATCCGGTGGGGCTTACTTGCCCTTGGACCCAAGTTACCCGGCGGTACGCTTGAACTTTATGTTGCAAGACTCTGGTGCCAGAGTTGTGCTAACACAAGCGCATTTAAGCAACCTCTTAGAGCTTGGCGACTGCCAGCCGGTATTGCTTGATGATCAATCGCTATTTACGTGCCCTGATAGCCAAGGTTATGACCAGCAAAATTTACCCATACAAGCCTTGGGTTTACGCTCCAACAACCTCGCCTATGTGATTTATACCTCCGGATCAAGCGGTCAGCCAAAGGGCGTGATGATTGAGCACCACAGTCAAATAAACTTTCTTGGCTCAATGGCCTCTACGCTAGGCCTCTCAAATGACAATACAGGCTTGCTACTCACCTCTATTTCTTTTGATATACACACCCTAGAGCTTTTTTTGCCATTGGCAGTTGGCGCAAAAATAGTGCTCGCGTCGCAGCAAGACACTATCTCAGGTGACGCGCTTAAGCGCTTAATAGAAGACTTTGGTGTTGATTTTATACAAGCAACGCCATCAAGCTGGCAGCTCTTGCTAAACGCTGATTGGTCTCCTAGTGCCGAAGTTACCTGCTTGTGCGGTGGTGAATCATTGCCACAATCGCTTAAGTTAGGCCTGTTAGCTAATAGCAACATTAACTTGTTGAATATGTACGGCCCAACGGAAACCACCGTCTGGTCTTCATATTCTAATGTGCTTGTTGATACCAAAACAACCTTGGGTCGGCCAATCTCGAACACCCAGTTTTATGTTCTAAGCGGTGATAATAAATTGCTTCCAGCAGGTGTGATCGGTGAATTGTTTATCGGCGGTGCCGGTTTGGCACGGGGCTATTTGAACCGACCAGAGTTGACTCAAGAACGGTTTATTGCAAATCCGTTTAGCGATGAACAAGGCTCTCGACTCTACCGCAGCGGCGATTTAGTTCGTTGGTTGGCGGATGGAAGTTTAGAATTTATTAGTCGGCGGGACGATCAAGTAAAGATTAGGGGCTTTCGAATAGAATTAGGAGAGATTCAAGCGGCATTAACCGCGATCAGCGGTGTGCGTCAGGCGGTTGTCAGTGTGCAGGGTGAGCCAGCAAGGCTTGTCGCTTTTCTGGTAGCAGAGCCAGACCAGCTTTTAGAGCAATCAACCTTCTTAGAACAATTTCGCTCGAGACTTGAGCAAAGCCTGCCGCAATACATGATCCCATCAGTGTATACGGTGATCGATAAACTGCCGTTAACGGCCAACGGCAAAGTCGATCGTAAGCAGTTGTTGATCGTTGAAACTGCTCAGTCGTTACAGCGGCATGTAGCCCCACAAACGGCAACAGAAGTTGCTTTATGTGGTGTTTGGGAGGCGCTATTGGGGGTTGAGCGAGTAGGCCTAGAGGACAACTTCTTTCGACTCGGTGGGCACTCATTATTGGTGATGAGGCTGTTAGCCGATATAAGGCAAGAATTTGATGTGCAATTGTCGGTGCGAGCGCTATTCGATGTCAGCGATTTAGGCTTACAGGCGAGATTGATCGACAGCGTCGGCAAAAGTGCCTCACTACCATCAATAATGTCGATTGATCGGCACCGCAATCCGTTGCCGTTATCTTTTGCGCAGCAACGAGTTTGGTTTATTGATCAGATGGAGGGCGGGTCATCGCACTACAACATGCCTCTGGCATTAAAGATCACGGGCGATTTTGATGTAGCAACGGCACAACGTGCCTTTACCCAGATCATTGAGCGGCACGAGACCCTGCGAACCGTGTTCACGAGTCACAACGGCGAAGCAGTTCAGCTTATTCGTTCGCATTTCGAGTTTACTCTTGCAGAGCAAGACATCAGTGATTTATCAATTGCTGAGCAACATCAATTAGTTTTAGCGTCTTTGAAACTTGATGCTGAGACTGTGTTTGACCTTGAAAATGACCTAATGCTTCGAGCAAGCTATATACGGCAGTCATCCGATCACGGCGTATTGTTATTTAATATGCACCATATCGCTTCCGACGGCTGGTCAGCCGGTATTTTAGTCAACGAGTTCACAACAATTTATAAGGCGTTATGCGACGGCCTTGAAGCCGAAAGCCCGACCTCCGAGCTCGAGATGTTGGCGATACAATATGTCGATTATGCGCATTGGCAACGAGAGTACTTACAAGCTGATGCGGCACTTGAGCAAATGTCATATTGGCAACAGCAATTAGCCGATTTGCCGCCAGTGCATAGTTTGCCATTGGATTTCCCTCGGCCGACTCAGCAAAGCTTTAATGGTGCTATTTATCGTTTCGGTTTCGACCAGGATCTATTACGACGCTTGAAGCAGCGTGCCTCGCAACATAATGTCACGCTATTTATGTTGTTGCAGGGCATGTTCTCGCTAATGCTGTCTCGTTATTCGAATAACTCGGATATTGCTATTGGTGTTCCGCTAGCAAATCGAACGCAAAAAGAACTTGAAGGCTTAATTGGTTTTTTCGTAAACACCTTAGTATTACGAACTGATGTGTCTGAAGAGCAAACCTTATCTGAGTATTTTTCTCATGTTAGAGAGGTTAATGTTGGCGCACAGCAGCATCAACAATTACCGTTTGATTATTTGGTAGAGCAATTAAATCCGCAGCGAAGTACCGCGTACTCGCCGTTGTTTCAAGTGATGTTCAGCATGGACAAGGATCAGCTAACTAAGCTTGAAATTGCATCAGTCTCATTCGACGATCTTACCTTTGAGCCACTTTTGAACGACGATGTTCGCTCGAAGTTTGACTTGACGCTAAACGCGGTTGAGTCGAACGACGCGGTGTTGTTATCGTTTGAATACAATACCGATTTATTTTTAAAAGCAAGCATAGAACGCTTCGGTGATCACTTTCTGGGTTTACTGCAAGCGCTTGCTAATGATGAGTCTTTCGGCGCGAATCAGCTGAGTGAGTTGTCAATGCTCAGTGACCAAGAGACTGATTATTTACTCGAAGACTTGAACCGCACTGAGTCTGCGTATCCGAGTAAATTATGTGTGCATGAATTGTTCGAACAGCAGGTTGCACGAAATCCCAACGCAGTGGCATTAGTATTTGAAGCACAAGAACTAAGCTTTGGCGAGCTAAATTCAAGGTCGAATCGTTTGGCGCATTATCTTGTCGCTAACGGTGTTCGGCCAGATTCGATCGTCGGTCTGTGCGTTGAACGTTCAGTAGATCTGATTGTAGCAACACTGGCTATTCTTAAGTCCGGTGGCGCTTATATGCCATTAGATCCGTCTTATCCTAGCGCAAGATTGGGCTATATGCTCGACGACTCAAAAGTAGAACTGCTGCTAACCATGAGTCATTTAGCTGAGGGCTTACCGGCGGGTGAGCATCGCTTGATATTGCTTGATGATGAGCACATGTTCGCGAACGGTGTGAGTGATAAACGGAGTCAAAACTTAACTGCCAATCTAAGTACTGATGAGTCAGGTTTAACCGCAAGCCATTTGGCATATGTGATTTATACCTCTGGCTCAGCCGGGCAACCCAAGGGTGTTCTACAACAACATAAAACGCTGACCAATTTAGTTCATCATCAAGCTTCAGGCCGCTATTTAAGTAAGCCGATGAATTCTGTATTGCTTACCAATATAGGCTTTGATGTTTTTATGCAAGAGCTGGCAACCGCGTGGCACTTAGGCAGTCGCTTATATTTATACCCAGACGATTTGAGAATCGACACGGCCAAGTTGCTAAGCGTTATTTCTGAGCACGATATTCAGCGTCTATTTTTAGTGCCCGCTGTTTTCAATGCGATGATGGATGCCTCAGCGCAGCTAGCGACCGATATTAGCTGTTTGCGAGAAGTCATTGTTGCTGGTGAGCGCTTAAAAATGACTGAGCAAGTAACGCGCTATCTGAGCCGCTCAGACACTTTTCTGATTAACCACTATGGGCCTACTGAAACCCATGTAGTAACAACGTTTAATGTCGAGGCCCAGGACACAAGACATAACGTGTTGATCGGAAACGCCCTATCCAATCATAAATTATATGTCTTGAGTAACAGCCTTACGCCAGTACCCAGTGGTGCGATTGGCGAGCTGCATGTCTCTGGAGTAGGGCTAGCACGCGGATATTTGAACCAAGCTGAGTTAAGCCAGCAACGTTTCATTTCAAATCCGTTTACTGATGATGACGATGACCGTTTGTATAAGACCGGTGACTTGGTTCGTTGGCTTGCCGATGGCAATATGGAATATATTGGCCGCACCGACGACCAAGTAAAGGTGCGCGGGTTTCGTATTGAGCTAGGCGAGGTGGAGTTAGCCTTGACGAGCATAGACGAGGTAGCTGAAGCCATCGTAGTCGCGCGAGATGAACCAACTCGATTGGTTGCTTATGTTACTACTAATTATCTAACTTCTGGGCCCGATGATCAAAAAGGTGTTCAAACAGACGATCTTAGCGCCAGACTCAAAGCACAGCTCACCACGCACCTGCCTAATTACATGGTGCCGTCTCTGTTTATCGAATTAGAAAACTTTCCGCTTACCGCAAACGGTAAGTTAGACCGTAAGGCGTTGCCAGAACCAAACGCGAGTATTGCTCAGTATGAGTACCTTGCGCCAAGCACCAAGAATGAGCAGCTATTGTGCACAATATGGCAAGCCTTGTTAGGGGTGGAGAGAGTCGGCGTCACCGATAACTTTTTTGAATTGGGCGGTCATTCATTGTTGGCGATGCGTTTGATTAGCGAGGTGCGCAGCAAGTGCGGCGTTGAACTCGCGGTTCGGGATATTTTTACCGCCACGCAACTGTCTGACCTGGCTTTATTGATCGAATCGGCTGCACTGGCTGAATCAAGCGCGCAAAATGCCCAATTGGCCAAGATTGATGTTGTTGATCGATCGGCGGCGCACATGCCACTGTCTTATG
>JAFMHC010000260.1 GCA_017854775.1 Gammaproteobacteria bacterium | reverse complement strand
TTGGTTAGAGCACCACCTTGACATGGTGGGGGTCGGTGGTTCGAATCCACTCGCGTCTACCAGTTTTACATGAAAGGCGTTAGATACAGGATATTTCTCGCTTTTTATCGTTGTTTCACGCGATTTGATCGCTTTTAGGTGAGGCAGCTATTGAGGTGAGAATCAAAGCATTTTAGAATTCAAAACCTGAAATTCGAACAAAATTAGAGGTATTACCATAGCCATTAAGAAAAAACAGCGCATGAACGACAGTATCACGGCGCCAAGCATTCGATTGATTGATCAGACTGGGGCACAGGCTGGCATAGTTGATCGCGCCACTGCGCTAGAAATGGCTCAGAAGGCGGGCATGGATCTGGTCGAGATCTCGCCAAATGCTGACCCTCCGGTATGCCGGATATTGGATCATGGCAAGTTTTTGTATGAAGACAGCAAGCGCAAGGCAGCTGCTCGTAAAAATCAGAAGCAGACGCAAGTTAAAGAAATTAAGTTTCGACCAGGCACTGACGTTGGCGATTACAACATCAAGCTAGGAAAGTTACAGAAATTTCTAACTAATGGCGACAAAACCAAAGTAACCATTCGTTTTCGTGGTCGAGAAATGGCACATAAAGATCTTGGTCTTAAGTTGCTGAAGCGCGTTGAAGCAGATTTAGTGGAATTTGGTTCGGTGGAGCAGTTCCCTAAGTTGGAAGGTCGCCAAATGGTGATGGTTCTAGGCCCTATTAAGAAATAGTAGGGTAAGAAATAGCAGGGTAAGAAGTAAAGAATATAAGAAAAAGGCGACTTTGATAAAGTAATCAAAGTCACCGCCCAATACCTGCATTCTAAAGATGAATGCCGATGTTGGGCAAATAGGGCCGATCAGAATATTCTGGTTGTGAGCTCACATTAGGGTCAGTTGAAGTGCAACTTTTAAACTTCCTTTGGCTATCAAGTAACGGCAACAGTCCAGAACTGAAGAGGCTAAAACAGCTTCGAACTCTGAAGACTAAAACAGTGCAATTGCACTTGGAGAAATCATGCCTAAAATTAAAGGTAATAGTGGAGCCGCTAAGCGCTTCAAAAAAACCGGTAGCGGTAAGTTCAAACGCTCTCAATCTCACTTGCGTCATATTTTGACCAAGAAATCGACTAAGCGTAAACGTCATCTACGTAAGCAACTGCTTGCGTCGTCACCTGACGCGAAGATGATTCAACGAATGATGCCATACGCATAACTGGAGATTTGAGGAGCTTTCAGCTCTTCTGAGAGGAACTAAAAAATGCCTAGAGTAAAACGCGGCGTCACCGCCCGAGCAAAACATAAGAAAGTTATCGCCCAAGCTAAGGGTTACCGTGGACGTAGTAAAAACGTTTTTCGTGTAGCCAAACAAGCTGTAACACGTGCAGGCCAATACGAGTATCGTGATCGTCGTCAAAAGAAACGTCAGTTCCGTCGTTTATGGATTACGCGTATTTCAGCTGCCGCTAAATTGAATGGTATCAACTACAGTCGTTTCATCAATGGTTTGATGAAAGCTGAAATAGAGTTGGACCGTAAAGTATTAGCTGATATTGCTGTACACGATGCAGCGGCATTCTCGCAGTTAGCTGAAAAAGCAAAAGCGGCTTTAACGGCTTAAGCGATCGTTAGGCTCTGAATTTTCAGAGGCTGATACTGATGCTTTAAAAAGCAAAGAGGAAGGCCATTGGTCTTCCTCTTTTGCTATCTACAGCTTTAAATTAAGCATCTTTAAGCTATCGATTTAGTACTCCCCAGTTTGTAATAACTAACGTTGTAATAACTAACGTTGTAATAACTGAGTTTGTAATGATTGGGTTGGTAGTAAATAGGTAGGGTAGATTGCAAAATCTCCAGAGTATCATTAGCAAGAGCTATTTCTAAATAGAGAAAAACAACCATGACTGATTCACTCGATTCAAACCTAAAGAATATTCTGGAGCAAGCCAGAAGCGCTATAGCTGTATCTGAAAAACCGGCGCAATTAGAAGAACTGCGGGTTAATTACCTAGGTAAAAAAGGTGAGTTGACTAATCAGCTTAAGCAGATAGGAAGCTTGCCTCATGAAGAGCGACCTAAGTTTGGTGATAAGGTTAATGCAGTTAAGCAAGAAGTTGCTCAGCTGTTGAATCACAAAAAAGCCGAGTTAGACGCTATCGCGTTGGCTGCGGCTCTTGCGGCTGAGAAGATAGATATCACGCTACCGGGTCGAGGCATTGGCTCGGGTGGTATTCACCCGGTTACTCGCACCATGCAACGGATTGAAGATATTTTTGTTGCAATGGGCTTTGGTATTGCCACTGGGCCGGAAATTGAAGATGACTTTCATAACTTTGAAGCGCTGAATATACCACCCGAGCACCCAGCCCGTGCGATGCACGATACTTTTTATATCGATACCGCTGAGGGCGATGAAGGTACACACCTACTGCGTACACACACCTCGCCAGTGCAAGCTCGTTATATGCTGAGTGAGACACCGCCGATTAATATTATTGCACCGGGTCGTGTCTATCGTTGCGACTCAGATGTAACGCATACGCCTATGTTTCATCAAGTCGAGGGCCTAATGGTGGATGAAGGTATTTCGTTTGCCGATCTCAAGGGTGTATTGACACACTTTCTGCGACAGTTCTTTGAAACTGATTTGAATATTCGCTTACGCCCTTCTTATTTTCCGTTCACCGAGCCCTCAGCTGAAGTCGACATAAGCTGCGTTTTTTGTGTTGATCAGCAGGGCAAAACACAAGGTTGTCGCATCTGTAAGCAAACCGGTTGGATTGAAGTTTTGGGCAGTGGCATGATCCACCCAGAAGTATTTAAGCACGTTGGTATTGATTCTGAGAAATACACTGGTTTTGCCTTCGGCTTAGGTGTGGAGCGTTTAACCATGTTGCGCTATGGAGTCACCGATTTACGTCTTTTCTTTGATAATGATTTAACTTTCTTGGAGCAGTTCAAATGATAATTAGCGAACAATGGCTACGCGACTGGGTTCGTGTTGAGCTAAGTGCCCAAGAAATTGCCGATTGCTTGACCAATGCCGGTCTTGAAGTCGATGGTGTTGAGTCGATAGCCGGGCCTATCGAGAACTTGGTGGTAGGTAAGGTTCTGACGGTTGAAAAACACCCAGACGCTGACCGCTTGAATTGTACTACTGTCGATATCGGTAGTGAGGTGCTAAATATCGTTTGCGGTGCGGCTAACGTCAGGCAAGACCTGATGGTAGCGGTTGCGACTGTTGGTGCTAAATTGCCCAACGGCTTAAAGATCAAGAAAGCCAAAGTGCGCGGTGTCGAATCAATCGGCATGTTGTGTTCTGCGTCAGAACTCGGCCTTGAAGAGAATTCGGCTGGCTTGATCGAATTAGATGCTGATGCCGAAATCGGGCAACGAGTTGACGAATACCTACAGCTGGATGACAAATTAATTGATATCGACCTGACACCTAATCGCGGCGATTGTCTAAGTGTGCAGGGTATTGCTCGAGAAATGAAGGTGTTAGCAGATGGAAGCTACCATCCGTTGGATATCGAAGCGGTTGCCGCGACTATTGATGATGCAATCGATGTAGAGTTGCAGGACTCAGTCAACTGCCCTCGCTATATCGGTCGTGTGATTAAAAATATCAGTCAAGAGGCGGTAACTCCTCTGTGGATGCAAGAGCGCTTGCGCCGTAGTGCCGTGCGCCCAATCAGCCCGATTGTCGATATCACTAACTATGTGATGATTGAACTTGGGCAACCGATGCATGCGTTCGACCTAGCCAAGCTGAATGATAAAATTGTTGTTCGACAATCGAAAGCTGGCGAGAAGATTAAATTACTTGATGAGTCTGAGGCAACACTTGATGCTCAAACCCTGATTATTGCCGATGCGCAAGCGCCAATTGCTATCGCAGGTGTCATGGGGGGGCTTGATAGCGCTATCGATGACAATACGGTTGATATTGTTTTAGAGGCGGCGCACTTTACACGCAAGTCAGCGTCGGGCAAAGCTCGCCGCTATGGTTTGCACACAGAAAGCTCATTTCGATTTGAGCGTGGCGTAGACCCGCAATTGCCGCCGCAAGCAATTGAGCGTGCAACAGAGTTAGTGCTTGAGATTTGCGGCGGTCAAGCTGGGCCGATCGTTGAACAGAAACAAGAGAGTGCCATTCAAGGTAAGCCTGCGGTTGAAATTCGCTTAGATCGCCTAGTTAGTCTACTTGGTATGCCGCTCGATGAAGCCGAAGTGGACGACATTTTAAGCCGTATCGCCGATTCAGTAACGGGTGAAAATGGTGTTTGGTCGGTTACTCCGCCAAGCTACCGTTTTGACATAGAGTGCGAAGCTGATCTGGTTGAAGAAGTTGCGCGCGTGAAAGGATACGATAATATTCCAACTAAGATGCCACGTATTGCGCCTCGATCAATGGCCGCATCAGAAGCTCGTATAGGCGAACGCCAGGTTCGTCAATCATTGGTCGCGCGCGATTACCGCGAAGCGATTACCTATAGTTTCATCGATCCCGCAGTACATGCGATATTCAGTACCGAGGAGCCCGTTAAGCTAGCCAACCCGTTAGCGGATAATATGGCCGTGATGCGGACCAGTCTGATACCGGGTCTTATGGGAGCGCTGCAATTTAATGCTAATCGTCAGCACGACCGCATTCGTTTTTATGAAGTCGGGGCTAGCTACCATAAAGACGGCAAAGCTTTTCGTGAAGAGCAGAAGCTGTCTGGAGTAGTGCTGGGCCAAGTCGCGGCGACCCAATGGGGTCTTAGTAAGCCGCAAAACATTGATTTCTATGATGTTAAGTCCGATTTGGAGGCCGTACTTGCCTTGACCGGCCACAAAAACCCTATTATATTTAACGAGTTCGAGCACATTGCTCTTCATCCGGGACAGAGTTCGTTACTAACTCGTAATGAATTAAATGGTGATAAGACCGTATTAGGATGGCTGGGTAGGTTACATCCGACAGTTGAAAAGCATTATGGGGTTCATAATGTAGTCGCTTTTGAGATCAATCTTGGTGTCGCTCTAAATGCGCAATTGCCAAGTTTTCAATCTGTTTCCCGTTTCCCGAGTATTAAGCGTGATTTATCGGTATTAGTTGATCAAGATTTGCCGATTGCAGGTTTACTTGAGTCATTACGAAATGAGTTAGGTGCTGTGCTGGTTAAAGTGGAATTGTTTGATCTGTATCGTGGGCAGGGTGTTGCTGACGATGCAAAGAGTATTTCTTTGAGTCTGGTTTTGCAGCATCAAGATAAAACCATGACTGATGAAGAGGCTGAAGGGTTGATGGCGGAAGCTCGCTCGTTGTTGGAAACGAAGTGGGGTGCTACATTACGTAGTTAATATGGTAATAGTTGTTCGGTCAGTACAGACCAACTATTGTTAACCAATTAGGGTAAAACTAGGCTTCTTAAATCGAGAAGCCAAGAGGGTGAAAATGTCGATTACAAAAGCAGAGCTTGCGGTTTCATTGCATGAAGAACTAGGGCTAAACAAGCGCGAGTCTAAAGAGTTCGTCGAGCAATTTTTTGAGACCATCAAAGGGGCGCTAGAAGATGGAAGTTCGGTTAAGTTATCGGGATTTGGCAACTTTGGACTGCGTGATAAACCCGCGCGACCGGGGCGTAATCCTAAAACTGGTGAAGAGATACCCATCTCCGCTCGTCGGGTGGTAACGTTTAAGGCCAGTCAAAAGCTTAAAGAAGCGATTGAGGATAATGCGGATATACTTAAGAGATTTTTTAATTAGTTGTCGTAAATTGATGTAACTAAACAAACATTAAGTGAATCTTCTATTCTAAAGTTACTTTTCTGTATACGAATGTGTCGGTGAACTGATAAACTAAGCATATAAGATTAAACACTGTCACATGGGATTCAATAGAGATGCTTGACCAAGGAGATAACGCAACCTTACCGCCAATACCAAGCAAACGATATTTTACCATTGGTGAAGTAAGCGAGTTATGCATGGTTAAACCGCATGTGTTGCGTTATTGGGAGCAAGAGTTCTCACAGTTGAATCCGGTAAAGAGGCGTGGTAACCGCCGATACTATCAACGGCACGAAGTACAGCTTATTCGTCGTATTCGTAGTCT
>JAFMHC010000259.1 GCA_017854775.1 Gammaproteobacteria bacterium | reverse complement strand
CGATTCACAATACGCCCAAGAACGAGCAGGTTTAGTGGCTGGCTTAGCTAAAGTCACCGAAGGTAAAAGCCCCCAAGATGTGGCTGATGCCGCTTTGCATTTCATGAGCAATGAAGCACCCAAGATGCGTTATATGGTCACGCCCAACGCTGACCAGTCCGAGGCAATGATTCGCGCCAGTTTGCAAAAAACCCTACAACTCAATCAGGGCCAGCCATATAGCTTAAGCAAAGAAACTCTAATGAAAATGCTGCAAGAAGAGTTCGACAAATAACCAATTCGCTGCTGGCGTGGGCTT
This sequence comes from Gammaproteobacteria bacterium, assembly GCA_017854775.1. Lineage (GTDB taxonomy): Bacteria > Pseudomonadota > Gammaproteobacteria > Arenicellales > Arenicellaceae > Arenicella. The sequence continues at coordinate 5,823 of JAFMHC010000259.1, read as the reverse complement.
GAACAAACCTGCCCACGCTATACAGTCTCTAGTTTTTAACATGTCATCACTGCAATCTCTCGAAATCGCCATGCAGGCCAAGGTGCCAGCAGCCAAGCTTGTGTTGCAACAGTTGCCAATGGTTACAGAGATTACTCTAGCATTAATTGATAGCGCCTACCCACAAGCTGAACTGACCCAAGACCAAGTAGCATTTTTAATGGATGAGCCACCTTACTGGGCTTTTTGTTGGGCCAGCGGCCAAGTCATGGCACGCTATCTATTAGACAAGCCTGAACAAGTGCGAGGTAAAACAGTGATCGATTTCGGCAGTGGTTCAGGCGTTGTCGCAATTGCTGCAGCGATGGCAGGAGCATCAAGAAGCATCGCTCTCGATATCGATAGAAACGCCTTACAAGCGACTCAAATCAACGCAAGTCTTAATCAGGTAATAGTTGATACCGGCGATGATTTAAACAGCCTTGGTGTCGACCCCGCAAGCAGTTTATTGCTGGTTGCCGATGTCTTCTACGATAGAGAAAACATTCCGTTATTAGAAAGATTTATCAATGATTACCAAGACGTTATTATCGCCGACTCACGGGTAAAGCCAAGCGAGTTGGCTGGCATGCTCGAAACAGCCCGTTACCACAGCTGCACGATACCCGACCTAGCTGAATCCGGCGACTTCAATTCGGTCGGTATTTATCGTAAGTGCTAACAACCTCAAACTTGAGAGCAACTCAAGAGCGGCTGAATGTTTAGGCTTAACAAGCCCTTAACTCGACCTTCAACCCGGCTGTTACCTCTGGCGTTTAACTCTGGCCTAACCACCGACCTTGATTTTCTAACATTCAATACTAAATTAAAGAAACAGCCAAAAAAGAGCTGGTTATTTTTCTACCAACAAATGTCAAGATCGAACAACTGTCGAAGCAAACAACAATAGAATTCAAACTATAGAAATCAAACGATTGATCTTTCTATTGGTCATATACTGGGTAAAAACATGAACGACGTTTCTAACACTTCATCTCTAGTTGGCAGTGAGTACAAAACTCACGCTCTCATTTCATACATCTTACTAGCGATCGGTTTATTCACAGTTATTCCACTGCTAATCGGTGCAATTTGGGCGATGATTAAAAAGAACGGAGCACTTGGCAGCATTTACCACAGCCATTTAGTCAACGCCACTAGAGTATTTTGGTGGAGTCTTCTATGGCTGATTATCGGCGGCATACTGGTTTATATATTAATTGGTTTTGCGATATTAGGCATTGCATGGCTGTGGGGAATCTATCGTGTTTTGAACGGCTTTATCAAGCTTTTAGCTAACGAGCCTTACCCGCTTTAATCGTGCTAATTTAGTCGAGCAAGTGTGCCAGAGCGAATTAGTCTAGGATTGCTTCAATTCAGCACGTGCTTTACCTGGCCCAAAACCCATGACGCTGGTAAAAGCCTTGGAAAACGAAGATTCACTTTCATAACCACAACGCAGTGCTGCCTCGTAGGTTGATATGCCCTCATCGACCAACCAACGATACGCCAAGGTAATGCGCCACTGTTTTAAGTAATCCATTGGCGACTGCCCCACCACCGATTTAAACAATGTAGAGAATGCGGACCTCGACATATGCACCTCATTGGCAAGTTGCTCTAGGCCTATTTTCTGATCTGGGGCGCTGTGCAAAAGCGCCATTGCTGGTATCAATTTCGGATGAGACATGGCCGCGAACAAACCACTCTCAACATCTAAGTGGTCTCTCACGATAAAGAGAAATAAACAATCAGAAAGCCGGTTTAATAACACGCTGGATTCGTCACCCGATGACGCAGATTCTTCTAACACTAGATCGATGATTCTCGAACTAGCAGAACCAGCGTTGCGACGCACTAATATGACCTCGGGAAGCTGTCGGGTAATGCGCTCGAACAGCGGGTGCTGGTGCCGAAAATTGCCACAAACAAGACCGGTAGACGGTTCGGTCAGAAGCGTTAGCATTGGTTGCGATTCAGCACTATTTACCTCGACTTCTTGGTCTGGCAAATTGGTCACTATGTGTTGAGAGTCTCTAGGGAAGAAAACCGCATCACCTTGACTAAGTTTTATAGTTCGATCGGAAATCTTTAAATAACAATTACCTCGCACCACTACGTGAAAGGTCATCTTATCGGTGCCCGAAACGTCAATTGCCCATGCTCCGCAATATTGTCCATTGTGAAACACGTTAGCTTCAAGTTTTAACGGTGCAAATAACTGGTTAACGGCATTCATAAACGATAGGACATAAGTCTCGGCAGACCGAACATATTGATTATTTTCATTATCAGTAAAATTCAAATAGCTCGAGGTGAGGCACTAATTGTCTCACCCAGTTGAATAACTAACACATTAACATGTACGGAGAAATAAGATGAAAAAATCAAATTTTATAGCAACCCTAGCAGCAGCTTCAGCCCTGCTGTTCGGCACTCTCAGCTTTGCCGGAAACAACAGTGAAGTAGATGCTGATGGAGTAATTTTGGCGGGGCATGATGCCGTCGCTTACTTTACTAAAAATGCAGCTATAGAAGGTAAGGCAAACTTTACCGCTGTGCACAATGACGCGATTTACCGCTTTTCGAGCGCTGCAAACCGTGACACGTTCAAGGCCAACCCCGACAAATATGCACCACAGTATGGTGGCTTTTGTGCCTATGGTGCGGCCTTAGGTAAAAAGTTCGACATAGACGGTAAAGCGTTCGAAGTTGTCGATGGCAAGCTTTATGTAAACAAAAACCTAGATGTATATGAAACTTGGGTTGAAGATAAAGCCGACAATATTGATCAAGCAGACAAGCAATGGACATCTATCGAAAACGTCGCGGCTGACGATTTATAATCATTGACCGACAAATTTAAAAAGCCCCATAGCAATCATGAAGTCGACTGCAATACCGACTTTTGGGGCTTTTTATTTTGACCTTTAACTTGAAGCATCCTTTGCCTGCTCTCGATCTCTAGAGAACGGGTATTTCATCTGCCCAATATAGTCTCGTGGTAAACGCACAGTAGTACCGTAATGAGCAGGCCAATGCTTGCCAGGGAAATGATAGGTGCCAAACAAGCGATCGAACAATGTAGTGTGAGCTGCGTAGTTAGTATCAATCGCAGGTTGCTCTGAACTATGGTGCCAGTGATGAAACTGAGGAGTAACAAAAATGTATTTCAACGGGCCGAATGGAATGCCTAAGTTGCAATGAATTACGATCGCTTGCAGAGCGGCGAAGGTCACATAGATATCCAGCGCGGCCTTATCAGGGCCGATAAGGTATAGCGGGACTATCACTAAGGTGCGCTCAACGAACACCTGTACTACATGCCCGCGCGACCCAGCCAACCAGTCCATCGTTTCAACAGAATGGTGTACCGCATGAATGCGCCACAACTTGGACGACTCATGGAACATACGATGCTCCCAGTAGAGAATAAAGTCGGCAATCAGCAGCACCATTATCACCTGCACGGCAAGCGGCAACGACTGAACCGTTTCTCTAAGGTTATCGCTGACTGCGAAATCAAATACGCTAGCAACGTAATTGCCGACCAAAATCACCGCTGAGATCAGCAAGTGATTTATGCAAAAATAGAAGAAGTCGAGCTGCCATTCTTTGCGCAAAATAACTTGCTCTTTATATTTCGGAAAAAGCTTCTCGAGTGTGGTGAATATAACCGTTGATAGCAAAAATGCTAAAATCAGCCAATCAACGCCCAGTGCAAGTGGCTTGTCCGCTACATCACCAATAGGTACCGAATACCCACCCAAAGCAAATGCCACTCCGGTTAATGCTATGCCAGCAAAGCCCATTAGCCTGCGCTTGCGCAGAAAAAAGGTGACTAAGCCAAAAAACAATGAGAAGTACATACCGTACTTAAGTACATTTTGCAGCACTTGAGCGTCGTAGACTTCTCGAAGCTCAGCCGTCGTAAGATACTCGGGATAGAGAAAGGCAAGCACCCCTAAAAGGCTCAGAAAGCCTAGGAAGAACGAGGCATAACCGCTGGTACGTCCAGTGCCGACACCGAACTCTTTATTCGGCATTGGTTCGACTTGGCGCTCCTGATATTGATATTTTTCAGACATGTTGTTTCACAGAGTCCTCAGCATAGTTTATAAATTAATCGCCCCAACCTCACCTATATGTTACACCAAAAGGCTAAACTAGCTCTATGATAGAGGCAGATGATTTTTTAGTCATTTAAATGCCTTCACCAAATGGCAAACACAAGTTGGCAAACACCATTACCGAACTCCTTCCAACCCTCACCACAGCCCACCAAACTAAAGCATGACCCGTATTCTTAGACGTATTCAATACAATATCAAAATGGCGCTGGTTGCTATTTGGTGCACCTTGGTTTCCATTGTGTTCTATTTTTTATCTTTTCCCTATAAGCACAGGAAATGGCTTGCTTGGGCATATGCTAAGTCGTTAAACTTTGGCGTACGCATCGCCTTGCGTATAAAGGTTAACGTTATCGGTCGTGAGCATATGATCGCTGGGCCCGCAGTGGTAATAATGAACCACCAGTCGAATTTTGACCCGTTATTACAAGGCCCTGTTTTTCCTAAGAACGCGGTTATTATCGGCAAGAAGGAATTACTCAAAATTCCGTTTTGGGGCCGTCTATTCTATGCTTCGAACAACATCATGGTTGATCGTAAAGCCAAAGGAAAAAATAGCTCGAGCATCGAACTGGCGGTCGAGCGCCTGCAAAATGACGATGGCTATATCTGGATATTTCCAGAAGGAACTCGCAGCCAAGGCGGCAAGATGAAAGCCTTCAAATATGGCGCCTTTCAAATGGCCATTCGTGCTCAAGTACCGATTATCCCAATGGTTTCAAAGCCGCTAGAAGCGGTGCTTGATATACCCAACAAAATCGCCAAAGGCGGTTTACATGAAATCAAGATTTTAGAATCTATTAGCACCATCGGCATGAGTGAAGACGACTTACCGAGTTTGGTCCAACAATGTGAAAATTTATACAAACAAGAGCTATCAGACTATCTTGGTTGTTCACCTAGCGAAATATTCGTCGCACGCTAATAGTTGAATCCGGCCAACATGATATCTGCTCAAGAAAAGACCAATGCAACTCGCTTCGTACTGATTACTGTATGCGCCTATTCAATGGGCTTTGGCATTATCATGCCGGTCTTGCCAGAGTTAATTGTTGAATTAGAAGGGGTTAGCCTATCCGAAGCGACTCTCATCGGCGGTCTTATTGCCTCAGCCTACGCCGTTTTCCAGTTCTTAATGGGGCCATTGGTCGGCAATCTAGGAGACCGCTTTGGCAGACGACCCGTATTTCTCCTATCACTTGCTGGCTTTAGTATCGACTTCTTACTGATGGGCTTTGCACCATCGATATTATGGCTGTTTATAGGGCGCTCAATCGCTGGCGGCTTAGGAGCCATCTTTGGGCCCGCCAATGCAGTGATGGCCGACATCTCCGAGGCAAAGGATAGGGCTAAAGGCTTTGGTTTAGTTGGAGCCGCCTTCGGCATTGGTTTTATGATCGGCCCAGCAATCGGCGGATTACTAGGCGAATATGGCACCAGAACACCCTTTTTTGTCGCCTCGGCCATGGCGGCAATGACCTTTGTCTATGGCTGGTTTTGGTTTCCAGAAACGATGGCCGAAGAGTCAAGACGATCATTCTCTTGGAGACGTGCTAACCCAATTGGCGCGCTGCTCGCATTGCGCCAACTACCGGGAGTATTAGGCATTGCCTTGATCCAAGTAGTATCAGACACCCATCGATAGAGCATTGCATTTCGCCAACACAAATGCAAA
>JAFMHC010000036.1 GCA_017854775.1 Gammaproteobacteria bacterium | reverse complement strand
TTTCGCCTTCTTGCGCTAACACCACACCAATGATTTTTTTAACCAGCGCTTCATCGCGTTTTTCTAGTAATCGTTCGCGACCAAAGAATTCATCTTTGTCGTAACGCACCATCCACTGCAATTGCAATTCACGCGGATCACGAGAAACACGGCCGTTACCAGTTGGCGAGAAGTATGGGTTTTCTAAGCGAGTCAGTTCATGCAACGCCAAGCCCGCTTTTACTAAATCGTATCGCACACCTTTTTCTTCAATTTCGGTCCATAGCGCTTCGGCGTCCTCTACCGGCAAAATAACTTTATAGCTAAACTCGCCATGCTTACCCGCTCGCAGTAAATAGGTATCGTCGTCTAAAGCAATGAAGCCCAAGAAGGGAATGCCGATAACATCCATGCCGTAGATTTCTTGCGCAAGTTCCCAGCTGTAAGGACCTTCCATTGCAATAATTGCATGAGATTGAGTTAACGATGTCATTTCTACATCTTCAAACTCACCCATCCGATCTTTGAATAAGGTCATTAGGGCCGCATCGTCTAAATGCTCAGATAGCACCACATAGCTATCATCATCATTCATGATGTAAACATCAGTAATTATGCTTCCGTCTTGGTCAAGTAGCACCGTGTAGAGTGTCTGCTCATCACGTATTTCAGCAACATCACCGGCGACCGCTAGGTCAAGCACGTCAAACGCTTCATCACCGTCAATTTTTAATTTGCTGTAATGGCTATAATCCGACAAGGCGACATTTTGGCGAAGTGCGGAGTACTCTTTATCAAGATCGCTGTATTGCTTGGGTACTTCAATACCGTTAACGCTAACTAGTTCTTTTGCGTGTTGCTTATGTAATGCTAATAATCCGTTCATTGTATTCTCGTGGTTAAGCGGCTTGCGCAGCTGCGGCATCGGTTGCGCGTTTGCGCTCTAAAATAAAATCAACCAATTGATTGATATTGCGCATGAATGAAGGGTCTGTACCTTCTTCTACTTTTATACCGAAACTCATATCCAGCATCACAACCACTTCAGTTGCATCTACGCTATCGAGCTTCAAGCCGCTGCCAAAAAGTGGGGTATCCTCATCAATATCTTGAGGCTCTTGGTATAAATTTAGACGTTCAATTAAAACTTTTTTAACTTCGTCTATTACCGCATTGCGTTCATCAATAGTATTTTTAAGGGCTTCTTGCATGATCTCTCTCCTGGTTAATTGCTTAGTTAGATTCTTCTTTCGATAATTTGTCTTCTGGAATGCCAAAACCGCTGGTATGTTGTCGCCAGTTAGACATCCGGCCGGAACACACGATTTTCTTGCCAACTCGAGCTTCAACATTAAAATGATTGAAACCGGCGCTATCCACTAAAAACATTTCACTGGTGATTTCTAATACGTCGCCGGGGTAAACGACACCGCGAAACTTAAGATCCTGTGATGCTAGGAACCCCATTAAGTTTTCGTTACTTTGCTGCACTCTCTGCACGCCTTCGGGACAACAAATCGCCGCTTTAAGATCGTGCAAATCTTCTAAATTGACGCCCGTTTCGGCTTGATAGTCGTCAATGAATTTAAGTATTACATTCATGTACTCACTTGTTTGCCCGAAAGTTTCAGCGATTAAAACACCGGGCATCACCGGGAAACCAGGGAAATGACCGGCGAAATGTGGCTCGTTTGCGGCCACTACTTTAATGCTGGTTATTTTTGGTCGTTCACCATTTTTAAAATTAATTATTTTATCGACCATCATGAATGGCAGGCGAAACAATGCTAATTTTTGCAGCATGAAAGCTTCAAGAAGAACGAAGTCCTTTGCGACTCTTTTTTTACGGTTTACTGTTGTCATAAATTACCTTTTTCCTTAACGCATTATTAAGCCACCGTCGACCACAATAGTTTGGCCAACGATATAACTTGAATCTTCTGATGCTAAAAACGAAATCACTTTGGCAATCTCATTCGGGCGACCCAAACGATTAACAGGGATGCCTGATAAGGTTTGCTTCATGATGTTACGCGGGATACGTTTAACCATGCTTGACTCGATTAGGCCTGGTGCAATGGTATTAACACGAATGTTTTTAGGCGCGAGTTCTGCCGCAATAGTGCGACCGAAAGCAATAACAGCACCTTTTGAAGAACTGTAATTAGCCTGACCAAATGAATTGGTAACACCGGCGATCGAAGAGATGTTAATAACCGCGCCAGAGCGATTGCGATACATGTTGTCGACTGCCGCTTTAGTGCAATAAAAGGTACCAAATAAGTTTGTTTGAACAACTTCTTCAAACTCATCATCTGTCATTGTTAGAAATAAATTATCTTTGTAAATACCCGCATTGTTTACCAAGATATCAATACGACCCTCGGCTTCAACAATGTGCTCCATTAACGCTTTGACTTGCTGCTTATCTTGAATGTTGCATTGTTTGGCAAAAGCTTCTTTACCGTCTTCCTTAAGCTCAGAGACAATCTGATTCGCCTGCTCTGAAGAGCTGTTATAGGTGAAATACACTCGACAACCTTGCCCAGCCAACTCTTTAATTGCCGCTTGGCCGATGTCACCGCTGCCACCCGTAATTAAGGCAACTTTGCCTTCTAAATCTTCATACCTTGCCATGATTTCTCCGTTAATTTAAATTCGACACAACATCACCACGGCGACCGCACTCTCGCCTTCGTGGCTAATAGAAACATGAGAATAATTGACACTGTTCTCCTGCATAAGCTGATGAAATCTACCCGAGAGTTTCAGCATTGGTCGACCATCTTTACCGGATTGAAGTTCAATATCTTTAAATGAAATTGAATGCCGAAACCCTGTACCCAATGCTTTTACGGCCGATTCTTTAGCCGCCCAACAAGCACTGTAACGCTCAAACCTTTTCTCTGCGCTCTCGCAATACTCTTGTTCAGTTTTGCTGTAAACAAGATCTAAAAATTTTTTACCGCTGCGATTTATCGCCAGTTTGATTCGCTCAACTGAGGCTATGTCAACACCCACACCATAGACACCGTGGCTCACTTGGGGCGGTAACTCGGTGAGCATGTTTGCAACCGATAGCTCGGTGTCTGTCGACAATGCGCGCTTCACACTAAAAGCTCTTCTGAGTCGCTTATGTCTAGGTAACCTTGCTGTAAGTCTGCTCTGCCATGATATCGGGCAACTTGCCTTATAGCGTTGATCAGCATGCTGTTTCGTAAGTAGATATAGCTAGCAAGCCAAATGATTTGTGCGCTTAATAAAAAAGGGTAAAACCAGTTCTCATAGTTCTTCATAAAGACTGTGGCTAACACTATTTGTATTGCGATCATTAACAGCCACCACGCGAATAAAGGAAATTTCTTAACTTTATAACTGTCTTTTATGTCATTTTTACTAAACTCGAGTTCCATCTCTTTAAGATCAATAATTTTTATTAGCTTTGAATTTAAACCACCAATGACATGGCTCATTGGGTTTGAATGCGCACTCAACAACATTAAAAGCGAGGTGATCGATATGGTCACTAACATCGTTACCCATGCCACATCAAACGATGCCTCTTGAATAGAATTTAATGGGCTAATAATGGCAAAATTTAACAATAAAAAACAAAGGGCTTCAGGGTATAGGTAGAATTTCTTTACATATTCATGGGTAGATAAATGCAGACAATTTTGCTCTTCAAATGCATAGCAGCGATAAAACATATCAGCGGCTATCAGTAGAACAAAAAACAATATAAGCGGGAAAATAAACGACCCGATTATCCAAAGAATAGATAAATGAAGACTAAATGCATAAGGCACTAAGTAGTAAGACACGACGAAGACAAGGCTAGATGAAAATATAGCCAGACTGAATGACGCTCTAAATGGTCGCTCTAAATAACCTCTATAAGTGGCTTTACCCTTAATACTTTTTTTATCGCTACTATCGACTCTAAATTTACTGGCATAGATGGCATAAGGCCAGGTGGCCCACAAATCCTTTGTCATGCGAAATGCCGCAGTAAAGCACAATGCTGTAAAGAACAAAGCGACACTTAAAACATCAGTTTCATTTACTCGCAGTGACAATAAAGCCACTAGCACAGCCGCGACCGAAGCGTAAATTAAGGCAGGAATTAGAGCAGAAAAGAGTAAGTAAACTCGATAAGGCATGGCTGCCATATCAATCTCCAAGCCTAACGATATCTTTAATCGTTTCGACCTGCTCTATTGTAAATTCCTCAGTGTCACCAGCAATTGATTCAAGTAAACGGCTTAATATTTTCTTCGGCCCCACTTCTATAAACTTACGATGGCCCTGATTAATTAAGCCCTCAATCGATTCGCGCCATCTCACTGTGGCGGTAATATGCCTGACTAAATTTTCTTGAATTTCAGTTAACTTTGAACAGGGTTGAGCCGTCAAGTTATTGATGTAGCTAATTTTTGGCTTGAGCATCTCAGTCGCCATAAGGGAATGGCGAAACTCTTCAACACACCCTTGCATAAGGTTGCTATGCCAAGCACCATTAACGGGTAATTTGATAGCCTCAATATTATTTTCAGAACAATAGTTAAGCACTTTAGACATAGCGGACTTTTCACCCGATATAACTTGCTGGCTATTACTATTATCATTTGCAATAACAATAGATTTCTTTTCAGTAAGGCCACTCAGGATCTTATTTAAGTCTTTAGGCAGGACATTCTTAATGGCATACATTTGCCCTTTTTCGAGTTTAGCCTCCCGCTGCATTAACGTGCCGCGTTTGAAGGCAAGTTTAAGTGCATTCTCTGTCGTTAGACTTCCCGCAACCTGGAGTGCACTGTACTCGCCAACGGAATGGCCGAGAACAACACTCGGGGTAATTTCGGTATTGTCAAAAAGGGTTTGTGCGGTTACAAGATTAGTCGCGGTGATTAATATTTGTAAATTGTCAGTATTGCTTAACTTACTGATAGGCCCTTTAAAGCAAAGCTTAGTAATGTCTTTCTGAGCAATTTCATTGGCTAAGTCGTAAACCTCTCGAGCACTTTGCGACTTCGAGTAGAAATCTTTACCCATTCCAATAAATTGAGAACCTTGCCCTGGGAACATGACAACCCATTGGTCTTTTATAGCTATGCTTTCGCCGCTCATCACTAACCGCCTCTTTTCTTTTTTTTTATTATTAATGAGATTTCTTTTAAGAATAAAATCGACGCAATGACTGCCATCGGATTCAGTAGGGAACTCTTTAAATTTACTAAGCAGATATAATCACCCATCAGCCGAGTTGGCTGTCATCTGCCTAGACAAGTATCATTAAATAACTAGAACGTTGTAGTGGATATATTATGTGATTAGACTGACAAAATGTCAATTTACAGGTTGAGCATTATGGGAGCTCTATTAAAATCAAAAGCTTAGCGCTGGGGCTAATGGCATAGACGCCATAAAACTTCATTACCATCTCGGCTGCGGCTAAAATACCTAACAACTATTCTAAATATTTCTTAGTGAGAACCCCTCCAAGAAATTTATCAAACCAACAAAATTGATTTGTACATTTATAATGCTCGCAAGCACCACGAAGTGTGCAACAGCAATGGGCGTGCGAATACAAATTTATTAGGTAGGCGATACATAGCGAGAGCTATGTTTGTAAACCAGCACTAGTTAAACAATGTAACTAGCTAGGCGTGTTACTTAGCCGGGGTTTCCTATTGGTAAAGTTCCTTGAATGCCTGATAGCGTTTCCGATTTGCGCCCATATCGCTATATCCAACTCGTGAAGCGGAGCGGAAGTGCACCTGCCCTTCGCCGGCGTCGATATAAAATTCAACGTCATCTTTGAAGCGAAACAGTCGTGTGGTAAACACCGTACGAATGTAATCATCGGCCTGTTCGACGATCTCGTTACCGCCCATCTTAGCCAGGCAATCGATAATTGCCGCTTTGGTTTCAACCGCACTGCCCTTGAGCGTTAAGGCTTCAACCTGTTTAGCCGATTGGCTGGTCTGACTACTGACAGCGTTTGGGCTGTGCGGCAAGTCGGCGAGTTTACCGTTGGTAACGCCCAATGTGTGTGCTTTGCTCATAAGATTCCTATCAAATAAGGTGATCAAGAAGTTCAATTAAAAGCTACTCAGCGCTGCTAAGGAGGGGATGACACCCCCTTAGCATTTTCCGAAGAGATGCATGCTTGGTAGCTTAGATTCTTAGTATACCTATTCTTGCTTAAAAAACGTTGATTCCTAAAGGGCTATTCCAAAGGGCTTTGAATCTTGGCCCCGCGAATACCCAAATACAAGCCGAGCGCTATCATGGCAATTAGATTAGACAGCATAAACGCTACAGTAATGCTGCCGTGCCCGAGTAACGGAATAAAGTCTCGGCCAACCAATGCAACAACAACAAACAGAGAAGCAAAGACACCCCAAGCTGAGATCAACTTTGGTATTAGGCCAGACTTGAAGAACAACAAGAAAATGCCGGCATTAGCGGCGCTGCTAAGTACAAGCGAAAGATGAAAGGACGTGTAATCCGAGGTTACCTGCAAACTAGTGAGCAGCAAACGTTGCGCGCCACCACCAATAATATCGAAAGCTGAATTGTCAGCAATTAGAGCCGCATTCATAGCGTAAACAGCGCCGAGCAAACCGACCACGGCGGCCGACACAGCAATTAAAAAACTCCAAGTCGCCAGTACCAAGCCAGATTTTCGTAATAGCAAAAATAAGCCAATGCTAATAAAAATTTGCAGCATAAATGAAAAAAGCGCGAGGTAGGCTTTCCCACGCAAGCGGCTCTCAGCGTCCAACATATTCTCCGATGTCTTAGCAATATCAGCCGACAAGTTTATATCGATACCGGACGAGATAGTCATCGCGGCTATTACGCCGACGATAATTGAGCCTATTAGCGACCAACCTACGTATCGGCTAAGGCTTTGAAGGTTAATAGGTTTGTTATTTTGCATGAGACCTCCTGGGCCTATTACGCTGTAAAGTAATCTTTTTTTATTCGATCACGAGCCTTGCTGGCTAATAAATGTTAGATGCGAAAACAGTTTGATTGGATTCAAATAAAATCATGCTATTGAGCAAAAACCACTGCCAATAGGGCTTTCAGGGCATCAGGCTGTATCAATGCCCGGTTTGCCCTAGCTTTGGCCTTAGCCAAAGACCAGGCTCAGTGCATGAGTGCTTTTTATCTCCACCGCTCGGTGGTTTTTTTGCAACGCCACTGAGCTGTATTTTTGCTGATAGTCATCAATCATCGCATTAATTGATTCTGTTTTAACTTTATCTCGCTGGGCGATAAATACCAGTGTCGTTTGCACTGAAACTTGCTGTTTTTTTGTATCAAGCCTTAGCCATGCTCGACCACCTGTCATTTGTAATTGAGCCTGCTCTTGGTGCTCATCGTCCAATTGTACGAAGCCCTTAACCCGGTAAACACTCAGTGGTAAATCCTCAACCAATTTTCGTAGTGATATCAATGAAAATGAGCGATCACTTTGGTAAACCCAAGTCTCAAACAATGGCGCTGTTGAACCTAGTGTCGGCTCGAGTATTTTCGTTACTGATGGGCTATGGTTCGGCTCGCTAAATATCATCTCGAGTGGTATGCGGCCTTGGCAAGCCTGTAAAATTCGAGCTGCTGGGTCAATCTCGATAACGAATTTCTTTACTGCCTCCAATTCTTGCGTATCGACTAAATCGACTTTGTTAATTACTAGCAAGTCTGCCACACGAATCTGACGAGCGATCAGATCTTTAAATTCATCTTGCTGCGACAAAGCTTGTTCAGCATCAACGATCGAGATAATACTGTCGAGTTGCACCAATCCCTCGATCGCCGCGAGTTTAAACGTGTGGGCAACCAAGCTCGGGTCAGAAACGCCACTGGTCTCAATCACAATATGTTGCGGTCGTTGCTCAGATGGCTGATTGATCAGCCGTAAAACTTCAACAAGAAGATCCTCGCGGATGTTACAACAAATACAGCCATTGCTAAGGCTGACCGTTTCACCTTCAACGTTGACGATCAGTTGCGCATCAATATTCAACTTACCAAAATCATTCACTAAAACGGCGATTCTTTTACCATGATCAGCGCTAAGCAGATGACTCAACAATGATGTTTTACCGGCGCCAAGAAAACCACTAATAATAGTGATAGGTGTCGGCACGGCTAAGGCTATATCGTTACCCTGTGATGCGGCAAACAAAGATTCATCGGTCATCAGGATCTTGCAACTGTTGATTGAAAATCACACCAGCATTTTTACTATTGGCATCTAAAGACACGGCTTTTCTAAGATAGTCCACATCCTTTGGGTCGCCAAGCGGCGGTTCGGCTAGATTCTTGGTGGGTGAAATCCGCACCGGCCAGGCCCTGTCAACCGGAACCCCAATGCGTGTAGTCGGCTCGACCCTTTCGCCGGTTTTAATCTCTACCTCAGCACTAACGTTAAACACCATAAAGTCAGCACCTATCTGGTACTTCTTGTCCCAGTTTTTACGTACATCGGTAATCATCTCATCAACCGACCGAGGGTCCATTGGTGTATGTGTGGTGACACCGAGCCTGGGTTGGGTTCTCCTGAAGATATAACCCAAAGCCTCGGCCGGTGTGTGTGAATTAGAAACAATAGCCTCAGCTTCTGCTTCAGTTGCATTGGCTCCATTCATCACCGACGATATTGACGGAGCCGTTTCATGAATCATCAAGTCTGCGCCTTTTCCGTAGGTGAGCATGAACTCATTCGGCAAGGTGTCGCCAGAATAAACTAGGGTAATAGTTTCACTGCTGCCTGCGGGCACCCACTCTAATCGGTAACTGACCGCACCATCGATTATGTGCAGGGCCGGGAAAGAGGTGATTTTGATGCTACCGTGCGTCTCGTCGTCGCGCTCGTATACTACGCCGTTACAGAGGCGATAATTGAACTCAAAGATATTGAAGTCTAAATCATCGCTATGGTCATGCTGACCTTCAGGTGCTGTTTTAAGTGCATAGCTACTTTGCGCCCCACTGCTCATGGTGCTAAAACTAGTAGTATGCCATTGAGTGAACTTCTGCATTCCCTCAACCAAATTGCGCGTGCCCAAGACAGTCTCAGACTCACGGTTTTCACTATCGGCCTGCGGCCATAGCGGCCCAGAAGGCCCATGAATTTTTAATGGCGTAAACCGATCGCCTAAGTTGGGACCAAATGCGTAGATAAAAGGCAAGTCAGAACAATGGTCCATGTGCAGGTGCGAAAGAAAAACATTACTCATTCGCGACATTGGAATTTCCATCGCGTTGTAATTCAGAATACAACCCGGCCCAACGTCAAACACAAACGAGTCCTTAGCCTCATTGCCAAGCTCTACAAACACGCTTGGGCCTTTCTGCGATGGCGTAACTACGTTGCCCCAGCCAGTGCCGATTAAGGTAACGCGCATTTCACCATCGGCCAACTCTTCGCCGGGGTAAAACCAGAGGTTTGATCTTGCGGTCACATCTAAGGTGGTGCTTTTGGGAGGAGTCGATTGTTTCATTACACTTTCCTATGTTTTTTATTTCTTAATTTTAATCGGTGATAGATCTATATCACCGACATGCAACACAAAAATCCTAATAAAATTACCAGCCATAACTCAAGCCTGTGTTCGCTTCTCTTGCATTATCTGGTCAACTGTCTCGAATAAGAATGCATCAATCTAAAGCAATATTCAATTTGGCTATACTTCCGTCTTTACTAGACTGGTCCCTCGAAAGCCGACATACACAATGAATACAGATCATATCGGCGTCGCAGTGGGCGTTAATTTTTATACGTTCTAACGGTAAGTGGGCCGTTAGCGTTTTCCTGCATTTCTAAGCCAGATGTTTGGCTGAGAAGCTTTACGCCGTAGGATTCACCCCCTATCATGTTGGAAAAACGAGGCAAAATATGATCATTAAATCACTCTCTCTGGGCCTTATTGTTTTGGCCGTCAGTATCGCCAATACAGCCGCTAATACAACAGCTAATACAACTATGGCAGACGAATCTCTGCGTAACGATATTGCCGCGGATTATGAAAATAATCTCGAAGATTTATTCATCCACTTTCACAAAAATCCGGAACTTTCCTTTAAAGAAAGTAAGACCGCCGATAGACTGGCAAAAGAGATCAACGCATTTGGCTTTGATGTCACTCAAGGGGTTGGCGAAACTGGTGTCGTTGCAGTAATGAAAAACGGTGAGGGTCCAACCGTTATGATCCGTGCAGATATGGACGGCTTACCGGTGAAGGAAGACAGCGGGCTTTCGTATTCATCAATTGCTACGCAAATAGATATCGATAACATAGAAAAGCCGGTCATGCACGCATGCGGCCATGATGTACACATTACCTCTTTGGTTGGTACAGCCAGACAAATGGCGGCTCGAAAGGATCAGTGGTCAGGCACTTTGGTGTTGATTGGCCAACCAGCGGAAGAGCGCATTTCTGGTGCCCGAGCAATGCTTGAAGATGGCCTCTACACACGCTTTCCGAAACCTGACTATGCATTGGCTTTTCACGTTTCGTCCGGCACGCCGTCGGGCCGTATAGAATTACCATTGGGAATTTCCGGATCGAGTTCTGACAGCGTTGATATTGTCGTGCACGGCGTAGGTGCCCACGGGGCATCACCTCACATGGGCATAGACCCGATTCTTGTCGCCGCTCAGATTGTCGTATCTCTTCAATCCATTGTCTCGCGGACAATCGCGCCACTTGATCCAGGAGTCATTACCGTTGGAGCAATTCACGGCGGCTTCAAGCACAATATAATATCCGACAGAGTTGAGATGCAATTAACCGTTCGCTCGGACGATCCAAAAGTTCGTGAAGAATTACTCGATGGAATAGATCGTGTAGCTAAAGGTGTCGCCATATCAATGGGCGTGCCGCAAGACTTAATGCCAGAAGTGATTCGTTCCAAAACCGAGACCACTCCACCGACTATCAACGATACAGAAACCGCCCAACGCATCACCGACGTGTTTGAAGCCAAGTTGCCAAAAGGAGTTATGTATAGCCAACCTCGAGCAGGGATGGGAGCCGAAGATTTCGCCTACTTTGTAACTCCGGAATTGGGCGTTAAAGGTGTGTATTTTGCTGTTGGAGGTACTCCTGAAGACGAGGTGGATGATGCACCGTCACACCATTCGCCGTTTTTTAAAATCGAGCCGGAGCCATCAATAAAGCTGGGTACAGAGGCCATGGTGATTGCGGCAATGGACCTAATGCCTAAAAAATAAACAGCTAGGATTTTAAGCCCTGAGAAATACCTTTCAGGTAAACGTCGGTAGTAAAAAATAGCCACTCTATGACGTGGCTATTTTTTATTTAGACTAATTTGGATGCTTCTTTCCATTAACCGCCATGTTAAAATTTGGGCTTATATTCTCACACAGCTAATCATAATCAAGCGTCAGAACAGTTTGGCTTATCCACATTGAGAGCGCCGACGTCGGCACCGCTAAAACAGGCCCAAAATGGAAGCGAAACAATTAAGTGGGCTCTGCATTCATGGCTCACAATGCGTTTACGACTATGTCTCGAAGCGACGTAATGGCGGCGCGCAAGAAATAAATGTTGATGTCATTGAACATGTTGAAGAACAAGAATTTAAATTCAAGCTATCGAGAACCATTTTCGATTTAGACTCAATTACTTTCTTGTTCAGTGATGGCGAGCGCCGTTATTTTGAAAACGATGAAATTAGCATCGTGATTTACGACCAAGAACAACGCTTTGTTATTGTTAAAACCAGCCTTGAAGTTGCCCAACTAATCAATAGCACGATAGAGCACCCCAACGCATGGAAATTAGTATTCGATCTGAAATTCTTAATCAAAAGAGTGATCGAATGGTATCAAAATAATGGCGACGATCTATTTTTTCTACAAGGTCGATCACCATCAAAATTAACCTTTGATCCGTCGGTTATCTTCGCCGACGCACAGCCAAGCAAAGAGCAAATGAAGGCTATCGCTCTGAGTTTTAACTCACCACTAAGTTATATCTGGGGTGCTCCAGGCACAGGTAAGACCCGCTTTGTTTTAAGCTATGCCCTGCTCACCTATATTAAGCACGACGCAAAGGCGTTAATACTTGCGCCGACCAACTTAGCCTTAGAACAGATCTTTAGAGGCGTGATCGACGTTATTGAACGCGCCAATATTGATAAACGTCAATTACTGCGATTAGGTACGCCAACCAAGAGCTTTGCCACTGAACACGGTCAAGTCTGTGAGGACAAAGGCTTGGATGTGAAACTGGCACAACTGGATAGACAAATTGAGATATTAGAATCTATCCGAACCATCGACCGTCTCAATAAACCAAATTTAGAAACGATGTTGGTCGAGTTAACTTGGCTTGATAAACGCCAAAAGCTAGTTCATTTTACCGACTCAAAGCTGACCGATCTAAAAGCCAAAATAAATTCAGAAAAGAAGAATTTAGATGCGATTGAAAACTCTATCAGTGCTCATCAAAAGGCGTTAACTAGCAGCGCTTTGAATAACAATGCCTTAAAGAAGAACGGCATAGCTAAGTCAAATACTAAGTCTGCTAAATACACCGCTTTGGCTGAATCGTTAGAAAAATTACTTATACGTCAAAAGCAAACAGCACAAAGATTGAGCGATCATCAACAACGATTTTTCAGTATTGATGACGATGTAAAAGGCCTAAGGAAAATTGTTCAAAATAAAGAGATTAAACTGCAAGAATTGGCAGACAAAGCGGGCGTTAAAGAAGACGACTTAAGTTTAGTCAGTGTGGTTAAATTAAAACATGACTCACTTGCTAAGCGCGCGAGATTATTCTCGATGGCGCAAGAATACGAGCAGTTCGCCGAACATCAAATGGACGCAAAACTCGAGCAATATAAATCTGACTCTGCGACCTTAAAGGCCTACTCAACCGATGCTCGCCTCCTCAGCGCTAACGTCATTGGCATGACCTTAGACTCATTTATGGCCCGCACTATGGCCCGTACTGTGGACAAACCATTCACAGTCGATCACGTATTTATTGATGAAGCTGGCTATGCCAGTTTAGTTAAGACATTACCAGCCTTCATCACCCGAGGGCCGATAACCTTATTAGGAGACCATAAACAATTACCCCCAGTGTGCGAGTTAAATCGCGACAACATTCTAAGCACATCGAATAACAATGCCGCCTTTGTCTGGGATTTGTCCGCGATTCACTGTGAATCAGTTTGGACTGCAGCCACGCCGGAAAATGCTGTTGACGATTATCAACAACAGCGCGCACCCGATTTTAATATGTTAAGTAGAAGTGCGCTGACAAGCAGTTTTCGGTTTGGCAAAAAGCTCGCGTCAGTATTAGACCAGTATGTGTATGTCGAAGAAGGGTTTCATTCGGGCTTAGATGCAGACACCAAATTGAGTATCTTCAATGTGCAGAACCAGCGCCGATTTGATCAAGCAGACATTGGCCGCCGAGCCAACATGAGTGAAGCATTATGCGTATTAAAAATCATTCAACAAGGCATTATTGAAACTAATGATTTTGCGGTACTAACGCCCTATCGGGATCAGGTGTCTTTGTTAGCAAAGTTAAAGCCAGAGTTGCTAGATCATGATCGCTTACTCACGGTGCATAAGTCTCAGGGCCGCGAATGGCATACGGTAATTTACAGCGTCTGCGATATTGGTAATGGCGCTAGCCCTTGGTTTACCGATTCCACTAATGCATTATCGGGCGGCTTGTCGAATGTGAATACCGCTGTTAGTCGCGCCAAACAACATCTTATTATTGTTTGCGACTCAAACGCCTGGGAAGTCAAAAAAAACCAGCTAATCGGCGGCTTGATTCAGGCTCGTAGTAAGCGTTATCAATATCAAGAGAACTGATAAGAGACCTCTGCATAACTCTAGCACAAGATAAAATGTTGACTAAATATTTGTCGCAATTAGATGCAATCAGAAAACACCGGCTCCCCAGTTAGCGGAAACGAGTTACGGAAAAATACTATTTCACTATTGAATTGCCAAGACATGGGCGCATCAAGAAATAATGACTTCGTATGCGCTCTTTCAATCCGACAGCACAAAAAAATGCCAAGAGTATTACTTGGTGCTGCAAGCAATGGGTTTTGACAGTGAGGTTGTGCATCAAGATGAGCACTTCTATCTTCTGGTTGATGAGCAACGAGCGCAGCAAGCGTATCAGCAACTAAGACTCTACGTCGCCGAAAATGCAGAAAAGGAAATCATCGAAAAGCCCCTAAGGCCAATGTCTGAGGGCTTTATCGGAGCCTATCTCTACGGCTTATCATTGTTGATTATTGCGGCCTTCAAAAGTACCAAGGCCTTCGGTTTTAATTGGCACGCTAATGGCCTAGCAAACTCTGAGAAAATCGCTGATGGTGAGTGGTGGCGCACGATCACCGCCTTAAGCTTGCACGCTGACGCAGCTCACTTGGTCGGCAACATTGGCTTTGGTGCGGCACTTGGCGTACTGGTATCCCAATATATTGGCAGCGGAGCAGCTTGGTTCAGCATTTTGCTCGCAGGTGCGTTCGGCAACGCCCTGAATGCGTATTTCTATCAAACACTGCATTTGTCGATTGGCGCCTCTACAATGGTCTTCGCGGCGCTAGGCATGTTGGGCATCTTTGCTTTAAACGGCAGTCAGTCCTACGCACAGCGCGGCATTCGCCGTTGGGCACCACTAATGGCAACACTCGCATTATTGGGCTTTCTCGGCACAGCCGGCGAACGAACCGATATCATGGCGCACCTCACCGGCTACATCAGCGGCTGCATCGCTGCGGTGTTATGGATGGTCGCATTGCGCCGCACCGACAACGATATTCCATCGCAAAGTAAGTTTGCGCTGGCTTGTGTCGGCTTAGTAGCTGTAGCTTGGGCGCTAGCTCTTGGATGATTCGTACACTATTGATGGCACTCAATCGCTAGCTTATTAGTTAGAGACCTCAGTTAACTCAAATGGCTGTAGGTTTGAGCATAATAGGCTGGGGCATTTTTATACTCACGGCCACAAAGCCTAGATTCAATGTGACAAAAATTGCAAGGTTTAGCTATTTACCGCAATCGTGATATAACATTGTAATACCAAGACATATGTAGCGCCATTAATAAATCCCAAAATAGCTAGAGTCACTCCCCTATGTTAAGACATAAACTTATTATTTTGATGATGTTGTTTTTATCATCAATTATCGTTCAGCAAAGCCACGCTGCATTTCCAGATGATTTCTCTGACGTTACCTGGATAGACCCTGATATATCGTCATGGGCACAAACGGCAACCATGACCGCCAATGTTAGCGGCTCTAGTCTGGTAATCACTGATAATAAAAGGAATGTATGGCCAAAAGCATTTAATGACACGGCTGGGGACTGCTGTAATCGATCCTTGTGGGTAATCGTTAAATTAGAAGGCCAATGGTACGCATCAACCTTCGAATACATGCGCGTTGGGCAAATTAATAAATTTGCTGAAGCAGTAAACGGTCAGCAAATCAAACGAGCTCCTTTTCTTCGGACAGGCTATCGCTGGGAACCTGCCGATGGCGAAGTGTACGGTTTCATGACCAGTGGCATAGCTCGTTTTAATTTGGATAACAACAACGTTCGAGAACGAAGCAATGTGGCTCTATACCGATGGGGCGTAGGGCCAACAGATAATGTCGATTTCACCGAAGTTCCGCGTGGCTCTGATGGCCGACCTGGAGGCGATGAACCTGAAGATGAAGAACCTGAAGTGTGCGTTGAACCCGAGACACCTGCAACCGTCAATGCAAGTCACACTTATACCGGCCCAGCTCAAGGCTTGGTGGTGATAACGGGAGCGCAAAATGCAACCCTCCCTCTCAACGATGACGTCTCGATTGTTGTTAAAGACGACAGGACACTGGCCTTTACCGTCAGCGATGAGACATTCGTTAGCGAGGTGCAGCAAGATGGCACCTTCGAAGGCGTCTATAACTTAAGCGCTTTATCTGGTGCTTGCCAAGTTATCATCAGTGTAAATGGTTTAATTTCTGGTAAAACCTCGACTGGATCGGCGCAAGGCAGTGGTAATTGTATTGGCAGCCAAGCACGTTTTACAGCGACCTACAGTGCAACCTCGGCGACTGAACCAAGTTATCTTGATCAACGCCCCAATGTACCAAAACCTCGGCCGGTGTGCGGCAACAACACTAAGGTGTTGCCAGCGGTAACCCTATTGTTGGGCGAAGAAGAATAGGGTTTAGACAAATCAGCCGATGTTGGGGGAGCAGTCTCTTTGGGTTATTACTGTATTCAAGAAAACCGAGCACTTGAGTTGAGTTGGTAAGTTAATGGCCTGGTAAGTTTGAGCTAATAGTCGATTAGAAATCTGCTCGCAATATTGAACTTACTCGGCACATAGATTGAATGAACCAACATCTTGGAACATCTTATCGGCCGAATAAAACTATGCGGTGAATGTTTGCAGCTCGCCGCACCAACACGATATAGCAACCCAAAGTAACATCGTACTGGCCAACGTTGGTTATTAACCATTGCTTGCACCAGTCCCTGGTTGATGATGTCACCCATCAAACCGTGCGATAGGCCTGAGTTTACTAGATTCGTTATCGGCTGATTACTAATCGTTTTCTATATGCCACTTTCAATATACGAGGTTCTTAACATTTGGGCGTCCATGCCTGTGCCAGTCAATTTTAGTTATTTGGCGTATTTATTTTCTTCAACGCTTATTGATTTATCGGTATCGCAAGACCACTTATCGAAGAAGAAAAATGCTCGCAAGGAAAATATCAGCGAGGCGGAAATATCGCGCACACTTAACTTAAAACTGTGGTGCAACGCCTAAGACGACTTGTATACCTTCAGTTCTTGCAAGAAACTGAGCTCAGTTTCAGGCGTCTAGCTCCACTGTGATCAGTAGAATATATAGTTAAAACCAATC
This sequence comes from Gammaproteobacteria bacterium, assembly GCA_017854775.1. Taxonomy (GTDB): domain Bacteria; phylum Pseudomonadota; class Gammaproteobacteria; order Arenicellales; family Arenicellaceae; genus Arenicella. Next base: position 11,508 of record JAFMHC010000036.1, on the reverse strand, counting down.
AAAAGAGCGAACTCAACTTGAATGCCCAATAATATAATGCTATTTTTATTTTGCATTAAGTTGCTTCAAATTGACATTGACGTTGATTTTAATAGTTAAATGGGTTCGGCAGGGTTAAGCCGATTTAGGATAAACGCTGAGCAAAGAAGCTCATTTATTTACTCTCAAAAAAAATTTCGAGTATATACAAAGCATAAGTTCTCGCGGGAGGGAATGGAAAAATGGATGACATTAGTTACGGTAAAACGGCCGCATTCGATGAGGCAAAAACAAACAAACCATCGAGACGAACATTCTTAAAATTAAGTGCGACTTCGGGGGCAGGATTAGCGGCAGGAGCGGCAGTCAGCTTGGCACCTAGCATTGCTCTGGCGGATGACTATTCGGCAACCGATAGTAATCGCTCGATAGGCGGTGGTAACCGAGAATTCGAAGCAGCCGCTATTAAGATATCTAGTGCTAAAGAGCGTTATTACGAAACCAGAGCATTATCTAAGCAGAAAACCAATGGTGATGAACGTCGCTATCGACAAGAAAACTTCTATGCTAGCTTCTCAAAAACTTTGCCTCATGATCAGTTCGGCGAAGTAGATCCACGGGCATTTCGTAAGCTAGCTCGTGCTATGCGTTCAGGAGCTAAACGTGATTTCGATGCTATTCCGCTCGATCCTGCGTCAACACGTAAGCTAGCTGATCCACAGGGTGCTTTTCGTTTTGAAATTGCCAGTCTTGATAGTCATGCAACACGGATTGCACCATCACATAAGTTCCGCAGTGCCGAGCTAGCGGGTGAACAGGCTGAAGTGTATTGGCAAGCGATTACTCGCGATGTACCATTTATCAATTACACAAGCGACGCATCAATAGCCGATGCAGTTAGCGACCTTAACGCTATGTCTGCGACACCAGGTTCAGGCGGTATCGCCAGCACGACTAACTTATTCCGTGGTGAAACACCGGGAGATTTGGTCGGCCCATATATATCTCAATTTCTTGCTCGCCCTTTTAATTGGGGCCCTGTAGCAGTTGTGCAGAGCTACACAAAACCGGTTGCCGGTAGCGACTTTATGGTCGATGTAGGCAATTGGCTAAATGTGCAACGTGGCGCAGTAGCTGAGACCGTTGGTGCCACTGAAACTAAATACATTTACAATAACCGAGCATTGGCTGAGGCTGTACACAACGATGCTCTTTATCAATACTATTTGCATGCTACTTTAATCATGTTGGGCAGCGTGCCAGGAACGGATGTTAACGGTGCCAGCAAATTTGATCCGGGCAACCCCTATTTTAATGGCAGTATCAACAATCAAGGCGCTTTCACCAGTTTAGGTGGGCCTAACATCATCGATTTAGTATCAAAGGCTGGCAATCTGTCATTATCTGGCGCATGGTTTCAAAAGTGGAGCGCACACCGATTTCTGCGTCCAGAAGCACTAGGCGGTCGTATACACTTTCACAAAACAGGTCAACGCAGCTATGAGTTGCACTCGGATATTCTTAACTCTGAGGCGCTTAACCGTGTATTCAACGCAAATGGTACATATTTGTTGCCGATGGCTTTTGTTGAAGGTTCACCGACGCATCCATCTTATGTCGCCGGCCATGCTACTGTAGCTGGCGCTTGCGTAACCGTTCTTAAAGCCTTTTTCAACGAAGATTTTGTATTGTCGAATAATGTCCAAGCTGACGCTACTGGCGATGCATTAATTGCCTACAACGGTGACCTTACTGTCGGCGGCGAGTTAAACAAGTTAGCTAATAACGTTGCTATAGGCCGTGATGCCGCTGGCGTACACTATCGCCAAGATGGTATACAAGGCTTGATTGCAGGTGAGCAGCAAGGCTTAGCATTGTTAGCTGAAACGACTAAGACCTACAATGAGGCCGATTTTGATGGCTTCACCGTCACCAAATTTGACGGCACAACAGTCTCAATTAAGAACGGTAACATTAGTTAAATAATTTAACGTTAATATCACGGTACTGTAAATTGATGAAGGCGGCCCTATTTATTTAGCGGCCGCCTTTTTTCTAGCAACTACATCAACCTTATAGAGACCCTAACACCTCCTAAATCGCGCCACTGAGCTGCCTCCCAGCCATGATCGCTATTGGCAGTGTTTTCTACCTCAATTGAAGGCATTCCAAACACTTTTTATCTCACCCCTGAGTTACGCTGAGGTCTCTTATAATAAAGAATTTGGCGATAACCCTCTTAATTTATTAGACTGTCCGCACTCGTTATATATATTGCTATTCCAGAAGCTACTATTCCAGAAGCAATGGGGACAGACAATCAGGTATTAAATCGTCTTTTAGAAGACGTGCTTCTGCACGTTTCATCTCTAAGCGGCTTAGGTAGTATATTACCTTGCCATTAGCATCCGAATAATAGCGACTGGAAACAGCCCAACATTGTTCTTTGTATGGTTTCACGCGGTCAGACTGTTTGCTTAACGTACGAACTTTCCTGTGTTCTAAACAGTCAACGCTAGAGGACTCCCGAATGTCGGATATCAACTTATTTATCTCATCCTTTCGCATACTTGTTCTATTTTGGCCTGAATGTTTCATCAGACTTTCGAATTCAATATTGCAAATATCACGACTTAAATATATTTCGCTCGCTGCTGAGCTTCCACTTACGAGAATTAGTAAGACTGCCAGTATTTTCAAAATAAAATCCATTTGTTAGTTGTTATTGGGGCTTGATTTCAACTCTAACATGAAGGAATGCAAGCCTAACTGGTTTATTCGACCGCCGAGCCTAGTACTTTATTACCCCAGACACAGAGCGGGCTTGGCGTTCATTAAACACATATCATTCTAATAACGAGCCGTTAGCTATAAGGGTAATCACTCTGCAACTCTTATATTGCCCTCGTGCTTAGCCTGTCGTAGCGGCTACTCTTCTTGACAAATCCGCACTGGCGGCACAATTCCCAACCCGGATTTAGTTAGACATTGCGCTTAGACTGAGCCGGATCGTTTCGGTTTGGGCCAAAAATAAAACAGGCTGGCTGAAAAGTTTAATAAACTCAGGCTTGTAGTCTTAGTCACCCTAGTTGTCAGCTGATAGCGCTTTAAGTGCAACGCTAGTCGTTGCAAAATGCCAGCTGATGAGATAGCGTCAATTCTCCGACGAGGTTGTACCAGCGCTCTTTATTTTCAAAGTTGGAGCCAACGTTTATTGCAAGGGCCTTGATAAGAAGGCCTATATTGGAGCAGCCTATGCGCAACACAATTCGCCTAAAAATTCTCGCGATGACAACACTATTGCTAGTGGTGTTTGCGGTTACTACTGGCTTGTCCACCTATTTAGTCAAACTGGTGGTCGAAGAAATCGATGGAATAGCTGAATACCATATGCCCTTAGCCGCGCAAGTGTCTGATCTTGACGTGCTTACCTATGAGTATGAACTGGAGCTTCGCCGTTTGGTCGCACAAGACCCCATTGATACCGAAAAAGTAGTCGAGTTAAGAGCTACTCACAGCGAAATAAAAAAAACCGTATTAAGCGATATAGCGGCAACTCACACTCTGCTCAAAGCCGGGGTGGTCGATACTCGCAACGACCTCTCCGACCGACTTGCGCTAGCGCAGATACAAGGCTCTTTCAGCTTCCTCGAAAAACGCTTGGCTCCGTTCCTTGAAACCGGCGATCAGGTACTAAGCGCAATAGAATCGGGCAACAGTGCACTGGCGAATACCTTAATTGCCGACTTTGCCGCCTACGAAGATGTTTTTGGCGCCGAAATAGCCGGCGTACGAAAAACGCTAGAACAACTGACCTTCGACTCAGTAAGTGAAACTAAGAGCAATCAAACAGAAATTTTAGCGATAAATATCGCCCTGTTTGTGATGTCAGCAATCATCGGTCTAAGCTTATTCTTAATTCTTACTGGGCGACTGCAGCGTTCCTTAGCACAATTACTCGATGGTACCAACGCAGTCGAAACTGGAGATTTGGGTATCAAGCTGTCGATAACCTCGAAGGATGAGATAGGCCAATTGGGCCATGCGTTTAATCACATGGTCGCAGAGCTGAATGAGAAAGAACGAGTAAAACATACCTTCGGCCAGTATATCGACCCTCGTATTGTATCCAAATTAATCGCCAGTCAAGGTGATCAAGAATCCATATCCGAGCGCCGGCCTGCAACGGTGTTTTTCTCTGACATTAAAGGCTTCACCGGGATCAGCGAACAGCTGACCGCCAACGCCATGGTCAAGCTACTGAATAATTATTTCTCCGCCGTGACTCAAGAAATCCGTGGCCATAACGGCATTGTCGACAAATACATAGGCGATGCGGTGATGGCGTTTTGGGCCGAGCCGTTTTCGGCCAGTGACTGCCATGCCACTGATGGCTGCCTTGCCGCATTAGCGCAGCAAAAAGCCTTAGCGGAATTTCGCACCAAGCTTGCCGAGATAACCGGCTTACGCAGAGATATACCTGAATTTCTAGTGCGTATGGGGCTAGCTACCGGCGAGGTGGTGCTCGGTACGGTTGGCTCCGACATCAGTAAATCTTATACCGTGATCGGCGACATAGTGAATACCGCTTCTCGCCTCGAAGGTGTTAATAAAGTGTTCGGCACCAGCATCATCGTTAGTGACGAAACCTCTCGACTGACTCAAAGCGCAGTGAAAACACGCGAGCTCGACCTAATAACCGTAGTCGGCAAAACGGAGCCCCTTCGTGTGCATGAGCTGGTCTGCACCACGGCTGAGCTGACCGCTGAAATAGGCGAATTAATCGAACTTTTTGCCGCTGGCCTTGCCGCATATCGCGATCAACAATGGGAAATCGCGACGCAACTATTTAACGATTGCTTAGCCTGCCAACCCGGTGATGGCCCCTCGCAGGTGTTTCTAAAACGTATTGTCTTATTAAAAGAACACCCACCTGGGCCAGACTGGGCAGGCGTTTGGAAGCTTGAGGCAAAATAATCGTTATCGCCAGACACCCGCTTGTCTGAGTTTGCTTGTAATTTCGTTGACTATTTTGAAGCGAGGCGTTTCACTGGCATTGGTAAGTAATATAATTGCATCCATATTGTCAGGGTAAGTGACGATAAGAGACTTATAACCTCGAATGCTCCCTGGATGCCTGGCAACCAACTTTTCGTTATCTCTATATACTTGCCACCCGAGTCCCATGTAGATGTCTCCCCAATCGGTTTTAATCGAGGGCTGAACCATCTGCTGGTAACTTAGTTTGTTCAAGATGTCTTGTTGATAAGTAAGGGTCGAGACGGCCCACTTGCCCAAATCCGCTACATTTGATACAACACCCTCGCTTGGAAAAAAGGCAACGTCGTATGGGCGCTGCTGATCGTAGACAAGTGTCGAGCCCTTGTAGGTTGGAGCAACGTCAACGGCGACTCCTCGCTTACCATCCCAATAACCGCTGTCACTCATCCCCGCCAGATCAAAAATATTAAGCTTTATATAATCCTCGAAAGGCAAACCACTTGTGACACTTACTATCGCGCCCAATAGGTTAAAACCGGTATCACTATAGTTAAATTGCGATGCTTGTTCGCCGTCGCCCAACGAGGCACTAACGGACGTATTAACCAAGATTAGATACTCTTCGATTGACCGCTCATTCGCCAACGGTTTTATTTTGTCTTGTAGCCCTGAGGAGTGAGTCAATAACTGCCTGATGGTGATTTCTGACCCCTTCATTTGCGGCAGGTACTTTGAAATATTGTCGTCCAAGCCCAATTTGTTTTTTTGCGCTAATTGCATGATGGCTTGCGCTGTAAAAAGCTTAGATATCGATGCAATTCTGAACAGCGTTTTGTTAGTAACTGGTAAAGTATTTTCTTCGTCCTTAAAACCAAACCTCTGTGTATAAAAACCAAACCCCTCTGCATAAACTAGCTTTCCCGAGGCAATAACGGCTAGCGCTAGAGCGGGTATAGCAAGTTCCGTTGCAAGCGACGTTAGCTCATTATTCAATTCCTTTTCAACAACTGCTTCGAGGGCAAAAGAAGAAGGCGACACGATTAAAACAAGCAAAATCACAATATTTTTAATACTCATACTAGCTCCGATTAATGTATACAATTAGGCTTATATGAGGCCGAAATAAGATGTTCCGTGCTGGTTCTACCACATAAATAAATCACCTTTTGAGTGTACAGCAGCCTAAACTCGTATTCAATTTTGCCTGTTAGTTGAGCAAACCAAGTCGCCGATGTGGGCCTTAATCGCAATTACCCAAGAAGCTATCTGTATTTAATAGGAAGGCTCATTACTTGGAACCGCAAGATTCGCCACCATTATGCTAAGCAAGTAAAAGCCGTTAAATAGCGAAAGACAGATATTGCACAGTTTTAACGCTAAGATACACGCAATTCTGGAGACAATATGACTGCAAGCGATCTCAAGCCACCATCTTTTATCACTACCGCTAAAGAGCTTTTAACCCCCTTTGAATTTGCGAGATTGATTGCGGCTACCCCGGCCCTAACCCGACAAGCGCGAGGGAATGGCGAACCGGTAATGGTGTTGCCCGGTCTAGGAACCAGCGATATATCGACATTGATCATGCGCAAATATCTTGCATGGCTTGGCTACGATGTAAGAGGCTGGGGGCTCGGACGCAACACCGGTGACGTAGGCAATCTTCTCCCACAGGTGACTGAACAAATTCGCAGCCACTATGCACCAACCAATACTAAGGTAAGTATCATTGGCTGGAGTCTAGGCGGGGTTTTAGCTAGAGAAATCGCTCGTGACAGCCCCGAGCTGATTCAACAAATCATCACCTTAGGAAGCCCAGCCGTTGGCGGCCCAAAGTACACCAGCTTTGCAAGGCTCTATACAGCGAGAGGCGCAAACCTAGACTCAATTGAAGCAAGAATCGAGGAACGAGAGAGGCGACCGATATCAGTGCCAATTACTGCGGTTTACTCGAAACAAGATGGCATCGTTGGCTGGCAAGCCAGTATAGATAGGCTGAACCTCCAAGCTGAACACATAGAAGTCAAAGCCACACACCTAGGTCTTGGTGTCTCACCTGAGGTTTTCAAAGTATTGGCAAAAAAGCTGGCTCAAACGTTTTAAGCCCAGTGTCACTTGTGATCGAGAATTAAACTCGGCTGCTCGCTCTATTTGTCATTCAGCTTTTGCTTTGGTAATAAAACTTGAGCCAATATTTCTCCCTCGCTGTGCTAGAATTTGATCCCTTTTTATCGAGCAAAATCCGACAAACTTACTTTATGAAGTCATAGCCATCAGAGTACCCTCGGCGACTATTAGTTTTCTGCGTCAAAATCGACTGAAAACGCCCGTAACTAAGAAAAAAACATTTTCAAAACATAAAAACAGCGGCGGAGCGACACCGCCAACTCACCAGAGATACAGAATCTATGTGGTTTAAAAATCTACGCATATACCGCCTTACCGATAGTGTTAAATACTCGCCAGAAGAGCTCAACGAGGCATTGGCCAAATTTGAATTTGAGCCTTGCGGCAAACTAGAAGCCTTAAAATACGGCTGGACCCCGCCACTTGGCCGAGACGGCAGTGAATACGTTCACGCCGCAAACGGCTATATGATGGTGTGCGCCAAGCGTCAAGAAAAGGTATTGCCCAGCTCAATTGTAAAAGAGGTTCTCGACGAAAAAGTCGCTGAAATTTCAGCCGCGGAATCTAGATTTGTCGGACGAGCCGAAAAACAAAGCTTAAAAGAAGAGATCATCTTTTCGTTGATGCCCAAAGCGTTCGTTAAGTCGTCGTATGATTACGCCTACATCGACCCTAAAAACCAGCTCATTGTGGTTAATACCACCTCAGCAAATCGAGCAGAAGAGCTTCTAAGCGCGCTACGTGAAGCCTTAGGCACACTTAAGGCCGTTCCGCTAACGCCAATCAAAGCCCCTCGCGATGTTCTCACAGACTGGCTTACCGGTGGTGACATCCCAGAAGGTATTGAAGTGGGCGAAGAATGTGAGCTGACCTCATTAGACGAAGGCCGTAGTGTTAAGTTCAAACATCAGGACCTATGGATTAAAGAAGTCGGCCGCCACATTGATTCGGGACTGCAAGTAGCTAAGCTCGCGATAACCTGGAACGAAACCGTCGAATGCCTAATTGATGATCAATTCAGCTTCAAGCGAATCAAGTACGGCAGCGAAATCACCGACAAAGTCGGCGACCACAGCAGCGACGGCGCGGCAGAACAATTTGATATCGAGTTTTCTATTATGACTCTCGAACTGTCGGCTTTTATAAACGCAATGAGTGACGCTTTCGGCGGTATCGACGCCGAAGGCTTTGGTTTGCGCTTGTAAAGCAAACAAGCAATACAACCGCCATTCCTTAAAAGATTAAACGTGGCTAGGCCGCGTTTAGCCTTTTATCGCTAAGAAAAAAGTAAGAACAAGAGTTAATCTTAATTATGAGCAAGCAAGACGACGTTTTATCCGAAGATGCAGTTGATTCGCAACACCAAACGATTATGCAGGGAGGCAAAATCGAAGAGTTTGCCGACGCGCTAGGGCGTTTTTGTCGTGTAGAAGGTTGGAAAAAATTAAAAGATGAAAGTGGTGAATCATTTCGCTCTCTACGACACTACGTAGAGGCCAAGCCACCATTTGGCGCAGGCTACTCCGGTAAAGCGGGGATGGACAAAATAGAAGCCTATTTATCACTCAACCCGCGAGTTAAAGATTACTTTCAACATTGTCACGCAAACTGTCTGTCAGATATGGCACAAGAGCAAGGTGTCAGCCCCGCCGCTGTTTCTAAGAAAGAATTTAACGATGTTAGGGGCGCTAGGTTAGCTACAGCAATAGAAGAAAATCCAAAGGAAGTCTATGAAGAAAAGGCCGCCGCCTATGTCGAAGATAAAGAGCGAGTAAAGCCCGCGCCTCGCCCGATTAACGAATATTCGCCTATTCGAATGAGTTACCGACCAACGTACACTTACTCGTTTGCACAAAAGTTAAAAGAAAGCCTGTCATCAGATGATCTAGCCCTGCTGATTGAAGCGATAAATTCTCCCGAACTAGGCGAACGTGTCGAGTTTGAAAAATTTTTCAACTTGGCGCTTACCGCATTTAATCGCGCTAAAAGTGAGTCTGGTTGGGGCCCTTCGGCTGTAATAGCCCCTGAAGGACTGCAAGATAGAACGCCTAAAATTACCTTATCAACGCTGATAGAGAACCCTGAAGGCAACAGCAACCAATTGAGTTTATGCGATGATTCTGGGGAATTAGTGACTGTTGAAATGTCTAAGGCTGGGGGAGTTAAGGGTCTTTCTTTTAATTAGATTTTGATTGTTAAGTAAGCACTTCAACTTGATCTGATAAATCGACTCTCGAAATGCCCTTAGCTAAAATTGCAAACTATGGCCTACTCCTATTAACTGGTAGTTTGCCACTCGGAAGTTGCTCCGGTACTACTCTAATAAACTACATACCCCACGAGGGGGCACCGAGGCCATGTAGCTATACCGTGGCGGGCATTGCTCGCCGCTGGTCGATTTTTTTGGCGCAAAAGAGCGCGAGGCCTTCCATTGAGTAAATATTACGTACCGCATCAGTTACTGTGTGACAGATATTATTAACCACTGATTATTGTTTCATTTCTCTCAAAAAATCATCAACTCTTTTGCTATCGACGTTCGGCGTACGACAGAATGCTTCATCAAGTATCTCGACATGAGCGAATATATCTTCATGAGCTCGAATATCTCCAGTAGATATTTGATAATAGGCTGCAGCTAGAAAACTCGCCTTACGCGACCTGTGAGGGTTTTCCAGATAAGTATGAATTTTAGACAATCGAGCATAAGTAATCATAAGATCAAATTCTAAACCTTCACCAATTTGAGGGTCTTCTGACATGGATGTGTACAAAAGCGCTAACGAGTTAAGCTGCGTTATAGTCTTAGCTGTATAGCCCCCGTTGCAATAAGCTTCTTTAAAAGTTTTCTCCAGCAACCTTGCTTCGTAAAATCCCCCAGAGTCATAATCTATAGCTTCATAATATCGCCCCAAACCGACTAAAAATGAGATTGATAAAATAGCGCCTAACGTAAATACCAAAATATATTTTACAACTGAATTCATTAATAGTCGTCATTTAAAATGATACAAAGGTATGTCCAACACTACCAGCGTCCGACGGTTCAGTCACGCCAGGGTTTCGATCATCGATAACACCAGCCCTCCTTTCTTAAACGCGTATAGATATTGTCACCTTTATGAAGTGACAATTAAAAGCGGAAGGGCCTATTTAAAAACGCAGATTGCTTCGTCTGCGCAACGTCCGGTTTGAGTATGATTTTGCCTTTTTTAAAAGCTAAAGCCAGCCCTCCAGCTTACTCTACGCTCGATTTTTACAGTGCCAAACTGGATTCAAGCTCTTACGATTCAATCCTGTGAAAGACTCTTGCCTATTGATCGGCAAACAACCCAGAGCCTGAAATCACTTCACACTTTTCAATTCCGCGCGGGCTTTCTTTTCTTATTAAGCCATTTTTTAAATGCGGCTATTTCGCTCATATTTTGGCTGGGGTTTGCTCTTTTTATTTGAAAAATAACATCATCACCTGGGTAAGCCTCTTTGCGAAACCGCTTGCTCCAAATCATATAGAGCCAGTCGTCTTTGTAGCCTTTCTTAGACTTCCAAAACAGGGCAACCGCCATAAATTCTTTTTGTTCATCATCCATACAATTATATATGGATGCCTAAAAGCTGGATCACACCAACGGCTATCAAGTAGACAGCGACGACGAAACTCAATATTTTCGGCCGAATCAAAATTAATACTCCAGCCAATATCGAAATAATTGGTATGAGTTCTAGATGAATAGTCATAGTGTACTCTTAGATTTTATCTTGGTTTTAAAAACAATTAGTGTACAGTAATTATTACTAACACCATCTGACATTTTGTTGTCACCACTGAGCCTCCAACACATACAGGATCGTCATAGTTGCTTAACGGTTTTTAAACGTGGGTAACATAAGCAAAATCATTTTATACTGTTGTGAGATCTAATACGGAAGCGACGACTATAAATATGAAAACAGTATTGACCATAATATGCGTAGCCATCAGCTTGGCATCAATGGAATTAAAAGCACAAGTTTATAAATGCAAAGACAATAACAACAAGATTGTTTACTCATCAACTAAGTGCAAAGCCGATACGCAGACCAGTATCAAGAACAATATTAAGTCTTCAAGTACAGAGTCAGAGCAATCAAAAGGCAGCCCAGTAGGTTCATGGTTTAATAAAGATAAGCCTCTCATGACAGCCAATCTTTCCTCAGGCGGTAGTTTTCGAATGACCGATCATACCGGCACTGCAATTCAAGGAACTTGGCAGAAAGGTAAAAGCGGCGCTTATTCCCTAGACGCTTCGTTTCAAGGTTTTGATATGTTTCTTAAAATGAAATACGATGCTGAAACTGACACGCTTCGTTTAAGTAAGCCGGGATTTGTAGATACATTGCTGGCGTATGAACGCAAATAGC